>JAZSRU010000104.1:0-13849 GCA_045538635.1 Victivallaceae bacterium
GGACCGTCAGTAGCAGCGATAACGAGGATAGCGCCGTCCATCTGAGCAGCACCGGTGATCATGTTTTTAACATAGTCAGCGTGTCCGGGGCAGTCAACGTGAGCATAGTGACGATTTGCAGTCTGGTATTCAACGTGTGAAGTATTGATAGTAATACCGCGTTCACGTTCTTCGGGAGCGTTGTCGATTTCAGCGTAGCTGCGAACTTCACCGCCGAACTTTTTGGTCAAAGCCATAGTAATAGCAGCGGTCAATGTGGTTTTGCCATGGTCAACGTGGCCGATAGTACCGACGTTAACATGCGGTTTCGATCTTTCGAATTTTTCCTTAGCCATTTTTACCTCCTGATAAACGTTATAGAGTTAGCTAAATGTTGTTATTATTCAAGTTCAAAAAAACTTTTGCCTTTCAAAAATGGAGCCCTCAACCGGACTTGAACCGGTGACCTCATCCTTACCAAGGATGTGCTCTACCGACTGAGCCATGAGGGCATCTTACTGTCCATTGAATAAAAATGGTACTCGAGGGGGGACTTGAACCCCCAAGGATTGCTCCATATGGACCTCAACCATACGCGTCTGCCAGTTCCGCCACCCGAGCACATGAGTAAATACAGTTCAATTGTGAACAGTGCTTATACTATACTCTCAATATTTGATTTTGCAACCCCCAAAAGCACTTTTTTTTGATTTTTTTTTGATTTTTTTGCAAAAAAGCACTTTTTACGGTCAAAAACGCACCTTATAAAATCGGTTTACCATATTATTCTGCAAACTTTCAATCAAATAATCAGCAAGTTTCCTGTCTTTCATGCTGTCTGCGCCGAAATATATGTCAGTAAATAGATTCATATTATTTACAGTCAGATAAACAGGAAGCTCTTTTTTCCCTCCGGACGCCGAAAATTCGCGCTGAATAACCTCAACAGCAGCATCGATGCTCTGACCAAGTTCAACGGCATAGACCATCCAAACCATTTCAGTAAGAACCGGATGCAGCTCTTTCTTTTGAGCAAAAACATTGAAATCAAGGTAAATCCTGATGCTCGGATGATAAACAGTTACATCATTTATCTTCAACACACCGCTGTCAATCAACTCACATAATCCTTCCGGGAATTGCTGCCGGACCTCTGCGATCCGGATAAAATAATCACACTTCGGAGTTCTGACAGTTTTTCCGGTGCCGGTTTTGCCTTCTTTATGCATATTATTATAATAGCGCAGCATTTCAACAATCAAGCCTGCCGGACATTCTTTTATATTCATCATCCGGAAAGCATTTTCACAGCAGTGGATGATCTCATCACCGCTGTCGCGTTCAAACAGCATTCCGCGCTTGGCAGCAATTTCAGCGATTCCAGCGGCACCGGTATCAAAAAGCACCTCAATTTTCCGGCCGTTACGGCGCGCAAACCATTCTGCGGCACTCATAAAACCGGCTTTTTCGAGAGTATCCATCACCAGCGCATTCAATTCCTGCATTCCTACAATATTGCCTTCAAGGATATTCTCCTCCAGCGCATATTCAACCGCCAAAGCAACATCTTCTGCAAAACAACTGCTGTCGCGCATTCCTGCACTCAAAAAACAATTTACAAGCTCAGCTTGCAGATCTGCCGCCGAAAAAGGTATCGAATCACCGTTTTCATCAGCAAGCAAAAATTTTTTTTCACCCAACTTTATCATATAAATATCATTTGTTCAAAGCACGGATTTCATTGATAAATTCATCGACATCTTTGAATTTACGGTAAACTGAAGCAAAGCGGACATAAGCGACCTGATCGACTTTTTTCAAAGCCTCCATGACAATACGACCGATTTCAGAACTCGGTACATCTTTGTCGAACTCCTTCTGAATAAGACTGTTCACATCCTCGACTATCTGATCGATGCGATCCGAATCGACAGGGCGCTTATAACATGCATTGCGGATACCGCGCCGCAGTTTATCTTTGTCAAAATCCTCACAGATACCACTGCGTTTGACAACGCGCAACTCTTCGCGGATGATTCCCTCATAAGTGGAAAACCGGTGAGAACAATTCAAACAGACCCGACGGCGGCGCACACCTGCTCCATCTTTTACCGAACGGGAATCAACCACCTTATCATCCAGAAATCCGCAAGCCGGACATTTCATTTTTCAAGCCTCCATATTTTATTCAATTTCATCCAATCCTGAACCCAAATCCCCGCACAAGCCTCATACTTGAATGCGCCGGAATTCCAATCACGCAACACTCCGAGCCATTTACTGAAACTGTCAACTGAGCGCATCTTCGGAGATATGACAGCAAAAACACACCCTTTTTCAGAAATGCCGCGCACAAACTGCAATTTCTGCCGGACATCCTCTGCTATTGCTGCTGAACTGAAATTCACAGCCAACGCATCAGCTTTTTTCAGCAGCTGCGTACAAGTGCCATCAGTCAGCGCCCCCTTTTCTCCGGCACAAACGACCTCTTCATCCAGCATCAATATTACTTGTTCCAAATCAAGGACTTGACGGCTTTCATCAAAAAACCGCATGGATTTACAGAACATACGGTCATTGGAATCGCCTTTTTTATCCTTGCCTTTGCGCCATGTAAAAAGCAATCCGGCAGGACGGTTCACATTGCTGTCATTCCAATGATTCATTTCCAGAGCGATGATAACCGTCGGCATTTCCGCACTGTCCGGCAGTTCCCGCCAAAAGTTCTTGAGATTCAGCAAGGTATTACGGTATGGATTTCCTTTGCCCCAAACAAATTCAGTACCTTTTCTACGGTTTATATAATCCCCCTCGCGAAGCAAATAAAAAGTTTTTAAACTCTTCATATTCAAAAACATGACAAATTCAAACATCTCTCTGCCGCGCGCCGTTTCAATATCGGCATCCATGCTTGCTGCAAACGGCACAGCAACAGCTTTGAAACCGAGCATTCGGACAGAATCTGCAAAATATTCCGGATACTGCAACGCAAATTCCAATGCAATACTGTCCAAAACTAATGTATTTTCATGCTTAATACCAAGAATTTGCGACATCCCGACAGCATTTTTTTCATCTTTTCCGGTCAAAGGCGCTGGCTTGCTCATCTGCAAACGGTACGGCACGGCACAGCCGCACAAAAACGCGCAAAAAATTATCAGAACAATGATTTTTTTCATAATACTATTTTCCCTGTTTTATTTCAATAATGTACATCTTCAACTTGACAATGTCAATTAAAATGTTATATTTATTCAAATTTTATCCGTTAATTTCATACAAGGAGTAGAAAATGTCAGACCAACTGCAGCCTTTCCGCGAAGCCATTGATTCCATAGATAAACAGATTATCGACCTGCTCGCCAAACGCTATGAGCAGGTTGCTGAAATCGGCAAAATCAAACATTCCCTGAAAATGCCGGTTTATGTACCGGAACGCGAAAAAGCACTGATGAAAAAACTTCTCGATTACAACAACTGCCGTCTGGATGAACATACCGTCCGGGCGATCTACCGTGAAATCATTTCAGGTGCGATCCGCACTGAACAGGTATTAAAAGTGGCATTTCTCGGTCCCAAAGGAACTTTTTCACACCAGGCACTCATGCAGCATTTCGGCCACGGTGTCGAAGCTATTCCGTGCCACAGCATCATCGAAGCATTGCACTCCGTTGAAAAAGGGCTGACAGACTTCGCCTGTGTTCCGGTCGAAAATGCCGTGGAAGGTGTTGTGAATCAAACACTTGACACTCTGCGGGAACTTGACTTGCGAATCACTGCTGAATTCAATATACGGATTTCACATTACCTGCTTTCAAACTATGCTTTTGAAAAAATAAAAATCGTTTACAGCCATCCGCAGATACTTGGTCAATGCCGTAAATTTCTGGCGGAAAAACTTCCTGACATCACAACAATCGAATGTTCCAGCAGCGTGAGTGCCATTGAAGCAGCAATCCACAGCCCCGAAAGTGCCGCCATTGCAGGAAATGCCGCCATCGACATGTCCGGTTTGAACGTTATTGCGGAACATATTGAAGATCATCCGCGCAACTCCACCCGCTTCCTCATCGTCGGCAAACAATCCGTCAAAGCAACCGGCAATGATAAATGTTCAATTTGTTTTGTATTGCAGGACCGCAGCGGTGCGCTGTTCGATGCGTTGAAGCCCCTGCAGGAAAACAATATCTCCATGAGCATGATTGAGAGCCGTCCGTTCAGCACCACCGGTCAATACTGTTTTTTCGTTGATATCGACGGACATGCAGATACTCCGGAAATCGCTGCCGCACTGACTGAAATCAAAAACAACAGCTCGTTCTTCAAAATTCTCGGCAGTTATCCGAAACAGAAATAATTTTGTAAATTTGCTGTTAAATTCTGTTTGAAAGAAAATTTTAATTATTTTTTTCAAAACTGTTTGACTTTTGATTTTTGCCATGCTAATATATATCAGAAGCAAAAATCTGGTATATATCATGACAAAAACAGAACAATTATTCAATCATGTCAAGCAGCAGATAAAAGACGGGATTTATGCCCCGGGGGATAAATTTCCCGGCGGCCGTGATTTTGCAGAATCATGTAATGTTTCCTATATTACTGCCAATAATGTTCTTCAGCGTCTGGAACAGGAGGGCTTGCTCACCCGCTACCCGCGCAAAGGGTCTTTTGTAGCTGCACCGGCGGTAAATCCTGCAGAAAAAGATGAAACTTTCAAAGCCGGATTTTTCGTGGATGTCAAAGAAAGCTACTTCGGTGATTTTTTCAAAGAGCTGCTGACACAAACCGCAGGACGCAATATTTACAACATCCCGCTTGACATGTCCCCGACCTCACTTGAAACTCCGCCGGAAAAATTCCGTGAATGGCTGCAGAATACATTGAACAAGCATTTCAATTCGGTTACTATCTACGCTGACCGTCATTTTCCATTCAGAGAATTTAAAAAATATGAAAAACAGATCGACCAGATAAACTTTATTTATCATGACAGTTCCGCCATTGAGTTTCCGAATGCGAACTATTTTACCGTCGATATGGAGCAAGTCGGCTATCTCGGAGCCATGCACCTTTTCAAATGCGGTGCGAAAAAAATTTTTCTTGATACCGTCAGCAATCTTTCTGCTTCGTACCGTATGCAGATGGGGTTGAAAAATGAAGATCATGAATTTTTGATAATCAAAGGAATTGAGCGTGCTTTTGATGAATGTAATATAGATTTCTGGAAAAATTTCCAATCCATGTCCAGCAGTTCACTGACTGAATCAGACTATATCCGGCTGATGCGCGATGAAAAATTTGACGGGTTCTTCTCCATCAGCAATTTCCATTTTGAACGCATCTACTACGCATCAAAAGCACTCAATCTGAAAATGGGCAAAAATATCCACTGTACCGGTACATGCAATACCATGTGGCACAATATTTATGCTCCCCAAATCAGTACTATCTCATTCAATGAAATCGAAATCGCACGGCTAACCGCCAGAGCAATGCTTGAAAACTGGCAGGGCAAACGCATCAGCATTCAACCAGAACTTATCGAAAAAAAATCCCTTAAACACTAAAGAAAGGATAAAATTATGAAAAAAGCATTCACTCTCATCGAACTGCTCGTCGTCATCGCCATCATCGCAATTCTCGCCGGCATGCTGCTCCCCGCATTGAGCAAGGCAAGAGAAAGATCACGCTCATCAGCATGTATCAACAATCTTAAAACAATCGGTACGGCACTTTCATTTTACACATCAGATTACGATGATTATGTCCCCGGATTCATCGCAGAAAAAGAAAATGAAGATATGTACCGCAAATGGGTTTCCATGCTCGGTCCAATCATCAATACCGCCCGTCCGTGGGTCTGCCCCGGCTCTAAAGTCGCATCACATGCTGATGCCCGCCGTCTGGTTTCCAGAAAAGATTTCTTCGTCAATGAAGAGGTCCATTCCTCACTCTCCGCCTGCCAGACTATCGGAATCAATATCGGCAGAAATATGAACGGCAACGATGCATTCGGCTACACCCGTTTGAAAATCGGCAAAATCATCAGTCCCTCCAGTCTGGTCTATGCCGCTGACGCAACCGGACAGAATGCAAGTTATTTCAATCCCGCCAACACTTACGGTCAGCATGTTGCGATCACCGCTTATGTTTATTCAGAGGGGACAGCCGGTACCGGCGTTTCATTCAATGCCCATCACGGCAATATGATCAATGTACTCAATGTCGCCGGCAATGCTGCCAGCGAACAGAAAAAAACTGTTGAAAACTGGTGCTATTATCTCCGCAACGGCGTAACAAATCCCGCCAACCCGAGTTCAAAACATACATTCCACCTCTATGCAAGGCAATAAAATATGAAAAAAATATTCTCACTCATCGCTATACTTTGCGCAATACAAACAGTTTTTGCCCGTCCCGGCGACATGATACTTGAAGCCGGACCGTACAAAGTTCATTTTGAAAAGAAGGCGCATTTTGCCAGCGCGCAATATTTTTATGACGGGGTTGAAATCGGCAACCGCAACGGTTTTTACGGTACGATTTTTGCCTCATCTTTCAACAAATTCGTAGGTTCCGGCCACAATGAGGGCGGCACCGAAAAAATCCTCTCTCTGAAACTCGTATGCGACGGCGTGGAAACTCCTGTCGAAACAAAAGCTTTCAAGGGACAGAAGCTTGAATTTACCAAAATATCAATGCTCAACAACCTGAAAGTCAATGCAAAAATCACCATAACCCCCGAAAATATCATTATTGATAAATCATTTGAAGCTGTCGAAGATCAACAGTTCTTTTCCATTTATATTTTCCAATTCTGCTGGTCGGAAAAAACTGACAAATGGATGGTGATCCGTCCGAACGGAACTTGCGGTACCGGAGAATTCAAAAGCAACGAAGGCTGGTTCCTCCGCTCCAATGAAGCCGAACTCCGTTCATGCACACTCTACAACAGCAATGCTCAAAAAGGCATTCTCGGCTTCTTCAGCAAGTACTTCCCCCAGCAGGGCAGATATTATCTCTGGGACAGAAAAGTTTATCACAAATTCTACTTCCCCGCCACTCACCCGAAAATGCTGAAAAAAGGTTACAAATCTCCCGAATACCAGTTCGTTCTCAAAGGCTTCTCCGCCTCTCCGGACAAATGGCAGGATACCGTAAAACAGCTCAATACAGAACTTGACAAAAAATATCCCCTGCCCGAACCGCCGAAAAAAATCGAACTTTTCAAAACCCCGAAAAAAATCGTCGGCAACGGCAAGTTCCTCTTTGACAAAAATCTCATTCCACTTGCCAAAAACAAAAAATACTCCGTCACTTTCGATATCAAAAAATCCGGTGAAATATCCAACAAGACTCATCACCATTATGTCCTTGCCGGTCAACATGATCTGCAGCGCAAATTCAAAATATTCCGCAGCATGGCTGCAAATATAAAAAATGACGGTCAATGGCACACCGTCAAAAGCGAATTCACCACTCCGGAGCAGGTGTTTGAAACTTCAATCATTTTCTACAACTGCTTTTCAAAAGGCGATATTGAAATCAAAAATGTTATCATTGAACAAAAATAAGGGAAAATATGAAATTAAAAACATTTATCTTGAGCTTTTTATGCGCCGGCGCACTCTTTGCCGAAGAGCGCGTAATGCCGCTTGAAAGCAGCATCATGAACGGCTGCTACATGCAGACCGGAATTCTCAAAGCACACAAAACTCTCCCATCCCAGGACGGAAATAAACTTATCAATATTTCCCCTGCCAGCGCAATGAGTCTTTTCTTTCAGGAAGATGTTTTCGCCCGCAAAGGCGGTGCCAAAGAAAATGAACTCATCCAGATCAAAAAAAGTGCTTTTGAATACACCCCGCAGAAAGATGCAGACGGTTCCGATTATATCGATTACTGCCGCAAAGCAAATTATCAGTTCAATGTCGAAACTCCCGGAAAATATCAGGTTTATTTCCGTATGCGCTGTCCGTCCAAAGCCAACTGGTCATTTTTCTTCATGTTTGAAGGCACAAAAACCTCAATCGGACTGCAGCCTCTCATCCCTGCTCCCAATATCTGGTTCTGGGCGCCCGGTCCTGTCGTTGAACTTGAAAAACGCAATTATCAATTCACTATCGACAGTCTGCTGAACGGCAAACGCCTCGGCGCGATCGCTTTTGTACCAGCCGGTTCTCCCGCCCCGCAAGGCAAACTTCCGTATGCCGAAAACCGCAAAATTTCATCAGCTTCAATGGTCTTTCAGAATGCCCGTCCGTCCGGCGTGCAGTCATTTAATAAAATCACTTACAGAAAGACTTCCGGCAAAGGCATTATCAACTTTTTTGCAAGTACCGATAACGGAAAAACTTACAAAAAAGTAAAAGATGGAAATGTCAAAGCTTTTCCCGTTACACAATACGGCTTGACCGTCAAAGCAGAATTTCAACAGGATGCCAATGGCAATATGCCAGAAGCTGCCGATATCAGCTTGCTGTATCAATTTAATCCCAAAGCATTTGCAACTCTCGCAAACGATACCGGCACACTCTCTTTCACCCGCAGAAACGGCGCATTGTCCGGTATCAAACTCAATTCAAACAAACACTTTTTCCAGCTTGAGGGTATCGACAAAAGCATGTTTGAACTCCTGCTCAAACAACCCGGCAAAAAAGAAAAACGCTACCTCTCACACAAAAACGCAGTCCTCAAATCAATCAAACAGGACAAAAAAGCGATCAATATCAAATGGGATTTCCCCAAAGAAAATATTCAAGTTGAGCTTGCTGTCAACGCAAATCCCAAAACATTTGATATGCACTTCACCGTCATAAACAATAACAAATCCTGGGATGTCATTGAAGTTGAAGCTCCGCGTCTGCATGAACTCCGCAGCCCCTCAATTTCAGAAAATGAAACTCTTGTCTGGCCCTTCTCCGCAGGCGAGTTCCTTCCCGCTCCCGCCCTCAAAGGTGAACAATCCGTAACTTATCCCGACCATGCAGGTCTGCCTTTTGTCATGCTTACCGACGGCAAATGCGGATTTTATGCCGCCACTCACGATAAATTCCTCGTTGCCACCCACATCAACAGCAAAGCCAACGGCGGTCAGAATGCCATTGAAATCTCATTCAACCGCGTTCATCGTATCAAAGGCGACGAAAAACGCACCTATTCATTCGCCATTGCACCATTTGACGGCACATGGCACGAAGGCGCAAAAATCTACCGCGAATTTTTCTACAAAAATTATCCCGTCAACAAATACCGCCCCTGGCTCCGAAACATCGACTCATGGGTTCAGGGCAGTTCTCTCGGTCATACAGGAGCAGTTTACGGCTACAATTCATACAATTACATGAAGAATGATGTCAAAAATGCCTCATTCCTCTCCATCCCTTACATTCAGGCTTGGGGCTGCAATATGAATGGCGCCTGTCCTACTTACTATCTGCCGCGACTGGATAAAGGCGGCGAAAAACTTTTCGCTGAAAATATCAAATACTGGCGCGATAAAGGCGGTTATATCGGACACTATTATTTCGGCAACGGCATGGCATGGTATTACAGTTTGAGTGATTATTATTTCGGCATTCCGTGGAGCAAATACCCCGCCGATGTCCAGCCTCCGACATGGGATTGGTTCGTCAAAAACAAAGAATACATCAACGATAATATCGACATAAACAAAGAAGAACTCCTCAAAAAAGTCGCTGTCATCACCGAAAACCAGAAAAAAGGCAAATTCATCTCCGGCGGATACGGCGAAAGCTATATCCCGATGAACTGGCGCAACGGTGAATATCCCGCATGGCTTCTCAAATGGATCGACCGCTATATTTCCCGATATCACTGCAATACTGCATATCTTGACACTTTCGTTTTCCGCAATTCACACGGCGACTTCAATCCCTTTATGAAGCTCAACGGTGAAGGCGACAAACCGATGTTCAAAATGCAGTTCATGAACAAAATGTTCAAGGAAATGCGCGCCAAAGAACCTGATTTCTGCGCTCTTACCGAAGGTGTCGCTGATGTTTTCGGCACACAGCTTTACTTCCTGATATCAGGTTTTGCCCGCAATCCTGCGATTTTCCGTTACACCATTCCGGATCAGATCATCTTCCAGGGCAGCTGCAACGGATTGTGGACGCGCCCGCTCTCGGAAAAAAGTTTTGCTGATGCATTCATGCTCGGCAACCGTTTTGACTGGGTGATTTTCTTTGACTCAACCTACTATGTATTGAAACTGCGCCAGAGAGTCAGTCCATTCCTGAATCTTGCAGTTTTCGATGATGTTCTCGGTATCGAAAGCACCGTCAAAAACGCCCGCATCTATACTCACAAAGCAAATTCCGAAACTGACAGATTCATTGCCAATAACGGTTCACATTATACCGCATTGACCATTGAAAATCCCGACCTTGCATCCGGCAAAGTAACTTACAAAGCAGGTTTCCCGGTCAAATATGCCCTCGTCTGTGAATATCTGAAAGAACCAGTACCGCTGAAATTCACTCAGAACGGCGACACCGTCGCTTTTGATATGCCGCAGGGCAAATATTCTGTCGTACTGCTCGTCAATGAACTCAAAAAGAATCATGCATGGACCGCAGTTGCAGAACAGACCGATACCAATACATTTGAACTCCGCATCACCAACTTCCTCAACCGCAAACAGACTTTCACCGTCAATGCCGCCGGCAAAAACAGCAAAATCGAAATCGCCCCGCTCGCAACTGAAACTCTCGTTTACAACCGCGACAAAGGCGGCGATAAATTCGATGTTGCTCAAATCTTTATCGAATCTCCTGAATACAAGGATATGAAGATAATTTCCATCGGCAAAACCGGCCGCAAAGTTCCTTTCTATACCGTCAAACGCACTACTGCAAGCGACATTATCCGTCTGGATTTTGAGGAAATGTCATATTCCAAGAAATCACCGTACAAAGGATTGCGTTCATTTGAACTGCAGGGCAACGGCAAATTCTGCATGAAAGGTATTCCGCTCAAACTCGAATCCGAAGCATTGTATCAAATCGAACTCAAATACAAAAAAGGCAAAAATGTTGCGGCAAATGGCTCAAAAAGTTTCCTCATGGTCGCCAATTACACGCCGGATCAGAAACTTGAACGCTATCTTATCTTCGGCGGCAATACCGCAGCCGACGGCCAATATCACAGCATCAAATACGAATTCAAAACGACCAAAGGTCTCAACAACTGTCAGCTTTTTGTTTACAATCACGACTCAACTGATTCCGTATTCATTGATGATGTGGAAATAACCAAATATCTCTCTTTGCGCAAACCGACCGCCGCCGAACTCAAAGCCGAGGAGGAAAAAGCAAAAAAAGAAGCCGCCGAAAAAGCCCGCAAAGCCGCTGAAATAAAAAAAGCCGCTGTCAGAACATACACCGTCATACTTCAGGACAACTTCGACCGCCCGGAATGCAAAGGTATTCCCTATGAAGGCTCCGGTGCGCTGCTGATCCAGGGCAACGGCAAATACAAACAGCACACTTTTCCGCTCAAACTCAAGAAAAATCAGCGGTACCGTGTATCTTTTGCTATTTTCAAAGATTTTGAATGTTCCAAAGTCGGCCATGAAACTATGGCGGCAGTCTGCAATTATACAAAAGAACGCAAACTTGAACGCTATATGATGACTGCAGGCAGTATCAAACCCGATGGTAAATACCACCTCTGCGCAGGCGAATTCACCACCTCGGATAAACTCAATAACTGCGCACTTTATTTCTACAACCGCAATTCCAAAGGAAAAATTTATATTGATAATCTCAAAATAGAGGAAATCAACTAATGAGAAAGCTTAAAATCGTCCACATTGGAGCAGGTTCAGGTTTTGTACTTGCTATCGCCCGCGAACTCCTCAGCCATCCTATTTTTGATAACGCCGACTTCGTTCTCACCGACCCCGCGCCTGACCGCCTCAAATCTGCATACGATGCTGTCATGACAGAGTTGGCAAAAAAACCGAATCACATCAAAGTAACATGCTTTGAAAAAAATACCGATGCGCTCCCCGGGGCTGATTATGTCGTAACTTCATGCGAACCCAACCGCTATGACAACTGGTATCACGACTTGCTCATCCCCGAACAATTCGGCTGCTATCAGGTTAAAGGCGAAAACGGCGCTCCCGGCGGTATTATTCATGCTACCAGAAATATCATCATGTTCAAGCAGATCCTTGCCGATATGGAACGCCTCTGCCCGAATGCATGGCTTTTAAACTTCACCAATCCGATGTCATTTCTCTGCACTTATTTCAAGAATTACTCCAAAATCCGCGCCCTCGGCTTCTGCCATCAGGTCCACGGTTCTTTCGGTGTTATTGCTGAAATGCTCGGCTGGGAACCCGGCGAACTGGAAGTCATCTCTGCCGGTGTCAACCATTTGAACTGGCTCTTTGATGTCCGCCGCAAAGGAACCGGCACCCCCATTATGGATGAATTTCTCGCCAAGGTCCGCGAATCAAAATACTGGCATGAACGCTTCAAAAGCATTCCCGAACAGAATTTCACTCTGAAAGTTCTCGATACTTTCAATATGTATCCGATTGGTTACGACGACCATATTATTGAATATATGCCTTTCTTCTGGACCAAGGAAGAATGGGATAAATACGGTATTTTCTCTCATACCGAAACTTACAGACGCCTTGCAGAGAAAAAATCACACGTTCTCGAAGTTCAGCGTCTGCTGGGTAAAGAATATACCAAACCGCCGTTCCCCGTTGACCCCGAACATCCGTATTATGCAGAAAAACCCTGTGCCGCCATTGTCGCACTCGAAACCAACACTCCGACCTATTTTGACGCTATCAATATCAAAAACAACGGTGCTGTCGGCAACTTGCCCGATGACGTCATTCTGGATGTTCCGGCATTGTGCATCGGCGGTGAAGTCCGCAGTATTCATGTCGGCGATCTGCCCGACGGTCCGCTGGAAATCTGCCGCCGCCAGACTCATCTGCACGAAATGCTCTCTCATGCGGTTGAAAATTGCGACAACTCACTCATGGTTCAAATCCTCTGCCTCTGCCCGTACGTTACCAGCGTAACCCAGGCGGAAAATATTTGGAAAGCATACAAAGAATATTACAAAGATTACCTCCCCGGCTTTTGATCATCGCCGACACTGCCGAAAAGGTAAAATATGCATATCTCCAACGGCCGATAATGTGCATTATCGGAAGTTGTTTAGGAAGGCGGAAAAACTTTTTTCTTAATTAAAAGAAAAGATGATTTTTCCGCCTCCCTAAGACCCTCCACCTTTTCAAAAAAGAAAAGGGTACTTTTTGAATAAAGTATATAAGCTTTCTCGGAGTAAGTAAAGCGCGGTCAGCGCCGCGAGGACAGGAGCGTTTCACGAGCTTCAGCGAAGTGCGCGACGGCAGGGGTATCCACCGCATTTTAACCTGCCAAGCAGTAGGCGAGCGAAGCGAGTCTGATGAGGGGCGAGCCGCCTTAAGCGGCGACGGGTAAGCCCGCCGCGCAACTTGAGCAGATTACAGCAGTTTGTACGGAACAGCAGCTCCGCAAATTCATATTTGACTGCAGTGCAGTCAGCTGTACTTTTTCTCAAACTTCTCACTATTCTCAAGCCTCCCGGCATTATCGTTTTATACTGCCGCTCCGAAAATCCACAATCAAAACCACCAGCTGAGCTGGTGGTATGCACTGTGCCTAGAAGGCATTTTTACTGGCAGCCAAATCCGGGCTCTGAATGAAATTTTCATTCGCATTAAGTTCACGGGCTACTGCTGAAGCAGTCAGTGAACTGTTTTTCTATGCTGCTGTCATGGTTACAAAATATTCTTGCTTGACCTGCCAGTTTTTGTTAATGCCTATTG
>JAZSRU010000149.1:0-14698 GCA_045538635.1 Victivallaceae bacterium
TTGAACTGCGACGGCTACCATCTTGAATTTCTTGCAAAATGTACCGATTGTATCGAAAGATCCGTCCGGCAAAAAACATAGGATAAACCGCCCCCGCTTTCTCTCATCTGACATTTTCACAAAATTCCGGACAATACCTATATATTACAGTATTAATAATCATTTATAGTAAGAAGATAACATAATTTTTTAATTTTTCAAATTTACTTTTTTAATTCCGTAAAAAAAACATTGCAATACACTTTTATAAAAAAAACAGCGAAGCCGTAAGACTTCGCTGTTTTGAGAAATAACCGTACAGATTAGCGTTTGCTGAACTGGAAGCGACGGCGTGCACCGGGCTGACCGGGCTTTTTGCGTTCTTTGACGCGTGCGTCGCGGGTAAGCATACCGCTTGATTTGAGAGTCGGGCGCAGAGATTCATTCATCAGAAGCAATGCGCGGGCGACACCGTGGCGGAGAGCGCCTGCCTGACCTGCCATACCGCCGCCGTCGAGGTTGGCTGCGATATCGACTTTGCCTTCATAACCGGCAACAGTGAGAACCTGCATAACAAGACCGGTGTAAGCGGCGATGGGGAAGTATTCGTTAACGTCACGACCGTTGACGACGATTTTACCGGTACCGGGAGTCATACGGACTCTGGCGACGGCACATTTACGACGACCGGTGGCACAAACTTCATTAGTATTTTTAGCCATGATTTATTTCTCCACGGTAACTTTGACGGGTTTCTGAGCGACTTGGGGATATTCTGCACCTGAGTAAACTTTGAGTTTACGGAACTGAGCGCGGCCCAAACGACCATGAGGAAGCATACCCCAAACAGCACTTTTGATGATGCGGCTGGGATCGCTTTCGCGCAATTTCTGGGGGGTGGTTTCTTTCAGACCGCTGCGGTAACCGGTAAAGGTCTGATAGATTTTTCGTTCATCTTTTTTGCCGGTGAAGACAGCTTTTTCAGCGTTGATGACGATAACATTTGCACCGGTATCGATATGGGGGGTATAGGTCGGTTTGTCTTTGCCGCGGAGAGCGTTAGCGATTTTGACAGCAAGACGGCCGACGGGGGCTTCGGAAGCGTCAAAGAGGAGATGTTCTCTCTTGATCTCACCGACTTTTGCCAGATATGTTTTCATAATTTCAGCCTCAATAAAAGTTAAAATTCATCCGCAGCGAACTGCGGCACACTGATAATACCGTAAAAAAACATCATTTACCGATAATGTTTCTCTCACAGGACAACGGCAAATCCTGACGATGACTTCAAAATTGATGGATGATCGGCCCCAAAGAGAAGTCACCGTAAAGTCATATAATATAAACCCATTTCCGGAAAAATCAACTTTCAAACGCAATTTTTTATAAAAATAACTGAAAAAAATGAATATATTCTCAAAAAAAAGCAAATTTTTCTCTAAAATCCATTTGCTTTTTGCAAAAACCGGACTATATTAAGTGCCATACAGAAAAAGTGGCGGATTAGCTCAGTTGGTTAGAGCGTCGGAATCATAATCCGCAGGTCCCTGGTTCGAATCCTGGATCCGCTACCATTTTTTGAAAAAAACAAGAGAGTCGCAAGGCTCTCTTTTTTTGTGCTGAAAAATGAGCAGGAAAGCCTGAGCAGCGCGAAGGCAATCCTATAAAACTCATTTTGAAAAAAACAAGAGAGTCGCAAGGCTCTCTTTTTTTGTGCTGAAAAATGAGCAGGAAAGCCTGAGCAGCGAGAAGGCAATCCTATAAAGCTCATTTTGAAAAAACAAGAGAGTGTAAATTTCAATATCTTTGTATAAATAATCCAACAAATCCAATTGATTCTGCTTTTGCAAATTCAGCATGATACTGGTATCATCAAAGATGCAACTTGAACGCTCTCCCAATTTATACAAAATATATTCTTTAACTCAAGTAAATTATCATCAAAATCATATTTATTTGAATGTAACGCTTTTGAATTCACCGTACCCAGATGACAAAAATTTCCCGGATATTTTTGTAAATACCATGAAAAATCTTCACTGCTCATTGTATATGATGGTAATTCACAAAATGTATTTTCTCCAAGATTATCAATGATGATATTTTTTGTCTTTTCAAAATCTTCCATACGATTTATGAGCGGTATATAAGTAAGATGTTAGAGGTAATTATGGACCGGGCATACAGAATCAAAACAGCTGAATATTTTTAATTATTCTGACATTCGCAAATCGAGATTGAACGGAACTTTGACTTTCTTTGCATCAAACGGAACGTTATCGCGTTTTGCTTTCTCTTCCTGAATGTATATGTATAATGCTGAAGTGGAATTTTCACCTTCACGAATATCAGGAATATCCAAACCGCCGTTTTCCAACAGAATTGATTCTGCTTCATCAAATTTTCCGGTATGAGCCAGAGCATAAGCGTGCATGAATTGCGTCAGCGGCAAAGATAATATTTCTGATTTCAGCAATGAACTCAATTCAAACATCTTATCATACGCTTCAAGTCCAAGCAGCATTTTGAACACCTCTTTCAGGAACGATTTATCATTGAGATCAAGTTTACCTGCCTGAAAAATCAAATCCGCACTTTCAGCATTACAGTTTTGTAAACGGCGGACATTGGCAAGCAAATGCAGCAAATGCCGATTGTTTTTCAATTCACCGGCCTTATTAATTTCTCTTTCTGCTCTTTCGAGGTCTTTCATGCGGTAATAATTGAGTGCCAAATGATAATGTTTCTGCCATGATTCATCGGCGTTCTGCAATATTGCGAACCATTCCGCACCGATTTGATAGGAAATCGGAGTTTCGTTTATCTTATTGTTTTCAAGCAAATCAAGCCATGCTTTCTGCTCTTCGCCGAGGTTGGAAAATTCAAGCTGCGGCGAAAGTTTTGCACCTTTGCGTTTTTCCTCTAAAGCCCCCCAGCCTGAACCTTTGATAATGACTCTGCCGGGTTTGAGTGCAATACTTTCACGCGTTTCCTTTAAAATACGGTCAAGTTCAGCTTCGGGGATAAGTTTATCTATAGCAGCAGAAGTTTTGGAAACTGCATCATCCCATAAACCGAAAATATCGGCGGGAGCCATATTCATATTGCCGTAGCCTTCAAGCCACTCCCATGCTGTTTTGGGAGGCATCGGCAGACATTCCTGCTGTGAGCGTCCGAGTCCGCCCTGCAATTCAATGTAACTGTCAAGTCCGGGACCGAGAAGTTTTCTGTTCCAGTGGCGTCCGCCCTGACTTTGCCCCCAGACAAAAAGTTTACGGCCGCGCAGACGGCGGGTCGAAACATGGCAGAAACCGTAACCGTCAGGCATAAACTGACATTCATAGCGGCGATGGTCTTCCGGAATATTATAAAAATGGTCTTTGACATACTGAAAATTAGTCGGATATGTCCCGTCAAAACCTTCTCCGTCGGGCAATGATAATTTAGCCAGAGCATGATTGCCGTTGGTGTACCAGTTGGCAAAAGTATCTTTTGCAGGCACGACTATGCGGCTGCCTTTAACTTCGGCAGTTGCAATATTGCTCCACCAGTACATCGGCACAACGTAATCATTCGGATTATAAATCCTGCATCTGATATAGAGAAAACGTGAATTTTCCGGCAGAAAACAGTCATATTGAAACGGAGTTCCGCGGTCACGCTGATATTCATAAATACGCAAAACAGGAAATTTCTCCGTTTCAACGACTGCGGCATAACGGGGAGAAACAGTCTGTTCATCATGGCCTCTGCGTCCGCAGTTGAATTCAACGCCCCCGGCAAACCATGCGTTGCGGATTGCCAGATTGCAGGGGATGAAACGGGTGTTTTCAAGAATCAAATCACGTTCATTTTCTTTATCGTAAATCGACCACAGACGGCCGCCGAGTTCAGGCAGAAATACTGCTTTCAAGTATTCATTTTCAAGAATTACCGCTTTGAAGGTCAATTCCTCTTCGGGGTAATCGTAATCATCCTGAAGAGAGTACGGCAAGCCGTCGGACATCATGCCGTAACCGATAAAAAGACCGTCATCTTCATCAAGTTCAGCGGAGATTTCCGACTTTATCAATTCACGGATGGCAGGAAACCAAGAGGCTTTGCCGACTCTGTGCCCTTTTATTTTGAAATCTTCAAATCTTAAATCAGTCATTCTTATTTTTTCTCCTGCTCAAACAGACGGTATTTCATCCAGCAATAAAATGTGTCGCCGATCTGACGATAACCGCCGTTATTGGGATGAACAGCATTGTTCTGCCGCACAATCCGGGTATGTTTTTCATTAGCACTGATTGGCTCGGTGACTGCCGGATAATTATTTTCGCAATCCAGATTGATATTAGTCGGAATAAGAAAAACATTCTTATCAGGATAAGCGGAAAATTTACGCAGCACGGCAGCATTGTATTTATGTTGATTTTTCTTGTACTGCCAACGGGTGTATTGACAGCTGAAATCAAAAGCATCCTGTGAAGCTGCCGGAGGCGGGACCAGTCCGACACCGATTACAGCTTGCGGAGCAGCTTGCCGCAGAGCGTTGATAAAACGGTCGGCATTGGCGAGAATTTGACTTATTCTCTGCTCAATGTTGCTGTCATTTGCAGTAAATATATCATTCGTTCCCAGCTGGATAGTAATAAAATCCGGTGCCTTGCCATTATTATGTTTTTTAAAATAAGCCGGAATATCTATCTTTCCGTTGAAGGTAAAAGGGCTTGCCCGGTGATAAACCTGAGGTTTTGTTCCCGGAGAAACTTTGGAGGGAGTTAATTTATCCATGAAAATATCCCAGCGCCAGCCGCCGTAACCCTCATGGAAAACTTTTGTTTCATCCCTGCCGACAGTACCGATAAGTTTTGTTTTCGGATTGCCGGGTTTAGCCAGCAGATTTTTTATACGGTCGGGATAGACCAGAGCCTGAGTCAAACTGTCACCGATAATCAGCAGTGAAAGATTTTTGTCTTTGCCTGCATTTTCCGGTACAACAATCAATTTTGTTTTTCCGGAAGCAACAACTCCTTTATCGGAAATGACTTTAAGTTCCCAGACATAAGTTCCGACATCTTTGCTTGCAGGTGTAAAACGCCAGCGTTTATGTCCGTTGCGTCCTTTTGAACAGTTGACATCAAAAACATAGTTCCCGGGATTGACAGTCATGACAATATTATCAAAATAAACATTCATTTCAACCCCCGGCACTGCATAGATTGCCGGGGGGAGCTGTAATTGTAAATTTTCTGCTGCTGTGCAGTATGCAGAAAAAATCATAAAAAGACTGCCAATCAAAAAGATTATTTTTTCAGACATCTTTTATTTTCCTTTTCTGATAATGACGGCTGCCCATCCCGCAGGAATACGGATTTCAGTATAAGTTTTGCCGTTGCGTTCGATAAAGGGAGCTTTGAAGTTTTCCTGTTCACGCCCTTTTTCATTAAATACACGGACTTCATGTTTTGAATTATCATTCCAACCGAATAATCCGCTGCGGTTGGTCAGGATGCGTTCACGGGCAAAGAACACACCTTCACGCAATTCGATGGGAGTTGCAGGATACATGTAAGTTGCAAGGCACTTGTACTGCTGTGAAATCGGAGTGCGGGGGAGTCGTGCAGACGGCCAGATATACAGACAGCCGTAATCAAGACCGCTGTGCATGGCTCTGCACATACTTTCCATAGTCTCTTTGCCGGAGGTGTAATCACCGAATTGCAGCGGGCTCCACAGTGCCATTTCAGTACAATTTGACAACACATCGGTTTCAGCCATAGTCGGAAATTTCATTTTGAGCATTCCGCCGGATAATCCGCAGTTGCCGGAAAAAGAGATATTACGCTCGCGCATCATCTTCATCATTTTCAGTTTCCAGGGTTCCTGCAACAGCAGTATTGAGGATTTCAATTTGCTGATTTTGTGTGTTTTGGGGTCGATATCTCCGGAAATGCCGTCCCATGGCTTGCCGTAATGATACGGAACTCTGGAAAAACCTGTTTCATCCCAGAAGATTGCGTCTATGCCCATATCCATAAACATTTTCAGACGAGCTTCAAACAAACGCCCGGTAGTGTTGGTCAGAGTAGTGAAAAAAATCGGGTCCTTGCTGCCGTAGTAAGTGACAGGTTTGCCGTCTTTGCCGATTATTCTGTCTTCATAATACGGTTTGAAATCCTTGGTATCAATCAACTGACTGTGATAATAGATGGCGATTTTTTTACCGGGGAACAAACGGCGGAACCGCAACATTGTCTGACGCATGATTTCCAGTTTCGGACTTTTGCGGTCAAATTCCCCATGTCCCATGACTCCATACGTATCCAACAGGAATGAGTTTGCTCCTTTAAGTTCTGCGAGCTGACGGAGTTTTTCATCCGGCCAATCTTTGTCACCCCATACAGGAGCAAACCCCATATCGGCGCGATTAAGAGTGAAATTGGCTCCGATCTGACGGCGGACAGCATTCACAAACTGCCAGTAATCAGCGCGATTTGTCGGCACAACGACAAACTGCTGGGTGATTTGTCCCCGCGGGGGCAGCACCATCTGATTATCTGCCAGACCCAGAATATTTTTATCAATATAATTGCATGCATGAGCCTGAAACTCGGTATTCATGGGATACATGCCCACACCGCTTCCGTTGGCACTGCCATAGCTGGTGCAGTTGAATTTGTTTTCGACTTTTCCAATATTTTTTTCAACTCCTGCCAGAACGAATTTACGTTTTCCGTCAGGTATGACGATTTCATGACGCTGCATAATGGGCAGATTGTCTGCTGTCATATTGGTAAAAGTGTCGCTGACCATAACCATTTCGGCAAGTTTTTTGACTTCCCGTTTATGAGTGAAATAAGCGTTTGAGCCTGTGACCCATTTACCGTCAGGAGTTGAGAATTTTGAGGCGATGTTCCATTGTTTACCCTGATGATTGATGACCAGCGGAATTTTACTGCTTTTAATTTCGATTGCATTTTTCAGCGGTTCTTCGGGGACCATGACCGGCAGTTCACCGACAGGAGCGAGAAACTTTTTATATGCTGATATCGGTTTGAATGTTATGTACGCTTTGTCAAAAATGACGTATGTTTTTCCCAGCGGTGAACGCGGGATCCACGCTATTGTATTTTTCCCTTTTTTGACAAAATCGCTCAAATCCAATTCAAAGTTGTAAAAGTCATAAGGCTCAATCGGTTTCAGCATTTTTTGCAGCGGAGAATCGGGCAGATTGGCACTGGTAAAGTCATAACTGTACGGCAGCAGAAAACCATGTCTTGCTACATAAACTTCCAGATTACCGGTAGCTGTTTTGGGGCGGACAGGTTTATTCAAGAGATAAGCTCCGGTTACAATCCGGCCATTTACTTGAACGAAAACCGCTTGCGTCCAGCCGGTGACACCGTAATTATGCAGACGTGCCGTAAAACACAGAATCGGTTTACAGCCTTCGGGTACATCCGGAAGCTCTATTGAAATATCTTTGCGCTCCCGAAGGTCATGATTGCCGAATATTTTATATTCTTTTGCGGTCAAAAGGACAGCAAAGAACATAAGTAAAATAATAAATCTCTTTTTCATATTTTTCCTTTTGATTTATTTTTATTTGTAATTTTTTACAAATTTTCACCTTTATAATTCGGTACCCAGTATATACTGCTGTCTTCGGAACGATTCGGTACTGATTTTGTCGCTTTAGCTGCAACATGACCGTCGGCAAAAGCAGTAGTTGCAAAATTGCCGTGTCTGTTTAATTGCTGTATAACTTCATGAGATTGAATTATGTAAGAAGCACCTGTAAGCGTTCCGCTGTAATACGGATTGATGTCAGAAAAAATCATACATTGTGCCGGGCGGACAAATATGGAAAGCTTTTTGAGTTTGGGCAGCATATTCAAGCCAAGAGCTTCAGATGATGCCAATTTGTTGATGGAGATAGCGAAAGGCTGGTCAAATCCGCCTTTGTATACACAATCAGCGTAAGGACTGGCAGGGCAGTTGTAAACTGACATATTGTTGACATAGGGCCATATCAGATGATGCCACGTCATACGGGATATGGTGCTGTTGGAGTATTCTTCTCCGTTAGGCATAGTATATGCAACTCCCGGACCGACAGCCATAATGTAAGGCAGAACCATATCGTCATAGTCCATGCTGTAAGAGTTCCATCCCAATGTTAATTGTTTTACATTGGCAATACATGCCGCAGATCTTGCTTTCTCTCTTGCTTTGTTCAATGCGGGCAGAAGCATACCTGCCAAAATTGCGATGATGGCAATAACAACTAAAAGTTCAATCAATGTGAATTTTACGAAATTATCGTTTTTTGCTGTTTTTTTAAGAATGTTTTTCATTTTTTTTCCTTTTGTTAAAGTTTTAGTTATTTTTTGTTCTTTTTCTGAAACATAAAATTGACTTTTTATTATTCTCCTTTCTTTAATTTTATACAGGGTTATGATTTTATATTAAATTTTGAACCATACTGTTAATGTATTTTCTTTTGTCATCAGATTGCCGGCAGAAGCATAATCACAGAGCTTTCTTCCCCTCCAATTTTCATGCACCAAAGCGTCAGGGACATCGCTCCTTGAATCCTGTGCCAGAACCAGAGGACCGCGTTTGACTGCAACGAAATTCAAACCGTCAGGTGAAAAAATTTCCTTTAACGAGAAATCAAACTCCAATTTGATAATATCTGTCGTGCCTGCATGGTGGACAATTTCAAAATAATGACTTTTTTTGAATTCCGCGCAAGTTCCGTTGACTTTTATTTTACTCAAAAATTCCGGAGTGCGTATCCGCAATGTTTTATTTTCCGGGTCATTGAAAATAATTTCTGCTTCCGGCGCAAGCGGATAATCTCCGCGTATTTGAAGCGTTCCTGAATCAAGTGCTTCAAATAAATTGACAGTAACAATATTTTCTGACTCTGTAACTGCTGTTTCCAAAGCTATTGCCAAACCTTCCGGTCCCTGCGCCCGGCAGCAGTCATTGCCGCCGAAAGGAGTTCCGAAACTTCTTTTTATCTGGTCGTCAGCATAAAGTTTACAGCCTCCGCCGGTCAGCGGAGTTGGATTGGCGTGAACCCAATTTTTCCCGTCTTTACTCAATGCGCCGAGCAATCCGTTATAAAGAGATTTTTCAATTTCATCTGCAAATTTCTGGTCGTCTGTTAATTGCAGAAGTCTTGAACAATAACGCATCCATGTGACGGTAACACAGGTTTCACCCAATGCACCGCAATCACTGCGGGTTTGACGGAGAGTTCCGCAATGCCAGAATTCACCGAATATATCTTTTGCGCCTCCGCCTCCTGTAATGAAAATCTCATTTTCCAAAACAGAGCTGCCGTATTTGATGACTGTATTTTTCAATTTTGCATCATCGGTCAGCATGGCAAATTCTGCCGCGCCCTGAAAACAGCTGGTCATCTCATACGCTTTGCCGTTGCCGAGGGCGGCGGGCATGATTCCGAGGTCACAACACTCAAAAATATTGCCGTATGATGAACAGCCCTCTGAAATGATATATTGAGCAAAATCACGGAAGATTTCCTCGCCCGTCAACCGCCAGACTGAAACTGTTGCGCTGAGAATACTTGAAGCTGCCAATCCGGTATGCATACCGCATTGGAGAATACTTTTTTTGCCGGGTCCGACTTGCGACATAAGGTGTTTCAACGCTTTTGCACAAGCATCAAGAATTGCGGGGTCATGATTCAGAAGCTCATAATATCTTATCAATCCTGAAATTGCATATTTTCTTCCCCAGACATCCCATGCGCCAAGCTGAAAAGTGTCGGGATAAGAGCTTATGCAGCCGTCGGCAGTACGGCTGTTCAGAATATCTTTTACTGAATCATCAATTATCTTCCGCATTTCCTGATCGCCGGTCATATATGTATATGTTATTGCCGGACGGATCACTTTGCCCCAAAATTCACAACGCCATGCTCCGTCAGTTTCATTCCGCAGCATGAATGGTTCTGCAAGCAGTTTATAATCAACTTGCTTGAACCGGTTGGAAACAGTTTTTTGCAGAGCTTTGCCGATAACTCCTTTTAGTATATTTTTTCGCATAATTCACCTTTTTTGTTTCTAAAAACAGTTCTTTGCAGTACAGAATAAGGTTTAAATTTGTTTTATGCAGCCTTCAATGATTTCATCAAGATTTCCTTCCGCCAGACCGATATAAGTATCAGCGGCACCGTAATACACGCGGAGAGTGCGGGTTTTCCAATCAACAACAGCTCCGGTGGTAAAAACAGTATCAGGAATAACTCCGTGATATTCATATTCGGTTTCGGGAGTGAGCAGATAACTTTTCATCACGCCGATAACTTTTTCAGGATTTTCCAGATCGAGCAATGCCGCGCCGATACTATAACGCCAGCTGGAAAAGCAGTCCTGCACGCCGTGAAATATTTCAAGCCAGCCTTTTTCTGTTTTGATCGGCGGAGTCGGACCAATTTTGTCTGATGTCCACGGAACAAGACCGCGGCGCATCACCAGACGGTGTTCTCCCCAATGTATCAAATCGGGCGACCGTGACAGCCAGATGTGTGCCATAGAAGCGGAATATTTGGCTGTTGCACAGTTGTAGGGTCTGTCAAAACGGACATACTGACCATTGATTTTTTCAGGGAAAAGACAGGGAACACGATTAGTAGGAAGTGAAATAATTTCAAGTGGTTCAACTGTGATAAAATCTTTTGTCCGGTAAAGCAAGGCTACAGGTCCATTATCTCTGCCGTTTCCCGGCCGGATGATATAATAGCAATCATCTTCGGGGAAATAGGTCACACGGCAGTCGATAGGATGTCCGTCAAATTCCGGAAATGCTGTATTGTCAACAGAGAAAAGCGGTTTTTCATGGATGGTGAAATTTTTTCCGTCCGTACTTTCCGCAACGTGACATCTGGCTCCGCCGCCTGTTCTCGGCACGACGGACAACAGAAGAATTGTCCTGCCGTCGGGAGTCATCACCTGCCCCGGATTAAAGACCTGGTCTGCCTTGCAAAACGGAAAATCAGCAGGTTGAAAAATCGGATTTCCCTCATAGCGTTTCAAAAATGATTTATACTTTATCATTTTACCTCCTTATTGATTATAAATGAATGAGCTTTTATATCAGTGTTTTTGTATTGGTAATCTTTATCTGTCATATTGGCAATGACTTTTGTTCCGTCAGCAAAAGAGGACTCTGCGACATAACTGTACGGTTCAGCAGGTTCGGTGATAAATTTGAAATCGACCATTTCCGAGCGGTAGGCTTTACGCAGCTCTTTGGATAGTTTCAAACTTGTTTCATCCAGCCCCCCCGGCAAAAAGCCGAACAATGCACAAAGCGCATGATAATTGTCCGCAGAATATTTGCTGTAAGCATTGGTAAAGCAAAGCACACTGTCATGGTAAACCAACTGCCATAACGGAATTGCAACAGCTTTTCTGACATTCGGGACAAATTCAGATTCAAGAGCTGAACTCATATATGCGCCCAAATCCTGTATATCAGCTTCCGCATCATGCGGAATTGCTTCCGAAGCCAGCGAACCCATCTGCGATTTTACAAACTTCATAAATTTGCGGCGTATGAGTTCATCCTGACGGCGGCTGACGGGGTGAGCGTCAGAGTAACATTCTTTGTATGCAGATGAGCCGAGGACGTCAATATAAATACTGCCTTTGCCGAGCATTTTTGCAATTTTGGGAATATCGCGTTTGGCATATTTCAATGCTTCAACGGTGCATTGTATATAACATCTGCCGCCGCGCCAGATACCGCCTTTGACGGTATGCCCGTCTGAATTTACGACCAGTGTCGGGTCGATATCTTCATTTGAATTGCGGTAAACATCACAATAGTTGTCATGCACAGAATAGATAAAATCCTTTGACAATGAGCGGGCATATTCAGCCGCTTTTTTGAAGTCATCGTAAGTTCCGCGTTCAGGATTTACAGGGAAGCGTTTCGGATATCCTGAATCGTAACCGCAATTATTCCATCCTGCATTGAAAACGCACAGACGGTCGAACCCGCGTTTATGTGCAGTATCAAAAAGTTCATAAGCGTTCCACGAGTCAGGTTTGCCTTCAACAGCTTCAACTTCAGGGGAAAGCATGTACAAACTATAAGTTTTTTCAATATTGCGGGGCATTTCTTTTTGGGAATAAACTGAATGTTTCCAAATTACTGCACCGACAAGTTTTTCGACATCGGGATATTGTTTGATTTTTTCGTCGAGGGTGACAAATTTTCCCTCTCTGATACGGGCATTGCGGTAATCTTTTGCCAGAGTAACAAAATTGCTTCCGGCTGGAAAATATTTGTAAACAATGCGGCGGGAATAATCAGCAAACCGTTTATTTATGAGCCAAGTGGTGCTGATAGAGGCTTTTTCCATTTCAAATGTCCCGACGCTCAAAAGATTTGCATGGTCAAACGGGTCAAGGACACGCACGCCGATACCGCCGTCGGCGTTAAAAACTCCGTAAATCGGCATACCGAAGTATCCCCATTTGTATTGAAAATACTCATTGTGACGCGGAAAATCAACCATTTGTCCGTAACCGCGCGGAAAAATGAAATTGAGTTTTTCATTTTTATCCCATTCCAGCAAACGGAACGGAAATTCTACACTGCACTGTTCATCATCGAGATTGCGTACTTTTCCGGTTGTGAAAATTATTTCATCTCCCGACAGTTCAATTTTGAAACTGAATTTCAAGTCCGGTCCGGGGGCGGGTCTTCTGTATTGGTGTCCTTTAAAACGGACAAACCAATCCAATTTATCAAAGTTGATTTTCAGAGAGTTGCCGTTTTGAGAAACTTTCATACGGCAGTGTTCGACAAGGTTTATGACCCGTTCATTACCGTGAGAGAAGCGGAAAGGCGCAGCAGATTTCCATATCTGTCCGCTCTTTTTGAGCTGCAATTCAAGACTGCCTTTTTCTGTCAGCTTCAAGCTGAAATATTCATTTTGAATTGACCATTCTTTCATAACTGTTTATCCTCCAAAACATTTATTTCAATAAAAAATATAGATTTATACCTTTCAAAATCAAGATTATCATAAAAAAATCCTTTGCAAAATTATGCAAACTTTTTGCAAAAACATGCAAAATTATTAAAAATTTACAGCAATATTTTCTCCCTTCCTATAATAATGTATTTTAAAAAGAAATATTCACAATCACCACATTTTTTTACTCTTATCTATTAAACACAACGAATAAACAAGATATGCTGTTTTAATGTAATTTTCGGCAAAAAGCAATACTTTCTTAACAGAAAAACTATTTACTCCGTCTGCAAATCTGTTGTAATTTATCTTAATATAAAACTGTATAAAATAAAAAAATCAATGATAATTAAACGCTTTGGAATACAACTTTATGCAACTGAATTGCAAAATTATGCAAATATAAATTGCATTTTTAAAAAATAATGATATTTTATAGAAAACTATAACATAAAGGAATAATATATGCGTAAAAAATCAAGTATAAATATTCGTGATATTGCACGGGAATTGGGATTGAATATTTCAACTGTTTCAAGGGCTTTGAATCGCAGCTATCTTATTTCCAAAGATACGACAGAACTCGTTTTAAGAAAAGCACATGAAATGGGGTATCATTTTGAGCAGGCAAAGAAAAATATAATAATATTGCTACCGTCAAGCAATACTGAATTTGCATGGTACAGTATCAGTTTGATAAATGCACTGCAGCAATATTTGACCAAAACTGAATATTACTGGGAATTTATAAATGAAGATAAAATAGATATTATTCAGGAACGTTCAGTTGCAGGTATAATTTCTCTGGAATTTACCCATCATGTTGCAATGCAAATAACTCAAAAATACAATCTGCCGCTTGTCTGCATAAATAATGCCTCCAATCACATCGAAAATGTTTATTCTGTCAATTCCGATACAGAAAGCGGTATCCGTTTATCATTTAACTGTCTGCATGAATACGGACACAAAAATATTGCATATATAACTCGCAGTACCGTTTCCTTTGCCGGGAAACGGCGGGTAGCTGCATTTGAAAAGATTATAAAAGAACATAATCTGCAAGACAGCTGCATTATTGTTTCTGATGAAGTCATCAATTATCACGGTATCATTCTTGATCTCTATAAAAAAGGAATTACAGGTATCATTTCCGACGGGGAATCTGCCGGCTTGAGAATATGGAACTCTCTGAATTTCTGCAAAATTGAAATCCCGAAACAGATGTCTCTTGTCGCATGGGAGATGCCTCATGTGTCCAATATGGTAAATCCGGCAATCACTACTGTTCAACAAAATTTTGCTATGTTTGCAGAAAAAGCTGTACACTTGCTTGAAGCGCAATTCAAAAAAGAACTGATAAATGAAGATGTTTCCGTCCCGTATCTGCTGCATATGCGCGATACAGTGTCTATTCCAAGAGAAATATGAAATAAATTTTTATATATGACAAAAATTTTTCTGTAATATAATTATCTTATGTAGATTTTAGCTTATTATTTTTATTTGCGGCTGTGCCGGTTCAGGTAAAACGATTATGGCAATCAAAGATTTACATGAACAGGAAAAATATTTTCGCATTTGATTATAATTATCATTATTTTTAAATTGTTTATAAACTGTTTGCTTTATAAATTGATGATGGTTTTATTGTTGTTTTTTTGATGATTTAAGCTCAAAATCAATTGTAATAATTTGATATACATT
>JAZSRU010000155.1:0-2650 GCA_045538635.1 Victivallaceae bacterium
CTGGAAGCGGAACAGGCAAAGTACCTTGAAGAAAAATGGGAAGATGCCACAAGTAATGATCTGTTCCCCGGTGAATCAGAATCATTGTTCAAGGTGGATGCCAATAAAGCCAAGCGTGATCAACTGGCAAAAAAATTGAAAGAATGTCAGAAAGATCTTGAAAAAGAAAGTGCTGTTGTCACAGACACCATCAATCAGGAAGCTGCCAAACTGGCAGATTGGAACCCCTTTAATCAGATGGCAAGTTCTCCGTTCTTCAACCCTAAATGGATGTTTAACATCGAAGACGGTTTTAACATCGTGATCGGGAATCCGCCGTATGGATTGATAAATAAAAAACAAAATAAGGGTGTATCCATCATAACAGATGAGGAAACCTTTGACTTTTATAAAGATTCTCCATATTATGCAGATGCTCAGGGGCACGGGATAAATATTTTTAGATTATTTGTCATTCGAAGTGCTGGTTTGTTAGCCCCCAATGGTATTTTTTCAGAAATTTTCCCATTGGCATACGCAGGAGATCTCTCTGCTGCAAGGTTGCGCAACCATGTGTTTTCAAACTACACAACGCTGCTACTGGATGCCTTCCCGGAAAGAGACGACAAAAACAAGCGTGTCTTTGAAGCAGTTAAAATGTCCGTTTGCATACTTTTCCTTCAGAATGCACAGCTTTCAACAGAGTTTGTTTTAAGAATCCATCCTGATAAAGATGTAAGTAAGGAGGTTCCAAGCATAAGTTTAACCGCTGACATCATTCGTAATATTGATCCTGTCAATATGACAATTCCTCTGGTTTCTGAAGAAGATTTTCTGCTGTTAAATAGAATTTGTCAGAACACTGTTAGACTTGCAACCTTTGCTCATTGTGCGACCGGAGAACTGGATATGACGTTAAGCAAAGAGGCTTTTACGACCAATCCACAAGATGCTCCAATGTTTAGAGGGGCTGTTATTGATCAATATTTGATAAGAAAAACTATGAGCCAAGGCGAGTTTTTATATGTGGATGAGAAGATACTTGCCTCAATGCGTTCTGATATGAGCGAATACAAAAATGGTTCAAGAATTGCGTTGCAGGGTATTACCGGGGTTAATGAAAAAACGCGCTTAAAAGCAACCATTGTTTCCAATGGATATTGTGCGAATTCCGTTAATTACATTAAAATTAAAGAACCTAAAGTTTCCGAATACTATTTGCTTGCCCTGTTGAATTCATCGGTACTAAATTTTTATTTCTCAAAATTCAGTACAAACTCCAACGTGAACGGATATGAGGTGGATGCTCTGCCCATTGTTATCCCAACCTCTGAACAGGACAAACAAATATCTGATTTAGTCAAAAAAGTTCTTGCTGCCAAATCAGCCGATTCAAATGCAGACACCTCTGCCCTCGAAAAGCAAATCGACAACCTTGTCAATCATCTGTACGGAATACACAAAGGAGAGCGCTGATGAGCAATGACATAATAGATCTCGTTGTCAATACGCCAGAACCAGAAGCTGCTGGTAGCCGTACTCAAAATAGATTTGACTATCAAAACCACTGGGCGATATGTCATTTGTTAGAGTTACACGAAAGAGGGGTCAATTTTATCCTTGCTGTAGAATGCCATGATGATGTTCTTGAAATTCTCCCTGACGCCTCTAAACGATTAAATTTTTATCAGATCAAAACAACGGGAAATGGTAACATTAACATCTCTCCTGATAATAAAATCTCTATGAAATATTTGGGGAAAATGTTGTGTCATCTGCAATGTTTTGGAGATGATGTCGGAGATTTAACATTAATATCCAACAGGCCTTTTAAGGAAAAACTCGGCAAACGTACATGCCAAGAATTTAACTGCCGTAAATTGGTTGATTTTCAAGATAAAAATCCTCGAGCAATTTGGGATGCCGCATCAGAAACAATTACAGATGTTGATCTAAAAGCAAAGGTTAAAGCATTAAATTTCTCTCCTGAAATTTTTACATTTAAGGTTTCTGATTTGCCATTAGATAATTTTGCTGATACGACTAAGGGAAAAATCATAACCTTTTTAGAAAAACATCAAAGAGATCAGGCTGCCCTTCCGTTTTACAAAGCTCTGCTTGCGGAAATTAGAAAGCAGACTAACCGAGAAAAGAAAAGTTTGGAAAGAAAAGACTTTATTCAAAATCATTCGATTGACAAAGCTCGTTTTGATAAAATTGTGAAAGAAGCTATCGAACAGCCGTTAATGAAAGAAAGAATTGCACGCATCATAAACGACTTGGGATCAAGTGGGCTCTCGTGGGGGACAAAAAAGCAATATGAAAAAGAACTCAAGGAGCTTGAAGTGGATTTGTATGCAAAGAACAGTTATTACCATTTATTGTCAGAGAAGATATTTGCCGCTTATTCAAAGATCGATATAGGATCCTTGAATTTTCATGAAATAATAGAACGGATATATATATCCATAAAAAATGATACATTGGTAAAAGAAGCATGTCTGCAAAAAGCGGAATTGTATGTAAAAGCTTGCATCGCATTGAGGATTAACGAATGACACCGAAACAACAAATGCTCGAATTGATCAGAGAGCTGAGGACAAAAAAATATGAAAAAACTCTTATTTACAAAGTTATATCTCCTATCTCTAAAGGAGAAGAAAGCAAAAAT
>JAZSRU010000171.1:0-24415 GCA_045538635.1 Victivallaceae bacterium
GACAGTAACCCGCCGAGAATTGAATACATGCAAATAGTTTTTCCGGAACCAGTCTGGCCTCCAATCAGTAGATGTTGAAGTTCCGCAAGATCAAAAACAACAGCATTATTGTCATCATCTTTGCCCAAAGCCAGTGGAAGCTGAAATTTATTGTTTTTCCATGTATCAGACTCCAGAACATAACGCAATGAACATGGAAATTTTTCTGATTTGATTGGCCCGAAAAGTTCAATTCCCGGCAGAATGTAATTTGAATATTCTCCTCTTGAGATTACTGGGTGCGTAATCTTCTCCATTTTATTCTCCTTTGTTTTAAGTTTATATTATTGAGTGAGAAAATTATCTTAAAGAATTGGGATCGGGCAGTCCGGACAAAACTCTCTTCTGCCGCATTTTGGGCAGTTTGCTCCGCGCCAAACGGAGTCGAACTGCTCCGCTAATGGCTCAATCAGAGTTGGTTCATCGGTTAATATACCGTTTTCAAAGTTGCGGCGATTTTCGCTTTTTGCTCCCATGCCCGCTCCAGTGAGATTGGCACTGCCGAAGTAGGCAAATTTCCCGTCAATGATGATACATTTGAAGTGTACTCTGGGGCAAAGTACCCGTTCCAGATACTTGTGCAATCTGGAATAACGTTCAAAGTCTTCCCGGAACGGCTGTCCCGGTTCTTTTGCATGAATAAGACGGATTTCAACACCTCTGCCGATAAGTTCCGCAAGGATTTTCAGAAACGGAACCATTGAGCCGTTATACTCTGCATACATATCTTTGATATCAGCAGTGGCGATCCACAAAGTCTTTTTTGTTTGCGGAACGAGTTTGGCGACGATTTCGGTATAAATTTCACGATTTTTTATAAATTTTGTTGTCATTTTTTGACCTTTTCAATTTCAAATTGCTTGCAGTTTGAGCATTCTCCGAAAAATTCCTGCAGCCGTTGTTGATCTTCTTCTGATTTTACTGCTGATACGGCTTTACGGATGCAGCGTTCACGGGCTTTGGGGTGAAGTTCGAGAAGTTTGTACGCATTGGCAATTTCGAGCAGACTTGCAGTATCGTCGGAATTGTTGCATTCAGCTTCCAGAAGACAGCGGACGGCATTATCGGCATCATCGAGATACCACAAATACGCTTTGGCACAAAGTATCATGTGATTGGCAATGTACGGCAGAGAATAATTCTCAACTTCCCGCAAAATTTTTTCTGCCGCATTTTTGTCAAAGCGGCTCATCTCCGCAACTTTCACAAAATAATCACTGAATTTCATAAGATATCCTTTTTGAAGTGCGATTGCGGAGTGAAACATAACTTGTATGCGGAGACATTTGAATATATATCGGCATTTTAGCCGGTTTTCTTTTGTCCAGCAAATCCAATGAACGCTGCAGAGCCTGTGCAATGGCAGCAGTATTGCCGGAACAGGACAGCCAGACCTCTTTGTTATATAAAAAACTTTCCTGCGGAGTGGCGATTTTTTCGATTTGATAGCGGCTGTTTTCGCTTTGGACTATATTGCAGAATTGTTTACATGGAGATTTACGCAAACCGCGTCCTGCCATTTGAATACAGGGCAAGCGGCTGGCATCACGCAGAAAAACACTCTGCAATTCAGGCAGGTCAAACCCTTCACTTAAAACAGAAACATTGGCGATAATTTGCAATTCTCCGTTTATAAAAAGTTCAAGCTGTTTATCACGATTGCTGCTGCCGGTAACAACATCACACGGGATGCCTCGGGCATTGAGTATTGAACTGAAATCCACACACTCCTGAATTGAATTGAAAAATGCAAGTGTTTTGCCCCATTTTTCAGGATTCTGACAATAAATTTTCGCAGCAATCTCTGCATTGTAATACGGTAATTTGTATGAATGATATTGCGATAAAATACCTTGACTTATCAAATTCTGAATTGTGCAGGTTTGGACAGAATGTTGAAAAGAAAGACGCATTCTATCTGTTCTCTGCGGAGTTGCCGACAATCCGAGCGTCAAAGCATTTCCGGTTTTTTCGTACATGGCAAGACAACTTTGCGTGGCTTCATGGTGTGCTTCGTCAAGCACGATCATATCTGCCGGCGGCGGATTGCTGTTGTAAACAGATACATAGTTGAGTTGACAATTGAAATATGACAGATTTGCCCGTTCCGTCTGTTCCAGAATATGTCTTCTGGAAGCCACCCAATTTACCTTTAAATCGGGATTTGTTTTTTGCAATTCTTTGATAACCATAAGCCCCATAATGGTTTTTCCCGAACCGACCGGCGATTCAATCAGGACGGATTCTCTGCCTTTTTGAAATTGTTCCAAGGCTTCATTGACGGCATCAGTTTGATATTGACGTTCTTCAAAACGGAATCTTTCAGCCATTGAAAACCTCCGTACTCTGTTCCTGATTAAAATATTCCTGTGTTTTGTAATTACTCAATCTCAAATCCTTCAAAAAGAAATCTGGCGATTTTCTATTTATGCTGTACATTCCTTCAAGGTCAAGTTCTCCTGCCAATGTCTTGCCGGCTGCAACATCAAATGCCGCGCTTGAAGTTAAAAGATTGCCATGATGTGTAGTAAGTTCCGAACAGAAATTCAAAAGGTCATTGACTGCACAATTAACCGGCAGTAATGCACGTTTTTTCGCCGGGATATTATTTAAACTGGTCGTTTCATATACCAGACACGGGTCCCCTGCAATTTCATACAGGCGGTTGTGAAGTTTGTGGTATGAATTTTTATCCTGAACATATTCCAGCAGCAGATTATCCACCATCATAAGTTCATTGACCGAAGCCATTGTCTGCTGGGCAATACCGATTCTCTCCTCCAATGCCGAAAATCCATGCTGATTGCTGAAAGAACGGAGCAGACGGGAAAGATGCGTGCCGGATTCATCATTTATTTCAATATCTGTTCTGAATGCGGCAGCTTGAGCTACTGCCCCATTGGAGCAGATTTGGCGTTCAACAGACAGATAAATACTCGGTGTTCCGATACCGTCAACGGGGTATTGAATATTCAGTTTGCGTGAATATTCGCCTGAATTATTGATGTTGAAAACTTCATCCAGAGCCAATTCTCCATGCCAGATGCCATTTTCATAATAAGCCGATTTGATTCTCGGATCTTCAGAAAAAATCTGACATCCGACTGACGGCGGCAATATTTTTTTATTTCTTTCAATAATTCCGAGTATCTGATTGGTGTTATTGTCAAAGGTTGCAATAAATTCCTGATCAGGCTGGACTTCCGCCGCGCGTTCCAATACCTCCTGCGGCGAGAAAAAGTTGAAAATTGTATTGGAAAATTTCAACTTTTTGGCAAGACTGCTGACGAAACGGGGAGTAACAGAATATTCATGGCCGGAATATTTTAATTTCCAATCAAGTTTGGATGTGTTTTTTTCATTTGAGGGTATCAAATCCTGAATTGTTACGACCTCCTGACTGAAACGGTTTGCCCAGTCAGTAGCAGAAACTCTTTCGTCCTCGACCAATTCCGGAACTAATGTTACCGGATGCAGTTTGAAATATTCTTCTTTGAGCAAATCCCGACATTCTTTATTGTCAACAATTTCATACGGCACTGATCCATGTTGATTGCGGATATCTGCATTTGCTCCGTGAAATAAGAGCATTTTTGCAATGGAAATGGATGAAACATAATGCAGCGGTGTATTGCCTTTGACATCCTGTGCATTTACATCACAATAGAGCATCAGGATTTTGCTCAAACTGTAATAATTACCTGCAACAGCAATATGCAGTAAATCATCCTTTTCCTGCGGTACTACACCGGATTCAAGCAAAAAATTCACAACTGAAAGATTATTAAGTTCAACGGCTCTTTTTAACGGCATGATTTTTCCTCCTTGTCTGTTGATTTATCAATAAAATTGTTTGAAAGTCTTTTTGAAGATTTATATTTTTAAGTGAATACATAAACATAACATAGCTGAATGCAGAATTTTCCGTCATCACCATCGGGTCTTTGCCGACAATGCCGATGCGTTCCATTTCTCGGTAAAAATCCTTACCGTGTCCGCCACGCCTGCCTTGCGAATACTGCCAGATATGCGTCATTTCATGTGCCAGAATCATCATAATATGCAAATCGCTGCAAAGCGAACACATTCTGACATTGAATATGATTTTTGCTTTTTTGCCATTCCACGGTGGGGCGGCATAAGCAAATGCCCGTGTCATACGATATGAAAACCCTATTTCACATGACAGTAAATTTCCGCCCCAGCAAATGCGGTGCAGTAAATTGAAACATTCGTAAAGTTTTGAACGCAAAATTTCTTCCGGCATTTTAAAATCCAATACTTTGAGTTGTTTTACTTACGACTTTTTTCGCATCACTCTCCTGTTGCAGATAATCCAGCCGCACGGAATTTGAACCGTTTTCAAGATAATAAAGCGCCTGTCTGACAGTGCGGAAATCGCCGGGCGTAAGATTTTCAATGGCATTGAGCCGCATAAGTTCGTCATTTGCAAGTGTAGTATTGAACATACGCTCAAAAAAGAGTTTTTTACCATCATTGTCGAGGTAATTAAAACCGATTTTGAAGGTGAAGCGGCGCATAATGGCAGGGTCAAGATTTTTTATAAAATTTGTTGCTCCGATCATTATGCCGTTGAAATTTTCCATCTGATAAAGGAGTTCATTTACCTGCGTAACTTCCCAGCTGCGGTTCGCGCCCTCACGGTTCTGCACCAGACCGTCTATTTCATCCAGAAAAAGAATTGCTTTCTCTGCTTCCGCCCTTGCAAATGCGTTTTTGATATTCTGCTCCGTGCCGCCGACATACATATTTAATAAATCACTGCCCATTTTGACCACAACTCTGGTATTGAGAACAGAGCCGAGATATTTGACAAATTCGGTTTTTCCGGTTCCGGGCGGGCCGGAAAGCAGAAGATTCATGCGGGGACGGTCGGGAGCAAGCGAACCGTCTTCGGCTTGAAATTTGCGGACTGCTGAAACGATCATATCCAGCGGCATATAACCTTTGATATTCAGTCCCTCAAGCGAATAATCTTTGGCGACTTGCAGTTTATCATCCTTTTTTCTGACTTCGAGAAGTTCACAATGTTGAGTCATAAGTTTTTCAACAGTTGCTTTTACATCATTTTCAGGTGGAGAAATGCGTTCAAGATTGGTCAGAACTTTGGTAATAATTCCGGCGCTTACCTCATATCGTGAAGCACAATAATCAATCAATCCCGCATCAAAAAACTTTTCCATCTGCATTTTTCTGATATTATTTTCCCAGATGGCTCTCCTCTGATGAACATCAAGCGGCTTGAAACATATCGAATAATCAAATCGTCTGCGGCTGGATTCATCCAAAGCGTGAGCAGGCGTATTGGAAATCCAGATCACCGGAGTTTTCAGATTGTCAAGAATTGTATTCAGCTGACCTTTATCGCCTTTATGAAAACTCATACCCAAAAAATTCATACCGCCGCTTGCAAGCATATCATCAGCTTCATCGACAATAATAATGCTTCTGTCATGATCGAGCTGCAGATCGCATATTTGCAATGCCGCAAAACGGAATTCTGCGGAACTGTCAGATTTTTCTGAATCATCATTTCCCTGCGAAAGTATAAAACAATTCTTTTTCAACTGTTTTGCAAGTGTTTTGGCAAAACTGCTTTTGCCTGTTCCCGGAGTGCCGTACAGAAGGATATTTACATTATTTTTTTCGCTGCTGTTGGCAATGATCTTTTTAACCAAATCTCCATGTTCCTCTGCAATTTTCCCATAAAAATCCCACGGCAGAACCTCATCATTGCAACGGGCAAAGTACGAACTCGTCAATGCTTCATCGGATATTCCTGTCAAAAAAACATTAATATTTCTTTTGAAATCAAGATCATCATCGATGCAGTTGAATCTGCGAAGTTTATTCTCCTTTTTCAGACACATTAAAACTTCACCAGGATCGCGGTCAAGACATTTGGCAATGAAAATCGCTTTGTCCTCAAAATTGGTACGATGCGAATGATCATCCTGTATCTCCAGAAAGTTGCGGTAAATAAACATACTTACAACCGCGATTTCATACTCAAGCTCAGAAAGTTCAAAAGTCTTCTGCAATTCTGCAAATCTTAACGGCAAACTTTCATTTGTATATTTTTCAAGCGGATGTACGGCAAGATAATATTCATCTATCAAACTTATAATACTTTTTCTTAAAGTTTTGCGGCTGGAAGTTATATTCCAAATCGACATCAGCATGATTTCCGGCGGATCTGAAAAATCCAGACTTGACCTGTAATTTTTACCTTTTTCCATTTTGCTGACGGCAGTTTTTGAGAAATTTTTTCTGATGAATTGTTCCCAATCCATACCTTGAATATTATCAACTAACACATTAAAGACATCGTCATCATTAATATTGGTATTGTGATTTTTGATAAAATTTCTGAAATAAATCAATCTTTTACTGATGCTCCAGTTTTCAATTTTTGCAGTGTAATTTTTCATAGGTGTCCTTTCGTTTTTGTTTCGCAAATACTATAAAGCAATAAGTATGCCAAATTATGACACTGCAGTATCAGAATAACAAATTTTTGTTGAAAAATCTTTCTATCAGCTCAAATCCCATTGCATTACAGAACCCAAAATTATCAATAATTGACATATAACTATCAAATTTTGACAAGTTGCTTCATTATTTGAAAAGAGAAAAATTCTCATCTTCTCCCAGATATTTTTTGTACCATTCCGCCAACTGTATATAATCCTGTGGGACAACGGCACGCTTTTCGGCATATTCGAGGATTTTGCGCAAAGTGTCGGTATCATCAGGCATCATGCGTTTCCAGTCAGGGATCAAACATGACCCGAAAAGAGCGGTCGTACCGATAGCCTTTGCGCGTTGTATAAAAGTCTGCTTCAAATTCCGGCGGTAACTTCTGATTTGCGAAGCTGTTGCCGCAATCAATTTATTGACCGTAAAAATTTGCTTATGAACAACAAATACCAATTCTCCATGTTCCATCACAACTTTCATCGCGCGAACCCGCCGTTTGGGGAATCGCTTATTGAAATCCTCGACCTTGCTTGAAAGTTCAAAGATGAACTCAAAAAGATCATCCGGGCAATCAATCCGCATTTGCGGATTTCCTTTGAAATGTTTATAAAGAAACGGACACGCTGTAAACAATTTACTTTGTAAATTCTGATTCATTTTTCACCTTGATTTGTATGCTTATAACTTCCTGACGGACAGGTTTGCGGTATTTTACATCAATATTGAATTTCACGATAAGTTTGCCGTTGACAAGTTCGTAATAGTCCCAATCGGCATTGTCCCAGCCACAGGGGGATTCCACGATCAAGCCTTTGCCGGATTTATACAATATGCCAAAAACTTCACCTGCTTTACGGTATTTGCCATTATGTTTCTGCATAACCGTCCAGCCTTCGCCGCCTGAACCGTTTTCACCATTGAAAATCAAAAGTTCATTGACTTTATCATCATTCAGATCAACAGAAATCACTTCGGTCGATGTTGCCTGCCGGAATTGTCGAATGTCAGCGTCATAAACCATCGCACATTCAATGGGCAATTTATCAAACGGCACAACCTTTTCATCCAACGGCTCCGGCGAAACTCCGGACAGCACCACCGCCAGCACTCGCAATAAAATGTTATTCATACACACCTCCATATTTTGTGTTCGCCAATTATAAAGCAAAAATCATGCCAATTTCCTTTTCTTTCGCAGTGAAAGAAAAGGAAAACAAAAGAAAGCTCAGTACCTTACTTTCTTTTCAAAAGAAAGTAAGATAAAGAAAAAATCTCCCCATTTTTTTCATCCCCTTTAAAATCCTTATGAAAACATCTGTCATTTTTTGACAAATAATTGCAAAATATGAACAGTAAAAAAGCCTGCTTCCATTCAAATCACACTTGGCACGCTTTTTGCTTATGATTAATAAAAATCTTTAAGAGTTTTTTGAAAATGATGAGAGGGTGCAGGGGGAGAAGAAAAAACTTTTTTGCAAAAAAGTTTTTCTCTTCTCCTCCTGCAAAACAATCGTCTAAAAATATGGAGGAAAATATGAAAATCGTTGAAGAATTGAAAATGAAACTTGAAAAAGCCAGTTCCGAAGGAATCAAGGCTTTGGAGCAAAATGAAAATCCGATATATTGGTTCTTGCTGTTGGCGGAATATCCGGAGTTTGCTCCGGATAGCTCCTGGTGGTTTGATTTACGGAATCGTTGCGTTGCCATGGAGTAAATTGCTTGCCCAACAACCGCAGTTTGAAAAATATTGCCATTGGGAAAGTGTCAGCCGTTTGGAATTGATGTTGCTTGCATATCGTGCGCCGGAAATTTTCAGTCGAAAATTTCCTTTTGGGCGGGGGCATGATTTGTACGCATTTCTGACGCCGCTTGAAAAATCTTTTTTACTGGCACAAATCCCCGAATACGCAAATTTGATAGAAATGGAAGATTTAAACGACGAATTCGGTATCGGCGAATGGTTCAATTTGCTTGCAGAACAACCGCAGTTTGAAGTTTATTTTGACTGGTCAAAAGTAGAAAAACAACCCAATTACTACTGGGATATGCTGCTGAAAAAACAGCCGCAGTTTGCTATTCACTGTGATCTGAAACAACTCTACCCCAATCAACGCCGAAAACTTTTGAAACACCAGCCGGGGATTTTTGGAGAATGAAAATCAGAGTTTTACCGAGAATGTTTTTTGAAAAGGTTAAAGGAACACCGACCGAAGCAGAATTATTGGCAAAAGCAAAAATCATCAGCATAAATTCCAGTTGGGGATTTGACGATACTCCGCCATTTTCACCGGAATTGCTCAACCACCCGCATTTGCTGACTTTGACATTTGCCGATATATGCAACGAGCCGGAAACTCCGGAAGATTTGGGCAATGCCGTGTTGTTTAATGAAGCTATGGCAGAACATATCATGCGTTTTATCGATGACGGCAAACTGCCGCTTCTGGTACATTGTACCGCCGGGATTTCCCGCAGCGGAGCAGTCGGAGAGGTGCTGAACTGGTACTTCAACCGCTATCTGGAACACAACGCCGCCGATGATGAAGATTTTACGCAAAACAACCGCCAAATCCAGCCAAACAACATCGTAAGACGAATAATGCTGAAAGTATTGGAATAAATGATTGTCGGACTTGGGGAAGAGGAAAAAACCTTTTGAGGAAAGGTTCTTTCCCTCTTCCCCACCCCCCATCACTCTTTTCCAAACCTTTTAGAGATATTTTTATAACTTATCAATTCGTACATAGGAACTGAAAAGTGAATAATCTAATTACAGTGGCTCAATACCCAAAAAGCGAAATCCCGGAGCGTTATATCCGCATACGGGATTTGAAAAAAGCGTGTATAATCTGCCAGCATTGGACAAGCCGCCGCGATCTGCGTAAAGATAAGCGTTACATCGTGGAACTGGAACACGGCAAATGCCGCTTGCAGCACGAATTGTGCAGTTGCAAAAGTTTCCGGAAAATCCCCGAACTCCGCGGCAAAAATATGACCATAAACGAAAAACTTTACGCAAGAATGTACACAAAAGCTTTCCTGCGTAAAGTCCACACCCGCTATTACCCCCAATGAAGAATTAAGCCTTTTAATAAATAAGTTTTTAAGAAAATAAGTATGTGGGAAGAAGGAAAATTTTCAGGAAATTTTCCCTCTTCCCACACCCATCTCCCTTCAAACCTTTTCAAGTACGGCTTTCATCTTTTGCTCCCGCAAAACCTGAAAAGCAATTTAAAAATAATACTCAAATTGCTCCAAAATCTAATTTCTTTAATTGTCTAAATTATAATTTTTAATTATTTCGCATAACTCATTTATGCAATTTTTCAGTTTTTCTGTAATTTTATCTTCATTATCATAACAATATAGTATAAAATCATCATCCCAATTTTTAAATTCATTATCCATCCAACGCCATATAAACCATGCTGCAGATTGAGACCAACCATCAATACATATCTTACATTTTAATTTATCTCCTTTATATGTAAGTCCATAACATAAATCTCGAAAATTAGGACTTTGGAATTGAAATTCTATACGATATGGCTTGTCTTTATCTTTACTATCGTAATATACTCCTGAATATCTCGCTGCACTTAATTTTTCGCTAAATATCATATCCTCCAGAGTTATTTTTTGCATAATATTTTTAATTATCTGAGCTTTAGCTTTATTAAAATTTGCGTATATTAAACTTGAAGCACTAAAAGACTCTTTTGAACCAATTATTTCTTTTAACATTTCTTCCTCATATTTTTCTTCCAGATTATTTCCTGTTAAATCATTGATTAAATTTAAATACTGTTGTAATACTTCTCTAACAAATGGAATATCTACTGCTTCTTTTATACAATTTACAATCCATTGACGAATTTCACATGCATATGAAATATTTTTATATTTCACCCCATTTCCTGTCAAGGCAAGATGTCCATCCAATGTTAAAAATATTATCTCTCCGTCAAAATTATTATTTTTTAGCCAGTCATTGTATTTTTTTAACTGATCCTCAACCTCTGCTGCATATATTTTATTTTCAATAATTATATATTTATTATTATTTTTTATTAAAATATCTAGTCTTCCGTTGCTGATTGAGTACTCTCTCCACATTGATGTTTTTTGCGATTTGTCATAATCAATATTAAGCATATCACAAAATAAATGAAGAAATACATCTCCTACCCCATGACTGCCATTGGGATTTAAAAATTCAGCAATTATATCAGAATGTGAATTTTCATAATGATTAACTTTACATAATTTAAATACATTAAATTTATCACCTTTAGCTATTCTTATTTCTTCATTTTTATGATGTAATAATGCTATATGTTTTAAAAACCTTTTTATTTCTAAATTCATAGTTTAATACCTGTATTTAAAACTCCAGTTGCTCAATGATTTTATTTTTATCTGTAATGGTAAAATCCCATTCCCAACCATCGGCTGATTGACGATACCTTAATGGTACATCTATTTTTTTACCACGATTTTTATCAATAAAATTTTCCAATTTTGTTTTAGTTACGCGTTGGCAATTGTATTTTTCAAGAAATTCCGGACGAATATCAATTTCGATAGTATCATTAGCTAATGGAACTCCAAAAATTCTGATTGATAAATCAAGAAAATATTCTGCCTCGTGTAAATAACGTTCTTTTTCACCATAGCCGTGATCAATGCTATGTTTCTTGATATACACGATTTGCCCATTTAGAGTACTTTCCATAATAATTGGTTCAGACTCTTCTGTGATATTTTCGCAAATTTGAAATTTAAGTTTTGATGTCCGAATTTCTTTATTGGTTGTCCTATCTCTTATCATATGAATCATTTTTCTTCCAATTAATCTATCAATATCTTCAGCAACTCGTCTGTATAAATGTTCAACATCCCATATTGTGACAATATCGGATGAAATTCTGAAAAATTCAGCTATAGAAAACCTATCTGGTTTTGAATAAAAAAATTCTAAAAATTGTTCAAAAGCAATTTTGGATATATCTAGTTTTTGTTTCTCATAATTCAATTTACCATCTGAAAAATTTTTTACGAACCAATTTAAAAAATAATCTGGAACTTGCCAATTGATAATAAAATTATCTTCACCGTGATATGAATTAAAAATCTTTATTCTCATTTTCCTATTCCTTTTTTTGATTATAATAATTGTTTTTTTATTATAGCATGAGTTTTATTTTTTGCAATTGCAGGGTCATGGCTTGTTATAAAAGTTTTGCAGGGCGGTGCAGAATTGTTGGATGTCAGGAAAGATAAAAGCAGCATCGCGGTCGTACGAAGTCGGCTGCTCATTTACAATAATTATTTTGCCGTGATTAAGTTTACATGCCATCGGAAGCGTTGACACCGGAGCAACAGTCAGACTGCTGCCGAAAACAAGAACGATGTCGGCTTTTTCAAAATCATGAAATGCTTGATTTAAGAGTTTCTCATCAAGATTTTCTCCGTAAAAAACAACATCCGGTTTGATAAGTCCGCCGCAATGACAGCGGGGAACTTCACCTTTGGCAACGATTCTTCTTATTTCGTCCAGCGGCATATAAAAATCTCCGCATTTGCAGCAGCTGTGTGTATATAAATTCCCGTGAAGTTCATACGCTTTTGAGCCGGCTTGGGTATGCAGACAGTCAATATTCTGGGTATAAAGTGCATCGACTACGCCCTTTTGCTGTAAAGAAGCAAGCACATTATGACATACAGACGGAGTTTTATCAAGCATCGGATAAAGATATTCATGTGCAAAACGATAAAAAATTTCAGGATGTAAATGAAAAAAATCAATATCAAATAATGTCTGACGGTCATAACCTTCAAAAAGAGTTCCTTGCGTGTAAAATCCGTTTTTACCGCGGAAATCAGGAATCCCTGAAAGCGTCGAAACTCCGGCTCCCGTCAGTACAACAATTTTTTCAGCATATTCAAACGATTCAAAACATTCAGTAAATCTATCCATATTTCAGCCTCATTTATTACTTGAAAAGGTTTGGAAAAAGATAGGGAGGTTGCAGGAGGGGAAGAAAAGAACCATATAAAAAGGCGGGTGGAACGCCAAAAGGTTTTTTCTTCCATTCCTGCATATCTCATCCAATCTTACTCCAGATATTTTTTGACCGTGTTGCGGGCTGCTTTTAATGCTTCGGCGGTGCGGGTCAGGTTGCGGTCGTATTTTTCATAAACGCGTTTAATGTGTGAACGGATGGCGGAGTCGAGATCGTCGGGGATTTCTTCGTTTGAAGTGCTTGACGGTTTCAGTCCGGCGGTAAGGGCTTTTTGCTCACGAATAAGTTTGGCAAAATCTGTTTCATCCAGTACACTGGCACGCTCAAGGATGTTTTGCAATTCACGCACGTTGCCGGGGTAGTTATAATTTTTCAAATCCTGAATCTGTTGAGGTTCAAGACGGTGAAAGTGATTTTTGAGCCAGAAGCCGTTGGCGATTTGTTCAATGTCTTCCAGATGGTCTCGCAGGGGCGGCGCATAAATCTGAATAACGCAAAGCCGATGATACAAATCTTCGCGGAATTTGCCTTCACGAACCATTTGAGCGAGGTCCTTGTTGGTGGCAGTAATCAGACGGACATCAACAGAAATTTCCTCTTTGCCGCAAATATTTGAATAAATCATAAAAAAATTTCATATTTTTTGGCAAAAACACAACAGAGTGGACGCAAAATGTCCACTTGAAGGCAGTATATTATATGCAGATCAACAAAAACAGGAGCTTGTAAATGAATTTTTTCAATCAAAAATCAAAACCAACATCATTTCTGGATATTGTAAAACTGTTATCCGACAATTCTGACAATCTGAACAAAATCACATCCGGAAATCAGAATTCTGACTATTCCTCATGCGACGGATTTGATCCGATCTGGGATGACAATCTTCCTGATGATTATGTTTTCAATGGATGGGGTGGTCTGGATGATGAGTGAATTTATACAACAATCATGAAAACTGCTGAAACATACAAATCCCTGCCCCCTCCCTTTTTTAAACAACTGATCCTCTGCCGTTTTATAAAAAATCACTTTTTCTGCAAAAAAATATTTGACTTTTCAATTTAAAGAGAATATATTATCCAAAAATAAGTTGAACATATTGAACATATACGAGTATTTTTATGAAATTTATCGACGGATTCAACGGCAGCACAACTCTCGCAGACGGCGTCGCAGAGAGCATTCTGCAATATGTAAAAAACAAACACCTCGCCCCAGGCGACCTTCTACCCAAAGAAGAAGAAATCGCTTCTCAACTCAATGTCAGCCGCCATATCGTGCGCGAAGGAATTTCCGGCTTGAAAACTCTCGGTGTCATCGAATCCCGCAAGCGCAAAGGCATGTTTCTGCGCCACAAATTCAATGCTTTTGAAAGTGTCAGCAAACTCGCAAAAGCAGGACTTTTCTCCAAAGAAGAATACCGGCAATTTATGCAGATCCGTGTCATAATGGAACTCGGCATGGCTAAATTCATCTGGCAAAACCGCACCCCCGAAAAAATCGCTGAACTCCGCGCAATAGCTGAAAAAAAAGAAATCCTCTCCATTCAGGATGAAATTGATTTTCATTCAAAACTTTTCAGCATGAGCGGCAATGACATTGCAAACCAATTTCAAAATATTCTGAATTCCGCTTTTGCCCCCAATCCGCACCCGTCCGGCAAGTGGCGCGACGACATCCCGACTCATCTTAAAATCTGTGATGTTCTCGAAAACTGCTCCTGCCAGGAATTTACCGACATCATGGAAAAACATTTTATAATTTATCTGTAACATATAACATAAAGGACTGAACTATGGCTAAAAAAGTTATCTCTGCAACCGTTACCCCCCTCAAAGCTGACGGTTCTCTCGACCGCAACGGCTTGAAAAACATCTTTGAACGCAATATCCGTCACGGCATTGACGGAGTATTTCTTTTCGGCTCTATGGGCGAATGGGGCAGTTTCTCCGATAAATTCAAGGAAGAAGGCGTCGAACTTGCTTCTGAACTGCTCAAAGGCAAAGCCGATTTGCTGGTCGGTATCAATGCAACATCCCTGCCGCTGGCACTTGCAAACATGAAACGCTATCAGAAATATGATTTTGACAGCTATGTTTTCATGCTCCCCGGCGCAACTTCTGCGCTTAACCCCGTAAAATCAGTTTTAACCGTGCTTGATGCCGCCGACCGTCCTGTTTATTTTTATCACTGCCCACCCGTCAACGGCAAAGACCTTTCACTTGAGCAATTCGCAACTCTCATGTCGCATCCGAATTTGAAAGGTATTAAAAACTCATCATCCAATATGTGGCTCCGCCGCGAACTCCTTGCTATGCGCAAGGAACGCGGATTCAAAACTCTGCTGTTTGAAGGTCAGGAATGGGCAGTTGATGAAGCTCTCATGGTCGGCAATGACGGCATGGTATGCGGCATGGCTGCACTCACTTCCAAACCTATGGTTGAACTCGCCCGCGCCGCTGACCGCGGCGACTGGAACGAAGCCCGCCGCCTGCAGGAACTGCTTATTGAAATTTATCACGGAGTTTACGGTATCGACCTCGCAAATGTCTGGAACGGTCAGAAATATGCACTGGTCAAGCTCGGCTTGATCGAAACACCGCTCACTCTCGCACAGGAAATGAACAACCTCACTGATGATGTGAAAAAACGCATTGAAGACTGCCTTGCAAAATATAAAAACGACCTTGATTGAGAAAAAATAACCGATTTGGAGAAACTTTCAAAACATTTCAAATCTGAAGATTGCAGAAAAGAAATCAGTCATCCACGGTGTCCATGCCACTTACCGGAAAAAATCGCTTCCAATAAAGCTGAATTGAAACGGCTTTTCGGAAAAGCTGTTCATCCCGGCGGTGCCGGACATTTGGAAATGGCAAAGGAAATTTTCCGCACTCTCAACATTTTCGATGAAAAAAGTCAATGCTGCTCCCTGATCGGGACTCCGTTTTCATTAAGTAAATAAAATCTGCAAAAAAGGATTTAACATGCTCCGCTATCAGGAAAATAATGAACTGCACATGGATTTTCACGGCACGACCAATACTACATTGGATTATGTCGCAGAAAACTACGGTGTCGATGCATTAAAAATGATTCTCCGCAAAACAGGTCATGAGGTTTACAAATCTATCCGGGAGAAACTGGAAAAAGGCGATGCTTCCGAACTCATCGAACACCTCAACTGGTTTTTCAACCGCGAAAAAGCAAAATACAACTTGAGCGTTTCACAGGATGAAATTGTTTTTGAAGTGCTTGAATGTCCGGCGATCCGCCATTTGCGCAAGCTCGGACTGGAACCATCCGAACACATCTGCTTGCAGACGGAATGTGTCAATGAGGGAATGTGCGAAAATACTCCGTGGAAATCTTCACTCAAAGTTATCGGTGAAGGACACTGCGTCCAAACTTTCAAGAAGGAAAAATAACTATGATACCGAGCGACCATTTTGTGCGGTTTTATAATGAAGTTTTCAAGTTTCTTGATGAACAGAACGGACTTGAAAAATATTATCTGCATATCAGCAAACATCAGGAACTCCATTGCCTTGAACTTTTCAAAACTAAAGGGCTGCAGGGAGTTTATGAATATTATCAAAAAATTTACAAGGAAGAAAACTGTCAGGGCAGAGTCGAATTGAATGGACATGAACTCATTTTATTTATGTCCAAATGTCCGAGTTTGTCAAAAGCTGTTGACAATGATGCCGGAGTCTGCTCAAAATACTGTCTGCACTGTCCCGGCTGGACCATTCCGATCTATACACAGGCAGGACTTTATCAAATTTATGATACGATGGGGCTGGATAATGCGCAATGCTGCGAATGGATTTACGATGTCAAAGAACTTGCCGTTGAAAAATACAAAGAATTACTGAAAACACGCCCCCAGGAAAATATCATAATCAATTTTGAAGTCTGATAATCTTACTGCAACGCGCCGAAATCACGCATGCTCATCACCCGGAAATTATTGGCAGCAAGAAATTCAATATGCTCCATAAAAGTTTCCACTTCGGTACTGCACCACGGGTGATGAATGTCCGGTACTCCGTGATAAAGTATCACTGCTGCGGCATTTTCATCAGAGGATGCAAGTTCTGCCGCTTTATAAAAATCTGCCGCGCGTTCATCAGTTATGACAAAACAGGCAAGACGCATGGGATCACTTTTCCCCGGTTGCCACAATCCATGCTCTGTGGTGCGGGCATATTTCAAGCCGCATTGCTGCAAAATGTCCACTGCATTCGCAGCAAATGGTCCTCCCGGATAAGCGAAACTTACCGGTACGGGAATACCGTATTCAGCAAATTTTTCATTCAGCAATTCCAGCTCCCTGCGGCAGTTTTCATCACTCAATTTACGCAAATCAGGATGATTCATTGTGTGATTGCCGATATCAAATCCGGCATGTGCCATTTCTGCGATATCATTCCAGTTCAAATATGCTCCGGGAGCTTCCGTCTGCCAGTTCGGCGGCATTGAGATAAAAAAAGTTCCGCCAAAACCATATTTTTTTAAAACCGGTACAACAATACTTTTATGAGATATACACGCATCATCAAAAGTCAGTACAATTGTTTTCTGTGCCATAATCGACCTCAAATATTTTCTGCAATATATTTCTGCATATCCGCAACACTGCGGAAAACCAATCCGGGATTGATCTTTTCAAGTTCACTGATTCTGGCAGATTCCGCCCATGCAGCGGACAGACATTTTACATTTGCCGCAATGCATGCTTCAGCATCAGATACCGCATCACCGACATAAACAAATTCATCATTCTGCAAATTATTGGCGGCAATAAGTTCACGAAACTGAGCAGCTTTGTCATTTCTTTCTGGAGAACCGTAACGGCAGGCTTCAAAATATCCGCCCAACCCGAGAAATTCAAGTGAAATATTACAAGTCGTTTCCGATCTGCCGGTAACGATTGCCAGTCTGCCCCCTTTTGACTTGAGAAAATCCAGCAATTCACGGCAGCCGGAATATGCTTCAGGACACATCTCTGCATGTTTTTCACGATGGATGCGATAAAAATCCTCCTCCGCATCAGCATTGAAACTTCCCATATAATGACGCAGTACGCCCGGTTCATTCATACCGAAATTCTGATAAATATCTTCTCTTGAGGGGGCCTGTTCCCCCATATATTTGTGCAGAACTTCACAAAAAACATACAGACAGAAATCAACGCTGTCCGCCAATGTGCCGTCAAAATCAAAAGCTATGAATTTTATCATTATAAAATTTTCTCCTGAATAATTTTTTTATCTGCATAATATAGCATATTTTTATGATTTTTCAAACCTATTTCACCCTTGAAAAAATCCGTTTACAGTATATATTATTCTACATTTATTTTTAATAAACAACCCGGAACATCTATGAAAGAACTGATCAACTTTTTCAATAATCCGCCACAAAAAATGTATGGTGCGCCTTTCTGGGCATGGAACGGCAAGCTCGACGAAAACACCTTGCGCCGCCAGATACAAATTATGCACACAATGGGGTTCGGCGGATTTTTCATGCATTCAAGAACAGGTCTTGATACTCCTTACATGCAAAATGATTGGTTCAAAGCTATTGATGTCTGTATTGATGAGGCCGAAAAACTCGGCATGCTCGCATATCTCTATGATGAGGACCGCTGGCCGTCCGGTGCAGCAGGCGGCATCGTTACATCCGATGACCGTTACAAAGCGCAAAAACTTTACTGTACTTCAGAAAACATCCCCCCCGAAGGCAGCTTTGTAGCCCGTTTTGCTCTGACTCTGCATGACGGCAAAATCGTTTCAATGCGCCGCATGGCGCAGAATGAAACTCAAATCTCCTCCGCGGAAAAAATTTATGATTTCTACTGGAAATACATGGATTCAACCACATGGTACAACAATGCAGCATATCTCAATACCATGGATAAAGATTCCGTCGATAAGTTCATCGCCGTAACTCATCAAAAGTATGCCGAACTCTACGGCAGTAAATTTTCAAAGTCAGTTCCAGCCATTTTCACCGATGAACCGTGTTATATTCACGGCGCGATCCTCGGCTGTCTGCCATGGACGGAAAATCTCTGTTCTGAATTCAAAAAGCGTTATTCTTATGAACTTACCGACCGTATTCCGGAACTTTTTTTCGCAACAGAAAATGAAGTTTCACAGGTGCGGCATGATTTTTACGACCTTGTCGGAACATTTTTTGCAGAAAATTTCATCGGCAGAATCGCAAAGTGGGGCGAAAAACACGATCTGCCGCTTTGCGGTCATCTGCTGGGAGAAGATTCTCTCTCCGCTCAAACATTATATATCGGCAGTGCCATGCGCTGTTATGAAAAAATGCAGATACCCGGCGTCGATGTCCTCACCGAACATTGGAACATTTTCAATACTGTCAAACAATGTGTTTCCGTTGCCCGTCAGCTCGGCAGAAAGTACCGTATGACCGAAACTTACGGCTGTACCGGCTGGGATTTTCCGTTCTTCGGACACAAAGCAATCGGCGACTGGCAATATGCTCTCGGAATAAACATGCGCTGTCTGCATTTGTCATGGTATTCGCTCGCCGGCGAAGGCAAAAGAGATTATCCGGCAAGTTTCCTCGACCATTCCCCGTGGTTCAAACAATACAGCATTCTCGAAAATTACTTCGCGCGGCTCGGCAATATCAGCGCCGAAAGCAATGAAATCCGCGATCTGCTGGTTATTCATCCCCTCGAATCAATGTGGAGCATACTGGCAAAGGATACCACTTCAAATAATGCAAGTCAGGCAAAGCGACAAATCCAGCCGGGACGCAAAGTCCTCGATACTTTTGATTCACCTGAAATCAACAAAATGGATGATGCTCATACAATTATCACCAATGCATTGCTGGCAGCAAACCTTGATTTTGACTTCGGAGATGAGGAAATTCTCAGCCGCATTGCTTCTGCGGACGGCAAAATCATGCGCGTCGGCGAAGCAGTTTACCGTCAGATACTCATTCCGGAATTGAAAACGATCCGCTCAAGCACACTGAAACTGCTGACTGAGTTCAAAGGTAAAGTCTTTTATCTCGGCACTCCGCCGGCTTTTGTGGATGCGCTCCCGTCTGATGAGGCAAAAAAAGTATTTGCAGATTTCACTTCCGTTTCAATCGAAAATTTTACACAGCAAATTGCCGCTGACTTCCGCCGCGTTTCAATCACGGACAGCAATGATATTCAGGCCGCTCCGCTTTTTTACCGTCTGGCGGATTTCAAAGACGGATACTCCCTGTTCATTGCCAATACCTCCATGAATTTTGACACCGACCAGAAAAAAGCCCCCAAGGTGCGCGACCGCAAAATTGTCTGCAATGACATGACCATAAAACTCTCTCTGCCATTCAAAGGCAATATCGCGGAATTCAACCCCATGGACGGAACTGCACACTCTATTGACTTTAAATATGAGAACGGTTTTTATATTTTCAAGACCTCTTTTGACCAACTTGAAAGCAGACTTTTCATTATTTCAAAAGTCATCGAAACAGCACAGATAGAAACTAAACCGGCATTCAACGGCATTGGTACTATTCCGGACAATGGATTCGATTACACTTTAAGCGAAGAAAATATTCTCATCCTCGACCACGCAAAATGGACAACTGAAACTGCCTCTTCCAATGAAGCTCAATACATCATTCTCGCTGATGATGAATTGCGCGGAATGATCGGTGAAATGCCGCGCGGCGGACTTATGGAACAACCGTGGCACCGCGGAAGAAAAGATATTGAAAAAAGTATAAAACTCACCTTGGAATACACCTTTGAATGTGATGTGATACCGCAGGAAAACTGCATTCTTTCAATGGAAAATCCGGAAAAATTCACGATTTATCTCAATGCCAGAGAGGTGCAGCAGGATTTTTGCGGATTTTATCTCGACCGCGATATAAAAAATATCAAACTTGACAGAAATCTTTTTACCGCGGGGACAAACAGACTCATACTCACTGCTCCGCAATACGATTATTTCACCAATCTTGAAGCTGTTTATATCAGGGGCAAATTCGGTGTAAATGAAAAATCACACATCACAGCTCTCCCGGAAAAACTGCATTACGGCGACTGGTGCAGTCAGAATCTCGCCAATTATGCCGGAAATGTTACATATCATACGGAAGTGAACAATGACAGCCACTCCCTGCTTGAATTCCCGGATTGGCGCGGCACTCTCATCGGTGTAAAAATTGATGAAAATGATGAAAAATTTCTCGTTTCATTTCCTTTTGCAGCTGAAATACCGGCAGGAAAACACCGTCTGGCAATTACCGTTTACGGACACAGACGCAACGCACTCGGTCCGTTTTATCTCAATGAAAAATGGCCGGAAAGAACCGGTCCGTATCAATTCAAAGTCTATGAAAATCCCAACCGTCAGCTTGTCCCGTGCGGATTGCTGCAAGCTCCGGTTATCAAAACAAAAGTATAACATCAAACTTTTTATATAAGGAGAAAAAAATGAAAAATTACCGTATCAATCTGATTCCCGGCGACGGTATCGGTGTCGATGTCGTCCGCGAGGGATGCCGCGTCATGAATGCTCTTGCAGAAAAACACGGCGGCTTGAAATTCACTTATAACGAACTCCCCTGGAGCTGTCAATATTATTTGCAGCACGGCTGCATGATGCCCAAAGACGGTCTTTCAATCCTTGCTGATTGCGATTCAATTCTTCTGGGTGCAGTCGGATTTCCCGGAGTACCTGACCATGTTTCACTCCGCGATCTGCTGCTGCCGATCCGTACCGGTTTCGATCTTTATGTCAACATGCGCCCGATCAAACTTCTTCCCGGCCTGAATTCCCCGCTCAAAGACAACCGCATCGACTTCGTTGTTGTCCGCGAAAACTCCGAGGGCGAATACTGCGGCAAAGGATCAATGACCGATGATTGCGCCATTCAGGAATCAGTTTTCACCCGCAAAGGAACAGAACGCATCATCCGTTACGCTTTTGATTACGCTGAACGCAACGGCAAGCACAATGTTTTGAGCGCAACAAAATCAAACGCTCTCAATTATTCCATGGTTTTCTGGGACAAAATTTTTGATGAAGTCCGCGCAAAATATGCCGATATCAAATCAGCTCAGATGCACATTGACGCCCTTGCCGGATACTTTATCATGCATCCTGAACGCCTCGAAGTCGTTGTCGCCAGCAACCTTTTCGGTGACATTCTGACCGACCTCGGCTCTGCAATGCTCGGCAGTATCGGAATTTCCCCCTCCGGCAATATCAATCCCGAAGGCAAATATCCCGGCATGTTTGAACCCATCCACGGTTCCGCCCCCGATATCGCCGGCAAAGGTATCGCCAATCCGCTCGGTACATTCTGGGCGATCCAGATGATGCTGGAGGATCTGCGCGAAAAAGAAGCTGCCGATTTACTCATGCAGTCAATGGAGAAAGTTCTGACCAACGGCAGCACCCGCACTCCCGACATCGGCGGCAAAGCCACCACAACTGAAATGACTGACGCTGTAATTGCTGAAATTATGAAATAAGGTATATTAGCATGAATCTTTTCAAACTGTACAAAAAAATTCCGCTGATTTATTTAAATCTCGGAGCTTTTGTTCTCGGATGTATTGCAGGACTCATTATTTACCAAATAGGTAAAAATTGCGGTACAGATACACTCAAAAACATCATTTCAATCATATCACCTTTCGGCAATATCCTCGTTTATATGCTGAAAATGATTGTGATCCCAATTATTTTCTTCTCCCTTATTTCCGGTGCATCCGGTATGCCGACCAAAACCTTCGGCAAAATGGGGCTCGGAGTCTGCGGATGGTATTTTTTCACCTCGCTGTACGCCGCAATTTTCGGTACAATCGTTGCCATATTTTTCAATCCCAGCCTGAAAAAAGCATCATCTCTGGCTGAAAACATGATGGCGCAGGTAACTGCAATGCAGAGTAATTCAATCAATGCCGGCAATGCATTTCTGAATATTCTTTACGGCTTATTTGCCAATCCGTTCAAAGCACTTGCTGACGGCAATTTTCTGCCGATTATTGTTTTTGCAATTCTTTTCGGACTTGCCGCCAAAATCGTACTCGACAGCACCGAAGACGAATATACAAAAACTTCCATTACTGCAATGCTCAATGTTGTTGAAGGCTGTCAGAAAACAATGTTCAAAATCATCGAATGGGTTATGAATTACTTCCCAGTCGGAATTTTTGCATTGACAACCTGCTGTTTTGCATCTTACGGCATCGCGCTTTTCCAATCCTATTTGCAGGTTGCCGGCTGTGTGATTGTCGGTATCCTGCTGATGCTGTTTATATGTTACCCCGCATTCATTGCCATTATTTGCAAAGTCAATCCCTATCCGATACTTTGGCAGTTGCGCGAACCGATTCTGACCGCATTTGTAACCCGTTCCAGCGCGGCGACATTGCCGGTTTCCATGCGTACAGTTGAAGAAAAACTCCATGTCCGCAAAGAACTTTCCGGCTTCACCCTCTCACTCGGTGCGACAATCAATATGGACGGAGTCTGCATCCATTTGCCGGTTTTTGCCGTTCTCGCTGCCAATCTCTTCGGTTTTGAAATGACATTCGGGCAAATCTTCTTTATAGTAATCAGCGTTGTATTTGCTTCGGTCGGAGCCGGTGGTGTACCGGGCGGCAGTATTTTTCTGCTGTTCATGGTACTTGCCGGACTTAATCTCACTCCGGCGCAGACTTCAACCATTATCGCGCTCGCGCTCGGCATAAATCCTCTGCTTGATATGTTTGAAACCGCCTGCAATGTCACCGGGGATAATGTCGGAACTTATGTTGTCGGCAAAAAACTCGGCATGATAAACAAAAACAAATAATTCTTAACAGGTTGAGAGAAAAATGAAACTTACATTTTTAGGTACGGCCGCCGCAGAAGCACAGCCTGCTTTTTTCTGTGAATGCGACACATGCCGTTATGCCCGCGAACACGGCGGCAAAGACGTCCGCAAAAGAAGCTGTTATCTGCTCGATGATGACACTTTTATTGATTACGGGCCGGACATCAACGCTCAAGTCATGATGTACAATATCGACTGGACCAAAATCGAGCGGATATTATTTACCCACGCCCACGCGGATCATCTCGATCCGGTTGAATTGATGTGGCGCAAAAAAGGTTTTTCCAAAGTCAGCCGGAATCTCGACATTTACGGAGATACTGCCGTCCATGAACGAATCAAAGAAAAAGTTCAATATGAAGACGCATTGCTGACTGAACATCAAATAGCTCCCGGAACTGTTTTCCAAGCCGGAGATATGGAAATACTCGCACTCCGCGCCTCTCATGATCCGCAATCAACTCCACTCAATTATGTCATCAGCCGCAACGGCAAAACAATACTTATCGCCAATGATACCGGATTATGGCAGGAAGAAAATTGGGATTTACTGAAAAATTACGGCAAAAAAATCGATCTTGCCATCATTGAATGTACCATGGCGTTTTACCATATTGAGTCATCATTATACCATTTAAGTCCAAAATATACAGTGCAATTCCGCGACCAGCTGTTTGAAAACGGAGTAATGAATGATAATGCCCGCTGTATTACTACTCATTTTTCTCATAACGGCGCGCCATTGCAAAAAGATATGGAAGCATATTTTCTGCCCGAAAACATCACTGTCGCATACGACGGCATGACTGTTGAAATATAAAAAATCCATCCCTGTCCCTGAAATTTCAATGGCAGGGATTTTTTGTATCTGTGCAAAAAAAATAAACGGCAGGGTCATGACTTCTGCCGTTCATTTTACAGCGTTTCAATATGCCCACTCCTCAAAAGACATATTTTCCCGC
>JAZSRU010000066.1:0-18456 GCA_045538635.1 Victivallaceae bacterium
TGATCCGCAAGATAAACTGGTCAGCGATCTCATCAAGCAGGGTAAGCACAAAAATCTTTCATTCTTCGCTTTCACTGCCACTCCCAAGCCCGCAACGCTTGAGATGTTCGGTACCAGACACAGTGACGGCAGTTTCCACCCCTTCCATATTTACAGTATGCGGCAGGCGATCGAAGAAGAATTCATTCTGGATGTGCTGCAGAACTATATGACCTACGACACCTGTTACAAGATCGCCAAGACCATTCCGGACAATCCGGATGTACCTGCCAGCCGCACGGCAAAGGTGATTCGCAAATTTCAGCAGCTGCATCCCTACAACATCGCCCAGAAATCCCAGATCATCGTGGAAACCTTCATGGGCACCACCCGCAGTGCCATCAACGGCAAAGGCAAGATGATGGTCGTTACCTCCTCACGTCTGGCTGCGGTACGCTACTTCCATGAAATCAAGCGGTACATCGCTGAAAAGCAGTACCCCATGGATGTACTGGTGGCGTTCTCCGGCTCAGTCAAAGACGGCGGGGAGGAATACACCGAGTCAAGCTTGAATGTCCGCAAGAACGGTACTTCCATCTCTGATGCCCAAACCAAAGATGAATTCCGCTACAACTTCAATGTGCTGATCGTGGCAGAAAAGTATCAGACCGGATTCGATGAGCCGCTTCTCCACACCATGATCGTGGATAAAAAACTGAAGAATGTCAAAGCCGTCCAGACCCTTTCCCGGCTTAACCGCACTTGCTCTGACAAGCACGATACCTTCGTCCTGGACTTTGTGAATACCCACGAAGAAATGCAGGAAGCGTTCCAGCCCTTCTACAAGGAAACCTCGCTGGTGCAGGAAATTGACACCGACGGCATCTATCAGCTTCAGCATGAGCTGCGGGGCTATACCATTTATTCCGACAACGACATCAAAGCTTTTGCTGATGAATATTTCAAACCCGGCAAGCAGGATGAAAAGGCTCTCGGACGCATGACTTCAGCTCTGCAGCCCGTCGCACAACGCTACAACCAACTGGATACAGACAGCCGGTACAAGTTCCGCCGTCTGCTGCGTTCTCTGGTAAAATGGTACGGCTACATCGCCCAGATCGTCCGGATGTACGACAGCGATATGCACAAAGAATACACCTTCTGCGCCTATCTGCTGAAGCTGATCCCCAATGAGCCGGTGGATATGATCGACCTTGAAGGCAAGCTGAAATTGGAATATTACAAGCTGAAAGAGACCTTCAAGGGCAAGATCGAACTTGATCCAAACCAGGGCGGCGAATATGAACCCGTCACTGGCAGAGGTGCCGGTGCCCCTGAACCCAAAGAGCCGCTGGATGAGATTATTGACAAGATCAACGAAAAATACAAAGGCATCTTCACCGAAGGGGACAAAGTGCTGCTGACCTCACTCCGAGACCGCCTGCTGACAGACAAGAAGCTCAAGAAAATCGTTCAGACCACGGAACCGAAGATCTTTACAGAGAGTGTCTTCCCAAAGATTTTTGATGATGCCGCTCAGGCAAGCTTTATCGAATCCAGCGAAACCTACCAGACGCTTTTTGCTGATGCAGCCAAATACAAAGCTATTATGAACGCTTTGGCACAGATTCTGTACCGGGAGCTGTCTTCAAAATGATGAGTTTGAGCGCTCTGGGATACAATTTTACACTCTGTTGAGTTGCATTAGATAGAATTTGTCGGACTGTCTGATAACACATCGGTATTTTAATCTTACCTGTTGAGCCGTGCGATTGTACGGCTCTTTCTTTTTTTACCTTGCATTCCCATTATCCGGGTGTACTGTATCAAGCAGGGGACGAATGTGGGACGAATGAATCCTACAACAGTCGAAAAATAACGGAAAATAACGCAAAATACAGAAAGGAGGCCAAAAACAGCAATTTTACGTGTAAATGAGGGATTCTACCTGAAATGAGGGAAAATTCGTTTAAAATAAAAATGGCTCCGGCACTTGGATTCGAACCAAGGACCAAGTGGTTAACAGCCACCTACTCTACCGCTGAGCTATGCCGGAGCGTTCTATGTTACTTAAAATACTACATTTTTGAAAAAAATCAAGCTCTGATTTGAACTTTTTTTGCTTTTTTTTCGCTTTTTTCAGATTTTTAACAGCTTTTCTGCATTTTTACTCAAAATTTTCTCCTCTTCGCTCTCTGAAAAGCCGATTTTATGCACAATTTCAAGCATTTCTCCCTGATCACACCACGGACTGTCGCTTCCGTACAGTATGTAATCTGCGCTATGTTCTTGTAATAAACACTTTAGCTCTGCCAAGCTGATATTCATTGAGTTCATGAATGCCAGATCTATATATATTTCTTTGCCGATAATGTGTTTTTTTACTTCATCAAACATCCGCATTCCGCCGCCGTGTGCAGCGACAAGTTTCAATTCCGGATGTCTGGCGTGTACTGCTGCGATATCTTCCGGTGTGCAATGGTATGGCGGCGGAAACATGATATCAAATCCGGTATGGGTCAATACGATAAGACCGTATTCTTCACATGCACTCCATATCCTGTCGTATCGCGGATCGGCAAAATAAAAGTTCTGGTATTCAGGATGGACTTTGATGCCTTTCATGCCCAATTCCGCAACATATTTCAGCGTTTCTTCCGGTTTTTCCTCCATCGGATGCACCGAGCCGAACATTATGATACGGTCGTGATTTTCACGGCTTGCCCACAAATTGAGGCTCTTGGCATTTTCCGGACAATTCACCATAGGCAATGCCACGCTGTATGCGATATTATTGCGGTCCATTGACTCAATCAGACCAGCGCGTGTACCGTTGGTCACCGGTTTGATGAATTCGATTGCTTTATTTAAAGCTTTTTCTACGATTTTGTCCGGATAATAGTGGGTATGAAAATCTATTATTTTCATTTTTCCTCCATGAAAACATGGCGGTATTTGATAAAGTAGGACAATCCGGAATACATAGTTACGAAGACAACTCCGCACAGATAGATGATCCAGATATACCATTGCGGTGTATATTTGGTCCACAGGTCAAAACAGCCGATCCATGAAGCCCCGGTCAATGCCAGCATCAGCATTTGCATTGCGGTTTTGAGTTTGCCGAATTTATCTGCCGCGATAACTATACCTTTTTTGGCGGCAAGAGAACGCAAGCCTGTGACCATGAATTCGCGGGCAAGAACTGCAATCGCGATCCATGAGGGCATAAGACGGTATTCCACTGCAATAAGCATGCATGATGCAACAAAAATTTTGTCTGCCAGCGGATCCATCAATGCGCCGAAATCTGTTACCTGATTCCATTTGCGTGCCAGATACCCATCCAGCAGATCCGTGACTCCTGCAAAAAACGCAAGACTTATGACTATAATGCGCAATATTTCAATGCCTTTGGTTATGTCCTGTAATTTCGGCCCGCAGAATGCGGATAATACTACGGCTATTGCGATCATTACGATACGGCTGACGGTCAGGATGTTGGGAATGTTCATTTCTTTTTCTCCGGGGTTATAATGTGTCCTATCAGGTCAAAATCTGATACAGCTTCAATTTTGACGGTATAAAAATTTCCTGCTTTTATTTTTTTGCCGCCGAAAACGACCATGTTGTCGATTTCCGGTGCATCTGCACTTCCGCGGCCTATGGCGCGTGAGCCTTCTGCTTCATCGGCGATGACTTCGATTTCTCTGCCGATCATGCTGTTCTGGTATTCCTCCATGATATCGAGCTGGATATCCATAAGTTCGTCGGTGCGGGCGCATGCGGTTTCAAAATCTGTTTGATTCGGCATTTCTGCGGCTTTGGTCCCCGGTTCAGGAGAGAAGGGGAAGACTCCGCAGCGTTCAAATCTGGTTGTTTTTAAAAATTCTTTCAGCTCATTGAATTCTTCTTCGCTTTCACCCGGGAATCCGGTAATGAAAGTCGTTCTCAGGACGATATCTGGTATTTCACGGCGGAGTTGAGCAATTACTTCTTTTACCCGCGCCTGTGTCACATGGCGGTTCATTGCCTTGAGGATGCGTTCTGAAATATGCTGCAGCGGCATATCAAGATAATGCAGTATATGTTTTGAATTTTTGATGGTTTCAATCAAATCATCGGTATAATGTGCCGGATGAGTGTAGAGCAGACGGATTCTGAAATCACCTTCAATTTTGTCCATTGCCTGCAGCAGAGTACTCAAATTTTCTCCGTCTTCCGGGCGGTCATGACCGAAAACTGTAACATCTTGTGCGACAATAACTAATTCTTTCACGCCGTTTGCAATCAGATTTTCTGCTTCAGTGAGTATACTTGCCTGGGTACGGGTGCGGAGTTTTCCGCGGATATGCGGGATGGCGCAGTATGTTCAGCAGTTGTTGCATCCGTCGGCGATTTTCAAATATGCCATATGAGGTACAGTCAATTGCAGTCGCGGAGTATTGTGGTCATAGATGTATGCCGGATTTGCTGTATCGGGAGTTACGGGAGCTGTTGTCTGCAGAATTTCTGCGATATTGGGAATATCATTTACCCCGAGCCATATATCGACATCAGGGAAATTTGCTTTGAAAGGATTATTTGAACCGTATTGGGGCAAACATCCGGCAACTGCGATGCGGCGGCATTGTTTGCGTGCGCGTTTTTTCCAGTTTACTGCTTTTTGTATCTCCTCGAAAGCCTCTTCGCGTGCAGACGGCAGAAAAGCGCAGGTATTTATCAGATAAACATCTGCTTCTTTGGTATCAAAAGTTATATTTATATTGTTTTTGAGCAGGATCCCGGCGAGGACTTCAGTATCCACCAGATTTTTCGGACATCCCAAACTTACAAAATATACTCCACTCATTTTCTGTAACCTGTTTTTGATAATTTCTTTTAATATAGCAATTTTTTGATTAAAAGCAACTTTCTGTTTATTAAATCACATTAAATTTTCTTTTTTCTTTTTTATTTTTTCCTCTTCCAGATGTGCGATCAGCATATCAAGGTCGATTTTTTCGACATAATACCAGTTGTGTGTATTGATTTTGTAAAATACGAAAATGATATTTCTTTGATTTTTTGTTCTTATTGTGAGAGTACCGTTTTTGCGTATGCGGATCAGAGGAAAGACTTCTTTTGCTTCAAAGAATTTTGAGCTGTCGTAAAGGTTGTTGTTCTGTTCATCGAGAATAGTGTAATTTTCTCGTGTACTCAAGAGGATCTTGCCGTTTTCATCGGCAATGACTTTTTCCATGAGGAAAATATCGGTGTTGCCGTGAGATTTCATAAAACGCGAAAGATAGAGCAGCATATTGTCAATGGCCAGAACTCCGCAGCTTTTGCCGTTTCTGAAAATCGGAACAGATGCTGAAATAGTCATTCTTTTTGACAGGGCATCAATATATGGTGTCCCCCAATATACATTATCATAAGGTGTCAGATTTATGGCTCCGAGGTACCAGGGGCGTTTTCTCGGGTCATAATTTTGCGGATGTTCGAGGAAGCCCGGGAGATTGAAATAGAGTCCGTTTTTAAAGCCGCAATAGAACCAGAGTACCGGGGCCCCGTTCTGGATGAAGTTTGCTTCGGCAATTTTTTCATTGAAAGTTTTTGCTTCGGTTTTCTGCTGGAACATATCGCCGTGAAGCAGTTCTTTTTTGAGCATCGGCTGCAGCAGTTGAAGTTTCTCCATCATGACTTGCATATCGGCATCGTGTTTTTTTGACGGGTGCTGAAATGATATTCTGTCGAGAGTTATGAGTTTGTTGCAAGCCAGGGAGAAGCGGATATCTGGAGCGTATTCCGGTAAATTTTCTTCATCGGGGACGAAGAAATATTTTTTTACTGTCTGTTGATTGCGCGGAGTGTGTTCCAGCAGGAATGAAATGTATGCACTTATTGTTTTCAAAACATTTGAAACATGGTTGAACTGCAGTTCGATCATGCTTGCCACATAGAGAGCTTTGGAATACGCTTCGCTGATAGCGATTTCGCGTTGTGAAATATTGTACTGCTCCTGATTGCGCCGGTAAATGCTGTATGTGACAGAGGCGCCGCCGAGCAGCAGAGCCAGCACGGTACAAATCAGCAATGTTTTGATGTGATGCTGGGCAAAGCGGAATATTTTGGTAAATATATTGTCAGGTCTGGCAATGGTTTCTTCGTTTGCCAGATATGCGCGGATATCATCAGCCAATTCTGCTGCACTCTGATAACGGTTGTCGCGGTCGGGGGCGACGGCTTTGCGGATGATGGCGCAGAGGTCCTTGTTCACATTGAAATTGAAAGCGTGTTTGAATGTTTCCATCTGATTGTTTTTGATTTTGGCGATAACTTCTTTTGTGCTTTTGCCATTGTAGGCGCATTTGAGGAAGACACATTCAAAAAGAATCAGACCGAGAGCATAAATATCTGCGCGTTCATCGGCGTAAATTCCTTCGAGGATTTCGGGGGCGAGGTAACGCGGTGTGCCGGAAATGGAAGTCGGTTTTTTCCACGTCAGAGGATCGTAATCCGGATCGTGGATCAATCTGGCTATGCCCCAGTCCATGATGTATGAATCATTGTATTGACCGAGCATGATATTTTCCGGTTTCAGATCGCAATGCATGACATTGCGGCTGTGGGCGTATGAAACTGCATCACAGCTGCGGAGAAAAATATCGATTCTTTTGCGCATGGAGTGATTTTCATCAAATTTGTTGATACCGTCGGAAGAGTATTGTTTTCTGATGCGTTCGAGGTATTCTGCCAGAGTTTCACCGTTGATGAATTTCATTGCCAGATGCAGACCGTTGTTTTCGTCTGTATTGAGCGAGTAGATGGGGACGATACCGGGATAATCCAGCTGGGCGGTGATTTTTGCTTCAGAGATGAAGTGTGCGCGGGTGGAGGGATTTTCGCTCAATTCCTTGTGCAGGGATTTCAAGGCGACGATACGGCCGAGCGAACGGTCGGCTGCGCTGGAAATTGTTCCCTGACCGCCTTCACCTATTTTGCCGAGGATATTGAAAGAGTCTTCGATGGAGTGCAGATTGATTTTTTCGGTATCATCATGTTTGATATGATCTGAACCTATGGAGGTGATATTTTCCTGAGTTTTCAGTTCATCATCAATATTGCGTTTGCGCTCAAAAATGGATGTCAGGTTGGAAGTTTTCGAGAGTGAAAAAAATCCGGTTGTGGAGTTGCGGAAAAATTTTGTGGTATCATTTTTCTGCGAATCGTTACTTTCCTGTAAGGTTCTCTGCAATTCTTCATCAGAGATACGCAATGTGCGTTCAAGCTCTGCGGCGTCAAGTTTGATCGTTGCATCGCAGTCAGTCTGCTTAATATCAATATTTGTATCTGTATCTGAAATTTTGAGATCTGTTTCTGATTGATTTTGCATTTTTTTATCCGATCATTGACCAAAGTCTGCCGTTTTTGCCCGGGGTTAAGATTATATTGAGATCAAAAGCTTCTGAAAGATTGGCTTCTGTGAGTATGTCTTCGCGTTTGCCGCAACTCTGGATATTGCCGCTTTTGAGGATCATTCCCTGATCGAAAACGGGCATGATGTCTTCGATGCGCTGGGTGATGAAAATGATTGTGATTTCGGGGTGATCGTGAGCCATTTCAGCGATGGTATCGAGGAGAAATTCGCGTCCGGCGATATCGAGGTAAACGCTGGGTTCATCGAGAATGAGCAGTTCAGGATTGTTCATCATGGCTCGTGCTATGAGGATTTTGACCTGTTCACCGCTGGACATGGTCATAAGTTGCTGATCTTTGAGATGGACGCATTTGAGTTTTTCGAGGATGGAAATTGCTTTCTCTCTTTCTTCGGGGAGCATTTTGCGGAAAAGACCGAAAGTGCTGTCAACGCCGGAAACGACGAGTTCCAGACCATTGAGTTCAGGATCTGCCATTTGCTGCATATAGGGGCTTACCCATGCGACGCGTTTGCGCAGTTCGATGAGGTTGGTTTGACCGAATTTTTCGCCGAGGACGCTGACATGCGCGCCGAAAAGCGGCCAGGCATAACCCATGAGCATTTTGACGAGAGTTGTTTTGCCTGCGCCGTTTGCGCCGAGGATGAAACAGCGGTCGCCTTTTTTGACCTGCCATGAGAGGTTATGAAGAATTTCGCGGCCGCCGAGAAAGACGGTTGCGCCTTTTATATCGATTGCGTTAGAATAATCTGTCATTTTTTACTGTTGCCTTTTTTGTTTTCCATATAATCGAGCCACTCTTCGCGCAGATTGCGTCCGAGGGCGAATTCCTTTTCAAAATCGTCAAAGCGGTTTTCTTCAATAATTTTGCGGAATTTGCTGTATTCCTGTTCAAAATAGTTCATTGCGTTGAGAACTGCATCACGGTTGTATTCAATGATTTCCTTCCACATCACCGGATTGCTGGAGGCGGTGCGTGAGGTGTCGCGGAAACCTCCGGCGCATCCGGCGAAATTGTCCTGTTTGTCTTCATATCCCAAAACGCTGACCGTCAGAGCTGATGCCAGAATATGTGCGACATGACTGGTGCGAGCCACGAGGTTGTCGTGTTTTTCCGGAGAAATGCGGACAGTTTTGCATCCTATAAACTGCCAGAGATTTTCGATTTCATCGGCTTCGCCACTGTCATTTTCTGCCGGACAGATGAAGACATCTGCATTGGCGTACAGGGTTTCAAATGCATTTTTGTACCCGGATTTCTCTGTGCCGGCCATCGGATGACTGCCGGTATATCTGACATTGTGCTGCGGGAGATATTCTGCGGCGCATGACATGAATGTTTTTTTGGTGCTGTTAAGATCGGTCACGATGGCATTTTTTTTGAAACTTGCGGCGTGTTTTTTTATGAAATCCACCGTTGCAGGAATCGGAAGTGCCAGAAAAACAATATCTGCATTTGCCAGAAGTTCATTCAGCGGCTTTTCAGAGCAGGGCGCAAGGATGCCTTCGCGGATGCCGTAATCAACGGCTTCGCGGCTGCGGTTATATCCTGCAGCACGGATGCCGCAGTGCCGGAAAGCCATTGCCAGCGACATTCCCAGCAATCCCAATCCGGCGATCAGAATATTTTTATTTTCATATGCGTTTTTCATAATGCATATAATGTACACCTTTTTTTTAATATTTAAATTGAAAAATCAAAAAAATATGATAAATTATCAGAAATTCTTTGTTTTTTCTGATTTTTCTGTCAGAAATTATTTTTTTTTATCATCACAAACGGAGATTTTTGAAAAAATGTGTGTTTTGTGCGCATATACCGGAACAGAAAATGCCGCCATTGAATTGTGGCGCATGGGAACTGCAATCGAGGGATTTTGGAGCGGTTTTTATACCGGTATCGCAACAATTGACGGAGATGGTATCCATACTGCCAAATGCTGTGGATATTCAAAATTCTGGCTGGATAAATTCAAACTTTCCGATTTTCCCGGCACGACTGGGCTTTTTCACAGCCGCACCAACAGCGGCGGAGATGATGCCTGGGCGCATCCTTTTACAGGAAGTTCGGGCAAAGTTTCGATCGTTTCACAGGGAAATGACGGAGTTTTTTCGGATATGTCAATATGGGCGGAAGCAGGAAACCGGGCTGCGGCAAAAGGTAAAAAGTTTCCGGCTCATTCATACAATGTGCCATTGAAACGCTATCCGGTGTTGAATGACGGCGCCAAGGTTCATGTTTCCGAGATCATGGCGCAAACGGCGGAAGTGCTTTATGAGGCAAACGGTGATCCGTTGAAAACAGTTCGTGAACTTGCTTCGACTTTGAAAGAAGAGGGGATAACATTCTTCATTTTTCATGATCAGCCCGGAAAAGTATTTTTTATCAATATGAATCAGCGCGGAGCGGTTTATTTTACGGAGCAGGGGGCATATTGTGCATCCTCGCTGTTTGCATTCGGAGTGCCGTTTGTCAAATACACGGAACTGCCGCTCAACAGTATCGGATATTTTACTGCGGTTGAACTTTGCTGTGAAAAAATGCCATCTCCCGGTTTTCCGCTGATTGACCGTATCCCCAATGGTGTTCTGCGTGCTGCTGCAGAATTTTTGAAGGAGCATCCCGGTTCGACTATGGCGGAGATAACTGACGGCGGTTTCGGACCGCTGTTTCCGTCGGAGGGAATCAGATTGCGATCCATGACAGCTCATCACATAATTGAAGCACTTTATGCTGAAGATTTGATATATTTTAAAAACATCGAAGTTGAAGGCCCTTGCGGTACAAAAGGGCTGCGGACATTATTTTATCTGAAAGAAGATTAATAAATCCATTGATTAGGAAGGGTGAAAATATGAAACATATTCTCGTTGCCGGCGGAGCCGGTTATATCGGAAGTGCCTGTACTGAATATCTGCTTGATCACGGTTATGCAGTTACAGTTTATGACTCATTGGTAACAGGTCATTTGGATGCAGTTGATCCCCGCGCCAAATTTATTCTCGGCGATCTTGCCGATCGTGATAAGATCATTGATGTTGCCAGAAAAGGAAATTTTGACGGTATTATGCATTTTGCGGCGGCATCACTGGTCGGTGAATCCATGACCGATCCATCAAAATATTTCCGCAACAATATCGCCAACGGTATAAATCTGGCAGATGCGGCGGTCGCAGGCAATATCAAAAATTTTGTTTTCTCCAGCACTGCCGCTACTTTCGGTCAGCCGGAAAAATGCCCGATCAGCGAAAATGACCCGCAGAAACCTATCAATCCCTATGGCGAATCAAAACTTTGTTTTGAAAAGATTTTGAGCTGGTATTCCCGTATTCACGGAGTTAAATATGCCGCATTGCGTTATTTTAATGCTGCCGGTGCGACAGAGAATTTCGGTGAGGCTCACAATCCTGAAACACATCTTATCCCGATTATTTTGCAGGTTGCCGCCGGTGAACGCGAAAAATTGCTTGTTTACGGTGATGATTACAATACTCCGGACGGCAGTTGTGTGCGTGATTACATCCATATTCTGGATTTGGCGCAGGCTCACATGCTGGCATTGGATGCTCCGGAGAGCGGACACTACAATCTGGGCACTGGAAAAGGGTTGAGTGTTTTTGAAATTATTAAAGCCGCTGAAAAAGTTTCCGGCAAAAAAATCAATTATGAAATTGCGCCGCGCCGTGCCGGAGATCCAGATACTTTGATCGCTTGTTCCGACCGTATCAAAAAACTTCTCGGCTGGAAACCGCAGTTTGAAAATGCTGAAGCAATTATTGAATCGGCATGGAAATGGAAATTGAATCATAAAAATGGTTATGTCCGTTAAAAATTTTCTGCTGATATTATTTTTTGCTGTATCATTGCTGAATGCATCGGAGATGCGGGTGGTTAATGCCTCCGGACCGGATATGGTGTTCCGCGCATTGCTGATAGAGAAATCTTTGCGCGGAGATGGTTTGAAGTGTGTTGTAACGCAGGATACTTTTGACAACGCTGTGAAAAAACTGATTTCGGCAAAGGCGGATATCGTATTGGTGAAAGATGACGGCAGACTGCTGAAAAATCTGCCGCAGACTCTCGAATGCAGAAAATTCGCAGAAACAAGACTGGCAGTTTTTGTCAATCCAGCCAATCCGGTCGTGAAAATGAGTTTTGCTGATTTGAAAAAAGTATGGAACGGAGATATTGAACGCTGGAGTCATTTCAACGGTGCGAATATTTTTTCGATACACCGGTTCGGAATGATGCTTGACAGTGGTGAATTTGAGTATATCAGACGCAATTGGGATTTGCGTGCGGGGGCGGAGCATTTTCCGCTTGGCAGTGCTGCTCAGATTATTGCCATGACAGCAGGCAATCCCAATGCGATAGGTATTGCCGTCTGGGAAAAAAGTATTGCTTTGGACCGGGTGAAACTTGTTGAACTGCTGGATGAAAAAGGGAAAAGTATGCTTCTGAAAATCCCGCATTATGTTATATATCGCAAAACTGACCGCATTATGGTGGAAAAATTTTTACAAAAACAGGATTGAAATGAAAAGTATAAATTCGTATGTCAACAGCAAAATGAATTTGCGAAAAAAATTGATGATTATTTTTTCATGCTGCAGTATTCTGTTGATATGCGGCATTTTTTCAGCTTTGCAGGATGCTGCAAAGCCGGCTGATGATAATTTGTCCATGCACTTGGTCAGCAAAAACAATGCTGAATTGAATAATTCACAGGATTATGCCAAAATATATCCGCGTGAAATGCTTATGGAAAAAAGAGATAAAAAAATACACCTGTATATGGGCATTGCTCTGTTTGCAATAATGTTATCCACATTTGCAGTTGATATTATCTGGGTGCGCTGTCCGGTGTGTTCCGGTCATATACGTTACGGTATAAATCCGGAATCATGCAGTCATTGCGGAGCATCTTTTTTACGCAAGGAGAATGAGCTGTGAAAAAATTTAAAAAAATAGTAGTCAGTGCCGGCCCCACCCGTGAGTATATCGATCCGGTTCGTTTTCTGTCAAACCGTTCCAGCGGCAAAATGGGGTATGCTCTTGCAGAAAGTGCATTGGATTATGCGGAAAAAGCAGTTCTTGTTTCCGGTCCGGTTGCGTTGAATGTTCCTGATGGCGTTGAGTGTGTCAAAATTGAGAGTGCCGCTGAAATGGCAGAGGCAATGCTGAGAGAAAGTGTCGATGCGGATATGGTCATTATGTGCGCAGCTGTGGCGGATTACCGGCCGAAAACTGTGCTGGCTAATAAACTTAAAAAAGGCGAGGGCGATTTGGTGCTGGTGCTTGAGCGCACACAGGATATTCTGAAAACGCTCGGAGAACACAAAAAAGCCGGACAGATACTTGCCGGGTTTGCGGCGGAAACAGAAGATTTGCTGGTGAATGCAAAATCCAAACTTGAGCGGAAAAATCTTGATTTTATCATTGCCAATGATGTAAGTTCTGCTTCTGCGGGAGGATTTGCAGTTGATAATAATGCTGTAACGATCATTGACCGCAGCGGACATCAGGAAGTGTTTGAACTCTGTCCCAAAAAAGAACTTGCGGGTAAAATTCTTTCTTACATCAGCGGGAAATAAGTGTTTCAAGATTCATTTTCAAGAAAAAGAGCAAAGAGTATGACTGTCCACAGCTGATAACTGTTATCAGTCTGTCCTGATTGGTGCATTTGCCATACTTTATGCAGAAAATCAAGGTTGAAAATTTCGCTTTGAGCGAGTTTTTCAGATTGGAAAAGAATATTTTCCGCTTCATCATGCCATGCTTCCCGCAGATAATTGGCAACCGGAACTCCGAACCCTTTTTTGCTGCCGGTGATGACAGATTTTGGGAGCATATCTTTGAATGCGTGTTTGAGAATATGTTTTTTGTCGGATTTGCATATTTTGAATTCAAAGGGAAGTGAATTGGCAAAATCAACCACATCCCGATCCAGAAATGGACTCCGCAGTTCCAGAGAATTTGCCATGGATGCGATATCAGTTTTGGTGAGAATATCGCCGGGGAGATAAGTCTGCTGATCAAATTCAAGATATTTTCCGACGGCAGATGCGGAACTTAAATTATCCAGCATTTCAATAATGGAATTCTGTTTCAATGTATTGAGAGAATCTTTGAATGCCGCACCTGCAAGATTGTTTTTGAAATCGCTGCGGCAGCGGTCGAGAATGCGGTAATATTGTTGATTTTCTCTGCATCCAATGACATCAAAAGCGCGTTTTATGCGTGCCTGACGGGTACGCTCGGAGCTTGATGGAATGATTTGCGACAGCGTATGAAACAGTATGTGGCGGACAGAGTGGGGGAGCAGGTTGAAATAATGTATTCTGCTCATCAGGAAATAACGGTCATAGCCGCCGAAAAGTTCATCTGCACCGTCGCCGGTCAAGGCGACAGTTACTTTTTCGCGGGCGAATCCGCTGACCAGAGATGTTGGTATCATTGAGGCATCAGCGTAGGGTTCACCATAATGTTTTACGAGTTTGCGCAAGAGTTTGAAATCATCGGCATTGACAGTTTTTTCGTGGTGAATGAGTGCGTTACCGTTGCGTTTATTGATGAAATTCGCGGCGTGTCTGGCGCGCATGCTTTCGTCATACAATGGATCATCAGAACCGATTGAAAAGGCCTCCGTTTGTTCCGGAGCGCGCAGTCGGGTCATGATGTGTGTTACAATGGTGGAGTCAACACCGCCGGAGAGGAAGACTCCGATCGGGACATCGGACATCAGTCGTTTTTTTACGGCATTGAAAACGAGTTCACGCAGTTGCCAAGAGCATGTTGCAAAATCTTTATCTGTCAATCCGGAGCAGTCCGGTGCAAAATATTTTTCACGGTGCAGTGCATGAGTGCGGCAGTCAAAAATCATGAATTCGCCGGGGCGCATTTTGAACACATTTTCATAAATTGTTGCCGGAGGTGGAATATAGAGCAGAGAGAGATAATCGCTGACACTCTGCATGTTGAATTTACGCGGCATGTCAGGATAGAGTTTCAATGCGGAAAGTTCGCTGCCGAAAATAAGTTCTCCGTTGTTTATGAAGTAAAAAAGCGGTTTTTTACCCATTCTGTCGCGAGCCAGAAAAACTTTTTTTTCTGCACTGTCATAGAGCGCAATGGCGAACATTCCGTCAAGCATGGAAAATGTTTTTGTGCCATACTCTTCAAAACAGTGGATGATACATTCTGTATCGCTGGAAGTGGTGAATTTGTGACCCTTTGATTCCAGCAGAGTTTTCAGATCACGGTAATTGTATATTTCGCCGTTGAAGACGAGAATAAACCTTTCATCGCTGCTGTGCATAGGCTGACGGGCTGCGCTTGAGAGGTCGATGATCGACAGTCTGCGATGTCCCAGAGCGGCAGTTTCATCTTCATAAAAATCTCCGTCATCCGGACCGCGATGAAATTGATCCTCCGCCATTTTGCGGATGATCTGACCTCTTTTTTCATAATTTCCGGGGCTGATGATGCCGAATATAGAACACATATTGTTTACCGTATCTTTCTTTTTTCTTAAATTAAACTTAAAAAAATTTTTTTCAAGTGGAAAAATCATAAAAAAAGTGTATATTATCAAAATTATTTTGTTGAGAACTCAAAAATGTCAATGAAGGGATTTTTAAATGAAAATAGCTCACTTCTCTGATCCGCATCTCGGTGTGCCGGTTGATGATTGGACCGCTTTGTTTGATAAACGCTGGGTCGGGCTGTTCAATTATAAATTCCGCCGCAGTTTTCAGCATGATCCGGCATTTCTGGAACAGGCTGTGCAGTATGTCATTGACAATAAATTTGATGTTGCGGTATGCACCGGAGATTTGACCAATACAGGACAGCCGAATGAATTTGCAACTGTTAAGGAAATTTTGAAAAAACTGGTTGATTCGGATATCCCTGTTATTTACACTCCCGGCAATCACGATCTTTATGTCAAGCGCAAACATTGTGCGGCGGCGGCAAATGAGATATTCAAATATGTCAATAAATGTAATTATGATATTGCAGAATTGCCGGTCGTCCGTCATATCAAAGGGATAGATTTTATTGTTTTCAATAATTCACGCCCGACTACGCTGATTTTTTCCGGTGCGTGGGTTACTCGGCGCGATTCAGAGTGGATAGAGGATTTCTGCAAGCAGGAGAAAAAATATCCGCGCGTGCTGGTCAATCATTATCCGATCATAGAAAAACATCCGCTGCTGCGTTTTCGGCACCGATTGTATTGCCAGGGAACGATAGAACGATTGCTGAAAAATGGCAGTATCGATCTCTCAATCTGCGGACACAGACACTTTTATTATACCGATTGTGATGAAACAGGACGCGGTGAAATATGTTCAGGTTCTGTTACAAAAAATGCATTGATGAGCGGAATTGAGTTTGTCGATGATAAATTTATTTTTGAAAAAATATATTTGAAAGGACAGAAATAAAATGCTTGGATTAGGTGATTTCTGGGTTCTTCTTGCTTTTTCAGCAAATGTGATAATTGTTCTTGTCTGCGTGATTTACGGCATCGTCAACTGGAACCGCGGCGGGGAAAATTCATTGCTGGAAGAAAAGGATGGTGAAAAATGAACGCGTTGATTCTGGGAATAATTATTCTTTTTTATGTCATAGCTATTGCCGCTTTCGGTTATATCGGTTATAAGCGGACAAGCAGCGCACAGGATTATCTGGTTGCGGGCCGTTCCACACATCCATTTGTAATGGCGATGAGTTACGGGGCTGCGTTTATCAGTACTTCGGCGATTGTCGGTTTCGGCGGTGTTGCCGGATTGTACGGCATGGGATTGCTGTTTCTGCCGTTTATGAATATTGCGGTCGGTGTTCTCGGAGCGTTTCTGATTTTCGGTATCCGCACCCGTAAAATGGGATATGACCTCAATGCAAAAACTTTTCCTGAATTGATTGGTAACCGTTTCAAATCGCGTTACCTGAAAGTTTTTATTGCGGCGGTCATATTTGTTTTCATGCCGCTTTATACGAGTGTGGTACTGATAGGAGGTGCTCGTTTTCTTGAGGAGGTAATGCAGATAGATTACCATTGGGCATTGATAATTTTCGCACTGGTTGTGGCAGTGTATGTGACATTCGGCGGATTGAAAGGTGTGATGTATATTGATTCATTTATGGGAACAATCATGCTTTTCGGCATGATGTTTCTGCTGGTGATGACTTATATCCGGCTCGGCGGTGTTGTTGAGGCGCATCAGGCATTGACCGATATGGCTTATCTGGTTCCTGAACATTTGCAGAAAGCGGGGCATGCCGGTTGGACCAAAATGCCGGTTTTCAATTCGCAATGGTGGTGGACATTGGTATCAAGTCTGATGCTGGGAGTCGGTATCGGAGCTTTGGCGCAGCCGCAGCTGGCGGTGCGCTTTATGACGGTGAAAAGTACCCGTGAATTGAATCGGGCAATATGTGTCGGAGCGGTTTTCATTCTTTTTACAGCCGGAACTGCGTATGTGGTCGGAGCATTGTCAAATGTTTATTTCTGGCGCAACGGTTCTCAAATCGCCATTGCTGCGGCGAATGGCAATCCGGACTTGATCGTGCCGCTTTTTATCAATCAGGCAATGCCTAAATTTTTTGTTTATGTTTTTACATTGACTCTGCTTTCGGCGGCGATGTCAACATTGAGTTCGCTGTTTCATGTAACGGGGAGTTCGCTTGGACATGATATTTACTGCAATATTTTCCGTAAGGAAAAAGATAATCTGGCGATCAGCAGGATTGGTATTGTCATTGGTATAATATTGAGTATTGTGCTGGCATTTATTCTGCCGGCGGGAATTGTGGCACGGGGAACGGCGATATTTTTCGGTGTATGTGCGGCTGCATTCATGCCGGCGTATTTTGCGGCAATATACTGGAAAAAAGCTACTACTGCCGGTGTCTGGGCGAGTATTGCATCAGGAGTTGCTGTAAGTCTTTTCGGACTTGTGTTTCTGCATCGTTCAGAATCTGCACCGCTTGGTATATGCCAGTTGATTTTCGGCAAAAGCGAACTTATAAGCAGTTTTCCGTGGCCATTTGTTGATACAATGCTCTATGCATTGCCGGTTTCTGCGCTGGTTCTGATAGTGGTCAGCTTGTTTACTCCGCAGCTCAATGAATATCATCTCAACCGCTGTTTCAGAGAGAAAAATAAATAAAAAGGCAACTGAAAGCATTGGAGAAATTTATGCAGAAGCGGACAGAAGAGTTGTTGGAACTTTAAATAATTCTTACAAAATGGATGAACAGAAGTATTTAATTGTCGACAACCGGCAGGGATTTAAAGATTTGACTAGCGATGTTAAATCCATTAAATCCCGTGGCAATCTTGTTGATATATCTTTTCATAACAGCGAAAAAACTTTTGCATATTCCAGAAAAAATGTCATCTTTTCAGACAAACCTGCGGTCATTGAAAATGATGTTGCAATCAACGGTCACATTGAACTCAATGCATCAAAAAAGGTTTTATTTGGGAATTTTTTGAAACTGTTTTTCTCCAAGAGGGAAAAAACGGAATTACACCACGGCGATTTTGAAATTCTGAAAACCCGTGTGCCGGATACACTTGCCTACTTGCATAATGTTGCAGAATTGGTTAAGAATTTACCATCAGATGATTCCGAAGCACCCGCCAATACCCTTATTGCTGATGCGTTGGAAAAAATCAAAGATATTCCGGTAAATTCGCCGCTGTATACCTATCTTTCCGGAGTTTTACCGGAATCTGCGCCGCGAATCAAAAACTTTATTTTTCCTTTTCAATGTAATGAAAGTCAGCTGAATGCCGTTGAGCAAACCTTTTCCAACTCATTAAGTTTGATTCAAGGACCGCCGGGAACCGGTAAAACTCAAACGATTTTGAATATTTTACTCAATGCTGTTGTTAATGGGCAACGGGTTGCAATCGTTTCCAATAATAATTCCGCCATACAGAATGTGGTGGAAAAATTGTCTGCCGCGGACGGATTGGATTTTTTGGTTGCATTGCTTGGTAATAAAGCAAATCAGGAGAAATTTTTAGCAAACCAAGTC
>JAZSRU010000106.1:0-15511 GCA_045538635.1 Victivallaceae bacterium
TAATGTGTTTTTCCAAATTTTCAACTTCCTTGAAAATTCCATTCGCTGTTCAATATCAGCATCAGCCCCGCGGGCCGTGACGGCAGATTCCAATATTTCGTGAGCAGTTTCAAACTCCCCGCGAGCCGCATACGCCTCCGCATTCAAACGTATCTTCTTCGCTGATGGAGATATTGTTTGAAATGCAAAATAGCCACCGATGGCAATAGCAAGCGTTGCAACAATTATTCCGATTTTCAACGCTAAATGCGATCTGATGTGCGTAATATTTTTATCCCAAAAACGCAAATCTATATAGGCAATTGAAACGACATCTCCGTCTTTAAGCATTCGACCTGTTTCCGCATTTTCTTCTGTAAGCAAAAAGCCATTAACTTTAGTTCCGTTACGGCTTTTCATATCTTTAATCCAACAGGTTCCATCATTGTGATTTTCAATTACGGCGTGAATATGCGATACAAGTGAATCTTCTATCATGATAGCACATCCGGAAGAAGAACCTATTTTTATACAGGTTTCTGTAAGGCGATAAATTTTTCCTTTGTTTTTGCCGCTCAATTGTTCAAATTTATGAAATTCACTTTCTCCAGTATTTGCAGCAACTGCTATAACCTGTTCAACAATCAATTTGCAATCACCAATACTGAAAAGATCGTTTGCGGATAACTTCTTTTCTCGGATGCGTTCGCCACGGAAATAAATACCATTTCGACTGCCAGCATCCTCGATGTAAAAGTTTTTGTTTTTGAAAACAATTCTTGCATGGCGACCGCTTGCACTACGGTCTTCTTCCGGTATAATCCAAGAGTTGTCACCATTACGTCCAATAGTAATATCAGACTTTACATCGTCTGAATAAACTTCATAAATCACTCTTCCATGTAATTCCAGCCGGAAGAGTAGTCTTTTGGGGGCGAACATCACTTCCAATCCTTCCGTTTTATAAGGTCATATCTGAAATCAGCAAATTGAAACTCTACAGAGAATACAGATTCACACATTGCTTGAATAGAATGCATTGATTGTTTGTTTTCATTTTGTTTTGCATATTGATAGGCAAGTTTCTGAGTATTAAACCAGATTGTTTGCTGCTCGCGTAATTCAGTCAACATATTTTGAGCCTGTTCAATAGACTTTGTGTCATTAACCAAGGCACTTTTGATCAAAGCACTGCGAAGCAGATAAAAAATCCTGCCCCAATATACAGGAGCTTCTCGTTTCATAAAATTGTCTGCCTCATCCATATCCTGTTTTACGTCGGTATTGCTTCGGTAAAATGCAGTCCCCTCCCAATGTTCCGGCGTACGGCGCGGTGCATAAATAACCATATTTCGTAGATAACTTCTGAAAAATTTTTCAGCTCGCCATTTTTCACTAAAGGGTAAATCAAATAGCATAGTATGGATAGTTTGAGCTTTTCGAATAAAAACAGCATATCCCCAAAAGTCATCATTACCTTTGCGCCTCGTATAAGAAAGATAACTCATGGGAACCCCGGCTCCTCGATGAACATTCAAAAAGATGGTCTTTTTATCTGCACTGAAACTGATTGTGGAATCTTTATCCCTCATTTGTTCACACCATATATCAAAAGCCTCCTGATGATCCAACTTTAATGTGTTCAAATCGACCTGAGAATTTGCTGATATATAAAATGGCACATCCTGAAACTTTCCAATTTTCGTGATAATATCTACTGTTGAACCACTTGCCTTAACACTCACTCCAGTCGCATTGGGATAACATATAGCAAGATATGGTGCAACCTGTTTAAATTCATCAAGATCTTTGCCATTTTTGTCTTGCGGCCAGGACAGCGATTCTTCTGGTGTCGGCCGAATATACACATACAGAGAGATTGCTACTGCGAGAAAAATAATGATAGGTAACGCAATCATCAACACTTTTTTATAATGCTTGCGTTTGAAAGATTTTTTTATTTCATTCAGTTCATCTTCAGAAGCAATACGCGTTTGAAATGCTATCGTTTCATTATCATTATACTCACTCTGCAAAGATTCATTTTTTCCCTGAATGAGAGATGCCGCATTAGGCGGAATATTAGGTGTCAACATTGTTTTGTCTTCAGTTGGGCCGCCAGAGCCAGAGGGAATAACCAACGAGGCTTTTTTATCCTCATCAGGGAATACGGTCGCATCTTCATCGCTTGTATTTGCTGTATTTTTGTCCAATACCTCAAAGACAAAGACAGTATCATTACCCATTTGAATTCTGTCATTAGGCTGAATCTCAATAATATCTCCGATATTAACCTGTTGATCATTATGTTTTGTAATTCGGGAACTGAGAATTTCCGTTGAAACAGAGCCATTTGCTCCAACACGCATTATAATATGACGCCCGGAAACATCAGGAGCCTTAAGACAAATATCATTTGTGTGCGATCTGCCTATGGACAGAGTTTGGTTTGGTTGCAATTCATAGAATTTATCATTCTTTTCACCAGCGATAAATTTAATTTTATAAATCATTCCATTAATCCTCCAAGTCCACTGCCGAATACTTTAATCAGAACAGGGGTCCCTATGATTAAAAACATTGCAGGCATAATGAATACAGCGATGGGAAAAATCATTGCAGAAACAGCTCTGGCGGCTTTTCTTTCTGCTGTATTGAATCTTATCCTGCGCATTTCTTCTGCTTGTATTTTCATTGTTACGACGATAGATGCCCCGACTTCAATTCCATGGATTATTGCAGATGCGAAAGCATCAAATGCTTCAGACTGGATGCGTTTTGACATATCTTCAATTGCTTCAATTCTCGTCTTACCCAACTCCAACTGACGCAATAAAATACCGAACTCAAGGGCCAATGGACAATTTTCTTTCTCCGTTGATACGTAATAGCGAATCGCCGCAGTAAAATCAATGCCGGAACGCATCGCAGAACCAATTAAATCTATTGCGAAAGGAAGTGATTTCATTATTTGATTTTGCCTATTGTCTGCACTGCTCATAATAATCGTTGATGGGTAAATAAAACCGATAAAACCAAATATTACAGCGGCAAAAAATAACACAACCGCATTAGTAGTCATCAGCATGAAAACGAGTGTGCCAACTATTGAACATATCATGCAGCAGAGAATTTCAGCGGCAAATATACGGTTTGTATCCATTTTTATATTTGCAACAATTAATGCATTGTAAAATTTCTCTTTACGTTTAGGCTGCATACTTTCTGATAATTCCCCTATGGTTTCAGTAAAGTAAGCCAATAGATTCCAAACAAATTTGTAGAATGCCGGAATGTTCCGACCGTTAAAATCAATCTTTTGCTGTTGTGTCTTATTAAAGAAAAAAGCAAGAAAAATATATGGCACAAAGACAACTAAAAAGATGATTATATACATCAATATGTTGTTATCAAACATAATTTATACCTCGATAGTGATAATTTTTTTCAGTATATAATACCCAGTGATTACCAGCAATCCAGCTTCGGTGATCGCTAACCAGCCATATCCGGTAGTCACGAGCGGAGTCATCAATGCAGGATCAATAAAGTATAAAAGAACAAATGCGGCGACTGGTGCCATCGCAATTGCAAATGCTTCGAAACGACCTTGTGCAGTCATATTTTTCAGACGCTCCTGAAAATCTGTTCTGGAACGGATTGTAACAACCATTTCTTCCAAAACTTCAACTAAACTTCCTCCGGATTTTGTCGTCAAAGAGATTGTTGTTACTAACAAATGTAAATCTTCGCAAGGCATTCTTTTATACATCCTTTCAAATGCCTCCGGCAAATCAACTCCCAGGCGGTACTCTCTTAATAATATTGCCAGTTCTTCCTGCATAGGTCCGCCAATACGTTTAGCAACAGATTCAATGGATTGCCCCAATGCCAATCCTGAGCGCATACCATTCGACAGGCCCATCGTAAAATCAAGAATTTTAGATTCAAAACTAATTTTGCGTTTCAATAATTTTTGAAGAAAATACCAATATACAGCAAAATATCCGGCGATACCGAAACCGCACGCAACAGGAAGTGCTATTTTCATCTGTTCAACACCAAGAACAAGCTGCAATATAAAAATACAGCTACCACATGTCAATGCAGCAAAAATTCTGCTCAACAGTAATTTTTGAGGAGAGATAAAGCGTCGCAAGATCTCATACTTGGAGTTTGTATTCAATTCCAGTTTTTCCAACAAATACCTGTTTGTCATATTTAGCATAATATAACAAAACAAACCTGTTGCAACAAAGATTAAAATATAATTAAAATTCATAATCACCTCAAATCTGGGGAACAAATACTGACATATCCAAATTCAGACGACCACTTTTGCGAAGTTCGTCAATAAATACAGGGATATTTCCAGTTGCGGTATGATATCCTTGTACCTTACCTTGGTTGTCGAGTCCGGTCTGTTCAAACGTAAATATATCCTGCAACAGAATTTGATTACCTTCCCTTCCTGTAACCTCCGTGATTTTGACAATCTTTCTGGAACCATCAACTAAACGGGTTTGTTGCACAATTATATCCAACGCGGAAGCAATTTGTTCTCGAATTGCAGTAGACGGCAATTCAAAACCTGCCATCATAACCATATTTTCCAAACGAGTCAAGGCATCTCTGGGATTGTTTGCATGAGCTGTTGTCAGAGAACCGTCATGACCTGTATTCATTGCCTGCAACATATCCAAAGCTTCTGCACCGCGACATTCTCCAACAATAATTCTGTCTGGACGCATACGCAATGTGTTGATGACCAAATCTCTGATTGTAATTTTGCCTTTCCCTTCAATGTTTGCAGGACGGGACTCAAGACTCACCAGGTTGGGATGATTAAGCTTCAATTCAGCAGAATCCTCAATGGTAATAACTCTTTCATCCTCCGGAATAAACAGTGACAAAACATTAAGCAATGTCGTTTTTCCAGAACCGGTACCTCCGGAAACCAGAATGTTTTTTCTTGCTTTGACAGCTTCTTCCAAAAAAGCAGCCATTTCATGAGTCATGCTGCCAAATTTTATCAGATCATCAGTTGTTAATTTTTTGTCAGCAAATTTTCTGACAGTCAAAGCTGCTCCGTGCAACGCAAGCGGAGGGATAATCGCATTGACACGGGAACCATCCGGGAGTCGCGCATCTACCATTGGACTGGCATCATCAACATGCCGTCCTAATGGTTCTACGATTCTTTGAATGATAGACAATAAGTGTTGCTCATTAAAAAAACGTACTCCACTGTCAAACAGTTTACCACAACTTTCAACAAAAACAACATCAGGACCATTTATCATAATTTCTGATATGATCGGGGAGCGCAGCAACGGCGACAATGGACCAAATCCCAATAGTTCGTCCAATAGTGCTTGACGAAAAAGCGGCATGGGAATTTTTATTGGGATTTCATGCCTACGTTCTTTTAATGTAAGATCAAGACAACTTTCAAGTTTTGAACGCATATTGGACTTACTGATTTCACTGAGAGCACTTTCGGAAAGATTAAGTTTTTCTAAAATATCCTCGTGGATTGATTTCGTTAAAGCCATAATTTCCGGTTCAAAAAGGAGTGTTGCATTGGCAAACTCCTTTTTGAAATCATTGGGAGGTAAAGATTTCTTTATCGACTCCGACACAGGCTCTGATTTATTAACCGGCGACATGAAAGCGGAATTTTTATTATCGTTGCTGACAAGAGTGATTTTGTAGTTCGCGATCTGCACAATATCATTTGCTGAAAATGGCTGCATTTCTTCAATTTTCGTGCCATTAAGCATTGTCCCGGCAGTACTGTTCAAATCTTCAATGAAAATTTGACCATTTCCGGAAAGTATACGTGCATGTTTTCGTGAAATACCGGTTCCTGGCAAAATGATATCGCATTCAGAATGACGTCCCAAAAACAATACGGCATTTCCTACCGGAATTTCCCGAACAGCAAACTCTTTATTATCAGAAATAATACTTATCTTTTTCATGCCGCCAACTCCAGATTACCAGGAAAACCAGTTCAGCCAACTGAGCCAACCGCGATAACGTTTACCTTCTTCCTGTCTTACGACATTGTCTCGTTTTGCATCTCGATAAGCAGGTGCGGTTGTTTCCTCCAAAGGTATATTGATCTGTACATCCGGATTAAATTTCACAAGACGCGGACAAGCCAAAACCAAAAGTTTTGTTTCTGTTTGACTGTTTCTGTCTTCCGATACAAACCATTTCAAAACAGGGGTATTCCGTAATACAGGCAATCCTGATTTGCTGGTATCCTGCCCAATTTTATTGGAGCCGGCAATAACAATAGTTTTATCCAAATCGCAAAAAACAGTTTGCTTTGTGGAATCTTCTGATAATGTATAGGAGCTCCCATCAGCACCTAATAATGCAGAATTTTTAAGATCCAACGTCAATTTTGTCCGTGTCGGGGAAACTAATCCGCCATTAACTTTTATCTTTAATCCGAATTCAATATTTTGTAAACTGCCGTTTTCGACACCATTAACCTTGACATATACAGTTCCTCCGGTGTGCAAGGTTCCTCCCTGAGGATCATTGTTTGCAAAGCTGACATGACCTGCATGATAAGTTCTGGAAATACCGTTGGCGGCAAGAAATTTAACGGTTGAATCCATATTGCCATTGATTACAGCAGAACCGCTACCTTTTCCCGCAACAAGATCATAAAGCCCCTTTGCAGAAAAGGATCCAACGGGAATAGTATTGGACCCGACACTTTTTGAGTCAGTTTCGCTAATACCGACATAAACAATGTCAACCTGAAGTACACTTTCCACAACAGTTAAATTTACAATGGCTTGCACTTTTCCTAAGGAAGGATCTGTTTTACCTCCAATAACCAGCCAAGTTTGCGTTGACAATAACTGTTTAATTCTGTCAACATCTTTCTGACTGTACATTTCTCCGGAAATGACAACCGCATCGGAAGACATAGACATCGAAAGTTCACCGATTTTATTTTGCCCGTGCGAACTGAATACATACCCCGCTTCAGTCAACATTTTTTTCAAGCCAAGCACTGTTTCAGCTGATGGTTTAAATGTCGCAAAGTTTACACATTTACCGGAATAATTGGGGAGAACTTTCATGAGATGAGCCCAATGCTCCGGATTGGTAATTATTCCCCTTACGACAATTTGATCTTCATTTGTGGTGATATCCAGTTCCGTCAGCGTGTCCAAATCACTTCTGAGCTTTCGAAGAGTTTTTGCTAAATTTGAACGAACAGAGATCGTATAGTCTTTTGGAATCCCTCCTCCGCTTACAAGCAAAGTCACTTCACCAATGGCAGAAGCCATGATTTGGATATGAGATTCAGATGCCTCAACCTTTATTACATCTGTTTTAGCCGGAATTAATTTATAAGAATCGATGACAAAAGGAACCTGAATACTTTTCGTAGTTCCTATTATCATATTGATTTTTTCGCTGTCAGCAAATACTTGAAGCATCGAAAAAAAAACTATTAACAATATGGTATATTTTTTCATCGTACAGCCTCCTTTATTTTTACTCCGGCGGGAACCAACGGAATTTCTATTTTCTGCAATCCCTTGATCATATCTGTAAGGGCAGAATCTTCAAACTTTCCTCCATCCAAACGATTCAGTGCACTATCATCTTTTTTCTTGCGCAGAAGAGGATATAATTTAGCTTTTCGTTGGATCGCTGTCAATGCGATAGCCTGCTCAGGCGGAAGGGAAAGTAGGACACTGTTCCCTCGTATTTCCAGAATACTTACTCTCGGATAAATTACAGCAGTAACAGTTTTTTCAACAACCTTGGCTTCTGCGTCAGCATTCTTTTCTGTCTTTATTCTATCACGATATACAAACGTTCCAATAATCGCAATATCATCCCCAGGCTGCAGCATTTTCAAAAGAACTCCATCTGAAAATGTTACAGGAACTCCCCATTGACCTTCCCCCAAAGTGTTGCTCTTGCTCTGATCCAGCTCAATATCTGAATACAAAATATAATCGCCTCTTGCGATTTTTCTTTTGGCACGTTGATTAAAAACAAAGGATTTATTTGATTCATCAATACTGTTCTTCGGTGCAGCACTTTCTGGAATTTCTTTTACACCAATTCGACTTTCCTGAATAAATTCCCCAGGCATGATTTCACCGGTAACAATAAGTACATACTTCTTCTTTTCTTCTGGTTTTTCATTGCTTTTGACAGTCTTACTGACAGCAAAAACTGCAGCTAAGCCGAGCAGAACAGCGGTTACTAAAGGAATAATATTTTTCATAATAAACTCACCGTCTTTTGCTGTTTTCTACAAGTTCAGTAATAAGTGCAATGATTTTGTATGCCTCTTCTTCAGTGATATTGACATTTTCAATCAGACTGCGCTTGAAAATAATAATTGCACCGCTACCACTGTTAGGAATAGCATAAAGAATCATTGATTTTCTGAAAAAATATAAAAATCCGAAAAGAAGCATAAATATAATGCTTATCCCAAACGTCGGAATAATAAGAAGTAAAGCTACAATAGCCCAAACCATCCAAATAATTGGCTTCATATACCCAGTGCCGAGGTTGCTGATTGAAGCAAGCGGGATCATTTCCTTAATTCTGCCGGAAAGAGAACCTTCAGTAAATTCAATCCTATTCTCATATACCTCAAAAGTCGTTGTCGTATCAATGCCAATTAAAGTCAAAAACCAAGCGAGCAATCCGGATTTACGACCTTTGATTTTTATGTACAGAGGACCATTTTCATTTACTTCTGCTTCTTTGATTACTAAAGCCGCTTTCCCGGCTAACATTGCAAGATTATGCATAATTTTGTCCTTTCTTAATTCTGAAAGTCAAAAGTTTTGAGACTTTTTACCAACCGAATGTACCTTTTTCTTTTATAAAACCAAGTTGCTTTGTGAATTTCCACATGATGAGCCCAGTTTTAATATCTGCCATATCCATTACAAAAGTTCTTACAACTGCTTTACGGCCTCCATCATTGACAGTGTTGGAGATTACCTTCGGGCGAAGTACAATGCGTGCAGCCTGCAAAGTTCCACGTTGAACAACAGTTTTTTGGTCAAAGTTATCATCATCCTCAAGATTGCGTGATGCCGCAATTGCTTTGGAGCGCCCAACCCCTTCTGCCATTGTGACATCAACTTTGCCTGCATTGAGCAAGGCTTCGTTCAGCATATCGGTTAATTCACCAACATTCAGATCCGGATCATCTGTATCATTAATAACGCGATCCAATTTCAACACTGGGATAGCATCCATATCATTCTTTTCTTTTTTATATTTACGGAGAAAAGTTGTAAATTTAACATTAGTCATTGCACCATTGACTGCCGCAATTGCGACTTGCCGCATTTCCTCGCTGGAAACTGATCCTTCCTGGCGAATATTTGTCGTTGAGGAAGAAGGATCGTAAATTGTTGTTGTGGTTCCACATCCACAGAACAAGATGATTGCTGAAATTGCTGCCGTTGTCAAAAGAATTTTATTCATTTGTATCTCCTACTTGTTTTAATTTGCTTCTTTTAAACTAATCTTAAAATCACTGCAGTCTTTTGTGGGGGCCACAGATTGTAAATAGACTGTTTCTCCCGGAATTACAGTGACATTCTGCCAATCAGATACAATGCCATTAACTGCCATTCCGGCTTTGTCAAACCAGAAAAATTTATATCGGATGGGATAAGGATTTTCCCCAGTTATACCACTCCACATCTGAGCCAAAGCTCCTGTTCGGACATTTACAGCTTCAAGCTGAACTCGCATAAAGCCATCTTGTGTCCTTGAGACATTTACGCCTTTAAGAGCAAGCCGATCTTTCAAAAAGCCATCTGTTATAAATCTCATGTCTTGTATAGTATTTGGCGTCATTGTTTTATTAGCACTCTCGACTGTATTTACCGTATTTTGGCAACCTGTAATCAATACGGCTCCAAGTAAAGCAAAAAAAATTGTATTTATTCTCATCTTTTTGCCTCAAAGTGTTTATTTAGTTCTTTTATAAATTTGCACAGGCATTTTTATAATTACTTCGCTGTTGACATGTATTCCACCGCTTGTTGATGAGTTTTTTACAATGTTGTAAAAATTACCTTTTTTATCGTAGTACGCTTTATAGCCATCAAAACTACTATTTGCGGGCATCTTCGCATCTTGGGCGATTGTTTCATTAACCATTTTTTCAAAAGAATCAGTATCGTAACGAAATTCCATATTTTCCTGATTTTTCCAAAACGCAACAGCCGGAACAGAATAAACTTTATTGTTTTTTTCATTTACAAATGAAAGAGTAAATATGCCGTTTTTGCATTCCCATGTCCCGCTTTGAGTAGTTTTACTAATGTCGACTTTATTTGTCTGGGCATTAAAGTTTTCTGTAATAACCTCTCCATTTAACGTTCCATCACTTTTAAATTCATAAGTAGAAACATTTTTCCCATCTGGAATATTTTTATACATAAACGGTTCATTGTTCAAATCAACTTTACAAAATGCTTTCGTGGAACTTTCACAAACCCATTTCCCAATAATATTGGCTTTGAGAGTTTCATCAGGTTGCAACATCACAAAATCACCTTGATATGGTTCTGATATTTCAAAATTACAAGGTTGAATTTCCTTGTACTGTGCCAAAATCATAGAGACGCATCCACTTAAAAAAACGGCACAAGATGCGATACCTGTTAAAAAGATTTTTTTCATTTTTTTCTCCTGTTGTTTATGTTGTTTATTTTAAGCGTCGTAAAGCATTGCGTGCTGGGAAAAAGTTATTTGCCACAGCGGCCTCAAGCCATTTTTTCGCTTCATTAGCATTATATGGAACAGACGGATATGTTGAATTTTCAAAATTTGCAAAAATACATCCCAACTTATATTGTGCCACCGGCACACCTGCCTTTGCCGCAGCAATCATGCAAGAAATTCCTTTTTCTTCATCATATAATCCGAATTGCTTTGATAAATAAATGTTGGCAGCACTTAAATACGCATTATTATTTCCCATCTTTTGAGCATCAAGGTAAAGAGCAAGTGCCTCTTTGTAATTCCCCTGTTTTTCATGACAGAATGCGAACATAAATAAATCTGTAACATTCAGAAAAGGGTAAATTTTTTTAAATTCGCTGACTGCATTGGCATAATTGCGTTCCTTTACAAATGAGTGCGCCTGCTCAACAAGCATATTTCCATAAGCATTAATCAACAGGGGGATATTTTTATGATCAGGAGCCATTTTTTTTAGTAAATTCAATGATTTCAAGAAGTGATTTCTTTTTTTCAGTTTTGCAAAAGTCATTGCGGATTTCGTTATACGGAAAATCCGTTTCTCTGCAGTAGAATTTTCTATGTTACCTTTTTTTATGATAAATTCTAACTCATTGATGGCATTTTTTTGTTCAAGCAATCGAATTTCGACCTGTTTTTGAACTCGCTGCTTCGTTTTTTGGATAAATTCATTGGTTCCTTTTTTTGCAGCTCCAGACTTGATGGCGGTAGCATTTTTGATTGGGGCTGCGGCTTGAGAATCACTTTCTGTAATTGACGCTTCGTAGAACCTCTCCCCATCGCTACTCAAAGGGAAAACATAAGATTTTATATTTTTTTCATTGGGGGCAGAAATATAGACAATTGCAGATTTCTCATTATTTGGTAATTCAACTCGTAATACTGAGTTGGAATTTCCATTCAATGCTATAGAAATATTGCGATTTCTCGGCATTGGAAATTGTGTCAATTGAAACTCTTTAGGCAATAATTCCCAACTTCGGGTATCAGCCGTATTTGTTGCGACTCTGTATGCGGTACCAGCTGCCGCTACAGAAACAAGGGCAACCGCTCTTGCTGTTGAATCTGAAATTTGATTTGCAGCAGCTAAACCAGCATGGTACGCTGCTTCTTTGATCGCGGTACTCAAAATAATCCTAGTAATAATTCCAGGTAATCTTTCCTTAAATTCCTGAGCAATAATTCCGTCCATATTAGCCAATAAGAAGGAATTATATATTTTCGAATCTGCAGTTACTTGCAGACCTTGGAACGTTGCCGGATAAAACTCACACACAGGCCATGCAGTCATAACAGGGAAATAAATACTAATTTGTTGAAAGGCTGCACCTCTACCGTTGGCAAAAATTACATACACACAATCCCGATCCAAAGGAAACTCAAAAGGTTTAACATTTTTTAATATTTTAGGAATATCTCTGTTCGATTTTTTTAATACCGATACATAATATTGGCGAATTAGTGGGTTTTGGGGCATGGCTTCGTAAAGACGCTTGAAATCAATTCTTGCGTTATCAATGTTTCCATCACGCAATGAGCCTAGCCCAGATAGAAAAATAGCTGCCGGATTCAGAAAATTCCCATATCCTTTGTGAGCAATATCTGTGACATTTTTTAATCCTTCTGCCCAAGCGGAATTTTGGGGATTAGCAGCTAATTGTTCCGGAGATATATCTGGATTTTTTTCTTGAACCACCTCTGAATTTTGAGCCTTAGCTTTGTTTAGTTCTGCTTTTTCAGCTTCAAAAAATGCTTTGTAATCATCTTGAACTTTTTTTTGTTCATTACGCAAGCGCCGTAATTGAGCACGAAAAGAAGACTCTTGATTGATTCCTAAATAAGCGAGAGACTTGAAAATAGACAGAGCTATTCTGTCACGACAAAAGCCACGGTATGGTAAGGCATTCATATTAGATAACGCTGCACCTGCTTCTCCCCCCACATCCCGAACACTGATTTTTGCACGATCATCGTAGGACGCAATCAAGGCTTCTGCTTTTTTAAACTGTTCAATACTCTCTTGAAAATTTCCGAGATGAAAATTTATACTGCCTGCTTCTAAACGCCACATTATCTCATCCCCGGAATTCACGACATTTCCCCAACTGCGTTCATCCAGTTTATCCGCAATACGCTCTGCAGTTTTGGAATTTTGCCCTGCCATGTACTCTTCCATCATGGGGGCTTTTTGTCTATGGGAATTGACAATAGTAGAACACCCGGCAGAAATCAAAATAACTGTAAATGCTATTGATGTTTTGAAAAAATTTTTTTTCATAGTTATTTTCCTGTTAAAGCGGATACATTGACCAATTCAGGTGCTATTTTCTGCGGAATAACTGTTTTTATCAAGTATTTTCCATAGTCATCAATGGTCCAATCCCTTGTCATATTACGGTCTAAGTTTCTGAATCTGACATTTTCTTCAAATGGAACACTTGCAAGCAACCGACCATCTTGGACAGAAATAATGCGGATATAACCTTCCAGTGTTCCCGTCCAGCGGATACCTCGTGCTCCGGTTTCCTCCACATAATATTTTTTTCCGATTATTTCAAAACGTGTAACCGTTGCTTGAATAAGAGTTTTTACCTCAAGAAGTTTTCCGACTTTTACAAACATCTTTGGCTCAAGTTCATAAAGATTGTCTAAATTGTTTTTTTTGAGTATTTTGGATACAGATTGTAGATTTTGTAATTGGATACCTTTACTCAGCAGAGCATTTTCCAAACGCACATTGAAATCAGAGGACAAATAGTTGGGGGCGTTAGTAACACGGATTACCGGATGAAGAATTGCTGAAACATTAGATTTTTTATTATCTGACAGTAAATGTTGTAACGTCGCTTCTATTTTATCAGCAAGCTCATCAAAGTCTTTTACTCGTAAATTCGCAGTTCTGGCTTGATCTATCTCTCCGGTAGAGGAATCAAGAATTTTCATCGTACAATTGTAGCGACTACCAAATTTTCCAATTTCTGCAACAAGGATATATTTTACGGTTTCTATTTGCCCCAATTTTGCTTTCTGTGAAGAGTTCAGATTTACCAGATCTGAACTGGTCGTTAAACCGATTTCCGTCATCATCTGTTTTAATGCACCGCGAGAAATCAGTTTATACTCATCTGATTGTATTGATGACTCTAAAATTCCCCAAAACACTTCGATATCTGCTGCTTTTACCCCTCCTTTTCCTACTGGTTCTGCAACTGCCAGTTTATCAGCTGCAATAGCAACAGAAAAAAGAAAAAAGCCTAATGTGAGTACGGCGATGTGTCTAATACCCATTTCCAATATCCTTTATTTTTCAAGTTTTATGTTAATTGTTTGATCTGCTGTCACATCTATATTAAAACGTTTGATTTTGTATCCTGGAGCCTTTATTTCAACAGTATGTTTTCCCGCAGGAATTATGAATGAACATTGGCCATTGCCAACGCGAATTCCATCGACAAAAACCTCAGTTCGGTCAACCTTAAAAAACATCCCACCCGACGGAATAATTGTCAAAGAATAAGGTAATGGTGTAACTTTAATTTTATTTTTTCTACCGGGACGACATTGATCATATAAATCTTCAGCGGCTTGTTCCAACGCTGAGGTCATTAAGTTTTGGAAAATATTATTATCAAACTGTGTTCCGCTAATAGGACGCTGTTCACGATAATTTCCCGTATACACATTGCTGTATACGGTACTTTGTGCAGCAAGGTCAACCATTTTTATAATAACATCAAGCTGATAATTAGTTGTTTTCGTTTCTATACCATAACCTTTAAATGAATTCGTTTTGGTTCGCATATCAGAAACGGTTCCATAAATCAAATGGGTCGCGCCCGTTTCTTTAGCCAAACGAAACATGAAATCTTTGGGAAAGTCTGATGATTTTTGTAGTTTTTCCATTGCGACCATCATCTGCGAAGCATCAACACAGGAAAACACATCATTATGTCTCCCGAGGTACGCAGACAAATAATCTGCACCGATAACCATTGGTCTTGATTGTCCGCGAACAATTGTATTGTAAAGAGAAAGAGCTTTTTCTTTGCTGAAATCATTGTTATCTATTTGAGCAATACGATTAGCTCTGTTTGTTTTAGTATTGTCCCAAGCATCTATCATTCGTACAAATCCCTGCATGACACTATTCATTGATTTCCTATCAGCGTCATTCAATGTACATTGCTGCGGCACTGTGATTGGCTTGTTTTTCTCATCAAGAAAGCGCTTTTGGCCTTGTATATCAAGCGAAGTAAAGTCAAGAACACAAATCTTAAATGGATTCCATTGTTTCGGTTCCGTAACGATTGTTTTGCTGATTATGGTAGTTGTCTGAGTAATCGAAGTAGTATGTTCGTTTTCAGCAAAAACAGCAATACAAAAAACTCCAACTACCAATGTAAACAAAGATTTTATAGTATGCATTCATAACCTCCTGATGTTAGATTTGCATCACATGAAAGCCTAAAAAATAAACAGCCGCGATAATCCATTACTGGACTTCGCGGTTGTAAAATTGGATTGATACAGTTTTTCAAGACACAAAGAACCCATGCCTTGAAAATCAGAAAAAATGGGAAATTGGCGGCCGGAAAAACTTCTGTCGGATAGAAGCAAGCCTTTATTACAAATAAAGGCTTGCTTGCTTGCTTGCTTGCTTGCTTGCTTGCTTGCTTGCTTGCTTGCTTGCTTGCTTGCTTGCTTGCTTGCTTGCTTGCTTGCTTGCTTGCTTGCTTGCTTG
>JAZSRU010000173.1:0-2482 GCA_045538635.1 Victivallaceae bacterium
TTTTTCCTTTCTCTCCTGCAATTCCTTACAAAATAACCTGTCAAAATTTGACAATCATATTCATTTTTTGAATAGTAATTCTTTTCTTATGGATTTATGCTAAACAAAGACTTATTTTTATTATTTTATGCTGTGTACTAAACATTGACTGATAATTTGAAGATATTGAACTTGTGAATTTTACCTCAACAAACAGAATCATCCGTTGAAAAAACTGCTGTATATTTCATAAAATTTCTGCTTATTGCTCCCCGTTCCAGCATAAGTTCAATGTATTCAGCTGCACGATTATAACCGATTTTCAAATTTCGCTGCAGATAACTTATTCCTATTTTGTCAGTATGAGCATAAACATATTCCAACGCCCGCAAAAATCCATGAGTATCACCGGGACGGAGATATTGCCGGAGTTCCAGCTGAACATCTTCAATATTCTCAATTTGCAAATCAAAAGGATTAATTTTTGCAGGAGGTTTATACATATTTGTTAATTCTTTTACTTGGTCGTCCTGCCAATATGCTCCTTGGGCATGGATAAATGTTTCATCAGGTAATTTTATCAGCATATCGCCATAACCTGCAAGTTTCTCTGCCCCGTCTGAATCCAGAATTATTCTGCTGCTGATATCATTAGCAACTTTGAATGCAATTCGAGCAGGAACAGCTTTTCTGATTTTTTTTGAAAATACCTTTAAATCAGGTCTCTGAGTACAAACAATCAAATGTATTCCGACATTTTCTCCTAATTCCGCAAGGCTGCAAATGCTTGCTTCTATCTTTTTAAAAACAGCTTTATCAAACATTAAATCTGCCAAATCATCTATAAGGAATACTATCCTCGGCATTTTTTCAATAGAAGCCGCATTAAATTCTGTAATATTCTGTACTTTTTTATCCTCAAAAATTTTCATTCGGCAATTTATTTCTTCGATCAAATCCTCCAAAACAGAAAGTGTTTCCTGATGATCATGAATTAATGGTATTTGCAAATGCGGCAGATATTGACAGCCCCAGGTAAATTCAACCTTCTTCAAATCAGATATAACAAGATGTAATTCGTCAGGAGTAAATTTTGACAGCAAACCGCCGAGAATTGAATACATACAAATACTTTTTCCGGAACCCGTCTGTCCTCCAATCAGTATATGTTGAAGTTCCGCAAGATCAAAAACAACAGCATTATCGTCATCATCTTTACCCAAAGCCAACGGAAGCTGAAATTTATTGTTTTTCCATGCAGCAGGCTCCAGAACATAACGCAATGAACATGGAAATTTTTCTGATTTGATTGGTCCGAAAAGTTCGATTGGGGGCAGAACATAATCTGAATATTCTCCTTTTGAGATTACGGGATGCGGAATTTTTTCCATTTCTAATATTCCTTTGTTTTCAGTTGATATTATTAGATGAAAAATTTATCTTAAAGAATTGGGATCGGGCAGTCCGGACAAAACTCTCTTCTGCCGCATTTTGGGCAGTTTGCTCCGCGCCAGACGGAATCGAACTGCTCTGATAATGGCTCGATCAAACTGGGTTCATCGGTTAAAATGCCGTTTTCAAAGTTGCGGCGGTTTTCGCTTTTTGCTCCCATGCCCGCTCCGGTCAAGTTGGCACTGCCGAAGTAGGCAAGTTTGCCGTCAATGATGATGCACTTGAAATGTACTCTGGGACAAAGCACCCGTTCAAGATACTTGTGCAATCTTGGATATCGGTCAAAGTCTTCCCGGAACGGCTGACCAGGTTCTTTGGCGTGGATAAGGCGGATCTCCACACCTTTCCCAATCAATTCAGCGAGGATTTTCAGAAACGGAACCATTAAGCCGTTTTTCTCCACATACATATCTTTAATGTCAGCAGTAGCGATCCACAAAGTCTTTTTTGCCTGCGGAACGAGTTTGTCGATGATTTCGGTATAAATTTCACGATTTTTTATAAATTTTGTTGTCATTTTTTAACCTTTTCAATTTCAAATTGCTTGCAGTTTGAACATTCTTCGAAAAATTCCTGCAGCCGTTGTTGATCTTCTTCTGATTTTGCCGCTGATACGACTTTACGGATGCAGCGTTCACGGGCTTTGGGGTGAAGTTCGAGCAGTTTGTATGCTGCGGCGATTTCGAGCAGACTTGCGGTATCGTCAACATTATTGCACTCAGCTTCAAGCAGACAGCGGACGGCATTATCGGAATCATTGAGATACCACAGCCATGATTTAGCACACAAAATCATGTGATTGGCAATATACGGCAGAGAATAATTTTCAACTTCCCGCAGAATTTTTTCCGCCGCATTTTTGTCAAAGCGGCTCATTTCCGCAACTTTCACAAAATAATCACTGAAATTCATAAGATACCCTCTTTGATGTACGCTTGCGAAGTGAAACATAACTTGTATGCGGTGCCATTTGAATATATATCGGCATTCTTGCCGGTTTTCTTTTGTCCAGCAAATCCAATGAACGCTGCAGAGCCTGTGCAATGGCAGC
>JAZSRU010000011.1:0-3912 GCA_045538635.1 Victivallaceae bacterium
GTGCCACATCCACACATAGTAATCGGCAACTTCCATAGCGTGGAAAAGATTGCGTTTCAACAACGCCGCACCGCCGAGACGGTCAAGATCAGGCTGGAGCTGATTTTCCCAGTAGCCGGCTTTTTTAAAGTGGGGATCAACATAAAGTCCGGGAGCAAGAAAGGTTTGCGCCCGATATTTGGCAAGATGTTTTTTATCCAGATAGGGAAGAAATCTTTTCCGTACATCCACATTGAGGTGGTAAAATTCCACTTCATCATTGGCACGGTAGCCGCAACTTTCATCGCCGTCGTGGATCTTGACAGTGGGGGGCAAAACATCATAAATACCGTTGATAAACGGGGCGACCATATAATAATCGGCATGACAGCGAGCTGCGTCATTTTTGTGACGGGCAAGGGAGAACCACCAGTAGCAGAGCATTTCCATATCGGGAAATTCACTGAAAAGAGCGCGACCGAATTCCTGACCGCGCTGACGGATCTTGGCGTGGGTTTCTGCCAGAGTTCTGCCCTTTTCCGGCTTGAATTGCCACATGGTGTTTTTGTGGTATTCCTCAATATCAAACTTCATACCGACCATGCCGGATTCTTTGGCGACTTTAGCGGCAACTTTGTGGTTGTGGCAGACAGTTGCCCATGCATCATCGTCGAACCAATCCACATTGCCGGGGCTGACGGTCAAACCGAAAAAGTTGTCGGTGAATTTGGTGAATCTGGTATTTTTGAGGTTTTCAATATCGTTTTTGAAATACTCATATTTGATTTTTCTGCCGCCGAAGATGGCATTGATATTGACCGGAGAACCCTCACAGAGTTCTGCCGGAGTGGTGAAACGGATGATGATACCGCTGCCGGGGATGGTTCTTTCCAGCATTTCCACATTATCTTTGATGAATCTGGTATTCATCACAAATTTTCTTGAAGGCGTCTGACCATCCTTAAGTGATTCATACTGAAATCCCCAACCATCGTGGATGAGTTTTACCCGGGGCGGTTGGTAACACTTATCGGCAGCGGCGGCAGTAAAAGTTACTGCGGCAGCGGCAAACATGAACATGATTTTTTTCATATTGCTTTCTCCTTAATTGGGTTGAAAAGGTTACTTATATCCTGAAAAGTTCCGGATCACTGAAAGTTTTTACTGAATTTTGAGACAAAAAGCCCCTTGAATGATTTGTATTCCTGTTTTAACTATTGGCAAATCAGGCTGTTGCGCTTATTTATCGTATTCGTCAGCCCAGTTGAGTTTTTTACCCGAGAATGAGCCGTCATCATTGCTGTCAAGGCAGATATTGCCCCGGACATTTTTAACACTGCCGTCACACATTGCCACATTCATACCGACACTTGACGGTACATCATCACCTTTTTTAGCGGCATCATATACCAGAATATTGCCAGCGGAATGGCGATATCCGACTCTGCCGTAACCGCTGGCATCTATGCCGCTGTACCATGTTTCGATTTCGGCATGCTCCAGAAAAAGATAAACCTGACTTGCCCGCTGGATGGAACCAGCTTTACTGGAGTTGCTGTTGTGGGGATCGGCTTTGTATTCGCACCAGTCTTTTCCTGTAACGAATTGATTGGCAGTATAATTTGTTCCAGTACCGCAGTAATTGCCCTGACTGCTCGTGCCAGAGCGCATTGAAGCACTGGGGCAGTGAAACAACGGCATTTCCAGTGTTGACGGTACATGATACTGCATTTTTGCATTGACACGCACGTCGTAGCCAGCGTAACGCGCCAGAAGCGGTATCCAGCTGTAATAACCAGAAGCACCTTGCCGCGGAACATAATAGTCAGAATCATTCATATACATTCCGTTGAAAGTACCCAGTTGTTTCATGTTGTTTATGCAGCTTGCTGCTCTGCCGCGTTCACGGGCACTGTTAAGGGCAGGCAGCAGAATCGCCGCCAGAATAGCGATTATCGCGATGACTACAAGCAGTTCAATAAGGGTGAAACCTGCGGTTTTTCTGTCAGATTTGTGACAGAAATGCTCACTTTGGAATCTGGTTTGTTTTTTCATAACATTTTCCTTTCTGCTGTTATGTTTTGGGGATAAAATTTGGAAATTTTTTGATTTTATATTTGTATTTTTCTACATTACCGACTATAATATAGCGTATGAAAGTAAAAAATAAAGGCATAAAATGATTAAAAACAGGTATAAAATTATTGATTTTGTCAATCCTTCCAGAAAATTGCCGAAGCCAGAGTTGACTATTGAACGCTGTGGATTACACTTTCATTTGAATTATTGGAACAGTCCACCTTGCATTTCCAGATTCTGGCGGCTTTACTGGAATGATTCCCCTGGCGCAATTCTGGAATTCAACGATGTTTCAATCGTTATGTCGCCTGGCACGATGGTGCTTATTCCGCCGTACACCATGAGTCTTGCTCATACGGTTGCGCCTTTTATCCATAATTTTGTGGAGTTTTCAACAGGACCGTCTTTTGCATCGTTTCAGAATAAGCCAATCATTTTTGAATCGGAAAAATATACTCCGCGGCTTTTTGCCAGAAGTGCCATTGAAAACCAATCTCTGGCGATATATGTGATGATCGGTGAATTACTGTTGAATATTCCCCCCGAAAATCAGGGTACACATCAAAGGCATAACTCTGATGAGAGGATCATGAGAGTGCTGGAATATATGGATAAACATCCGATGAAAAAATATTCACTTGATGAATTGTGCCGCTGTGCCAACTTATCCAAACCCCGTTTTCTGGCACTTTTCAAAGAGGAAATTGGTATGACGCCCCGTCTTTACTGGATTTATCATCGAATGGAACTGATAGGTAAATTACTTACCGATACAGATATGTCCATTTCAGAAATCGCGGAACAGACTGGATTTGTCGACCGCTCACATCTTTCAAGGGTATTTTGCCAGCACACTGGTATAACTCCTGCGGCAATGCGGAAAAATTACCGCCGCCGATAAAGGGGTTAAAGCTGCAAAAGTGCATATCTTTCTGCAGAATGTCCGCCGAAGTTGAGTTTGAGTTCAAGTTCCGAATCAACTGCGGGAATATTATCGCAATGCATTTTTTGTGCAGTATCGAACCATATCCGCTGGATACAGACAAAGACTTCAGAGGCATAATCAAATCTGCCCAGTGGCACTCTGACCAGAAATTCATCGTCGCCAAGGTCGGTGATTTTTATTCCCTGTGCAGAATTGCAGAAACCGAAACTTTCTCCGTCTGGCTTTACCAGAAGCAGTATGGGGAATTTTATACCACTTTTGTCCATCAGCATCAATTGCCGCAGTTCCTGTAAAGATTCTTCAGAAATTTTATCATATTTCACCGTGAACAAAAGTTCATTGCCGACTTTTTTTATCAGGCATGAAAAGGTTTTGGCAGAATAACTTTGATCGGGATTTATAACTGTTCCATACCTTTTGACCGATTCTTTGATCTCTTCTGCAGTTTTTCCTGATAACTCATTGAGTGCAGCAATGGTTTTTTCCAGTTCAGCAATGCGCCAGCGCAGTTTTTCGGGAAAATATTTATAAACTTCCGCCTCTGAATGATAGCCGAGGCGGCAGTCACTTTCGCAAAGTTTTATCATTTTTGCCGAGGCATCTTTTTCCACAGCTGCCAATTCGAGCATCTGCGGAATGACGTAGTTGTTTCCTGTGTGAAGAATCTGCCGCAAATGATAGAAACTCATTATGTGTGAACCTGAATTGATCAGCAGTTGCAAAGCTTCATAAAGATCGCAATCGCGCTGACGATCAGGATCATCGGCATATTTTTTTCGGAGTTCAGGAATTATGGCTGCGGCATCGTTCCAGATATCCGCCATTATTCCAGTAAGTATTTCTGCATCGGCGATTGAATGATTGACCAGAGATTCACCGATAGCATCAAGTCGGAGGCCAAGCGGTCT
>JAZSRU010000154.1:0-2719 GCA_045538635.1 Victivallaceae bacterium
GTCCATTGGATAAATTCTCTGAAATCTTTACCGGACAGCAGTGAGCGTTTGATAGCTTTATGAAGACCGCAAAGACTTTGGTCACTTGACAAACTTGCGTTTACTTTTACAATCGACACAGTTGATTTTTGCTTGATGGTACATTGCTCTTCCTTGAAAAAATGGTTTATTGTGCTATATTAATCAGGGTTTTTGTCCTGATGAGTGTATTCTGAATGGAGATTCTGAAAAACGGCTTTTATCGGGAATATTTTCAAAAAAATAAAAATGAAAAGGACGCGATCTTTTCCATTTTTTACAGCACAGAGGTAACATTATGAAAAAAGTTCTTTCAGCTTCGATTTTTGCAGGATTGGCAATTTCCGCCATGGCAGCGTATCAGTATGAAACCAAAGGCAATCAGGGCTGGTTGACTTTTGACTCGAAAACAACATTGGCATTTGACTTGAGCCGCAGTGGAAAAGATAAAGATCATGAAAACTTCATTGATCGGGGGGAAGGTGTTGCAGATTACGGCTGGTATAATCTGGATACCGGGGAAACCGGTTCTTTCAGTAACGGTCTTTCCGCAACATTCAACGAAAATGACCGCATTGGTCTCTATGTAACAGACGAAAAAGGTGACACTTTCCTTTCCACCAAACCGCGCAGTCCTTTTGAAGATGATATTTGGGGAAAAGCCAAAATCGTTGACGGCAATTTGCAGTTGGGCGGCGGCAATATGGGCTCCAACGGAACTCATGAATTTTACGTTTTCAAAGTGAATACTGCCAATGCTTCCGGCAAAACTCCTTCCGGTCAGCCCCTTCCTGGAATCATTGCAACTCTGATTGTCGGCGGAGGCTCTTTGCTTTACTTGAAAAAACGGAAAAAACTTTACGCTTCCAAGTGATTTTAAACAAAAATGTTGATTCCCGGACGAAAAAAGAGAAATGAAAAAATCCCGTCTTATATTGATTATTTTTTCAGTGCTGATACTCGCTGGATGTATCAGCATGACGGCATTTCTGCTTTTTTCAAACGTCCGTAATGTCCGCCTTTTCCAACAGGCTCAAAGCAATTTTCAGCGCGGTGATGATGCCTCGCTTGATCTTGCCGAAACTCAATTACTGCAGCTTATTGCCAAAGACAGCAACAATGAATCAGCGTTCTCAATGCTTGGTGAAATTGCAGGAAAGAGAAAGTTTTATCCGGAACAGGTCTATTACTGTGCAATGGCTTACCGGCTCAACCCTTTGAGCAGTGAAAATAAAGAAAAATACATCGACAGTTTATGTTCAGCCCGGTATTTTGACCGTTTGGAAGTGTTGTTGTCACAGGACAGTTCCTTGAGCGATAAGCACCGGCAGCTTCTTCTTTATGCAGCCGGACGCAATGGAAATATCAACAAATATAAACAGCAGCTTTCCCGGCGGGATGCGGACAACCGTATCGGGGAACTTGCGTTGTTGCTTTTTGTGCATAAGCATCTTACTGTTGAACAGAAATTGTCCGCTCTTGAACGCTTTAATGATCCGGACGGTTTTCTGAAGCAGGAATTTCTTGCCGCACAAACAGAACTTTATCTTGATATACAGGATATCGACCGGGCAGAAAAGAGTCTGGTTGAGGCGTATGAACAAAACAATTATGCTTTTGCTCCGGCATTGGGACGGTTTTATGCTCAATACCGGAATTTCGGCAAAGCACTGGATGTTTTTGAAAAGCATCTTGCGATTTACCACGATCAATCCGTTGCAGTGCAGACCGCAGAAATATATTGTCTGTTGAATAAGACGGATAAAATTGCCAAACTGCGTACTGACTACCAATCTGATTCCGGCAACCGTGCCATGTTGTGCAATTACTACTTTGATGCCTTGATCGCTCTGGCAAAAAAGGATATGACAGGTTTGAAGGAACTGACTGCTCCCTTGCGTGGAAATATCAACACACCGCTATCTGCCTTTATGCTTCTGTGTGCCGATATTCAGAGCGGCAATATCCAGGAGATAAAGGCAAGTTACGAAACTTTGCTTACCCACCGGAATTATCTGAACTTGCAGGAACAAGCTGACAATATGCTGTCAGAATTTCTGAAAACAGCTTTTTCTGAAAAAAATATTCCGCCGGAAAAACTTCTGCCGCTGGCAACTATCCTTTATAACCGCAAACCGGATGTTTTTACCGCAAAATTCATACTGCTTGCCCAGAAGAAAAATAATTCAGAGAATATCATTCTGCTGAAAGATGCTTTGACCCGTTTCGGTAATGATCCGGGAGTAATTAAAATAGCCATAGAATACTATTTGCAGCACAATCCCTCTGAAGCAGAACGCCTTGTGGCACATTACAAGCAGAAGTTTGCTCAAAAATCCGGCGATATGGTGCGTTATGAACTATTCCTGAATATGCAGAAAAAAGACTACGAAAAGGTCTCTTTATTATTCCGGAGCAACTTCAAACAGGAATTGCTGCCGGATTACTGGCGTTTTGCCGGCAGTACCATGCGGGAAAAAGATTTGATATTTTTGAGCAAAGATAAACTCTATGAGCCATTTTGTCTGGCATTGCTCCATCTGAAAAAAAATGAAGTAAACAAAGCCTGCGATCTTCTGGAAAAAGCGGATGCAAAAAATAATTATGCTCTGTTGTTTTTTGCCGCCAAAACCCTTGCTGAAAATGGTAGAAATCAATCGGCATTGAAAAAATATGCTCTGTTCCCGGAAAAATCTCCATA
>JAZSRU010000075.1:0-21354 GCA_045538635.1 Victivallaceae bacterium
CTCCACGCCTGGGCAGGACATCCCCCCGCCCAATGCGGATAATCACCTTCAATAACTTCCGGCAGCTGTCCCGGAACACCATTTTCAAGCACCGGTACAGATGACAGCAGCAACCTCAAAGCACGGTGCCTGCAAGACTCTCCTCCTGCCATATACAATGCTTCACAATAAGACGGATAAACCCACCCCCATGCAGTTCCATTGTGATAAGCAGCCTTGCGGTGCGTGTCTTCAGGACCATTGTAACTGCCCCAATACGGCGCTGACGGATCATTCAAAAGCTGCCCGTTGCGGTAAATTGGAAGTTTATATTCAACCGGACGGTCAGCCAGACTGCGGATACCGCCGGGGATGACAAGTCTTTCACAATTTCTGATAATTGCAAACATTTTGCCGGGATCTTTCACCAAGCCGAGCGTCAACGCAAAAAGCTGATTCGGCCGTATATGATCATCAGCAATACCTTCCCTTACCGGAACAAAACCATTCTCCACATGAATACAATCGCTGTATCGCTGCAATTTATCCGAATAAAAATACTTTTCAAAATTTTCAGCAACAGCCGCCGCTATATCAGCATATTCTTTTTTGTATTCTCCCAAAAACGCCAATGCATGATACCACAATGCCTGAATTTCAACCGGATATCCCTCACGCGGAGTCCCTGCCGGAAAATTTGTATCCATCCATGTAAAATGCGGAGGATTATAGATAAGCATAGTTTCTCTGTCTGCTCTAATACCATTCGGAGTGCCATCAATATAATTTCCAACGATCGACTCCATACATTCAAAAAGCGTTCTGCCCGCTCCATTGTCCATCTGCAGTATTTCCGGACGGTTGAATTTACGGATAAAATCATGCACTGCAACAAAAAACCACAAAGGCGCATCCGTCGTATCCCGGTTGGAATCATCATTGCCGCGGATCATATTCGGCAATGTTCCCTGCTTCTCAAACTTGGCAAACTGCCGCAGAATATCCAGCGACTCTTTTTCAAAACCGTCGTCTATCAAGCCGCGCAGCACTATCAATGTATCCCGTCCCCAATCGAGGAACCACGGAAAACCGGCAATAACAGTTTTAAATTCATCTCTTTTGACCACAAAATGACGCAATGCAGAACTTATAACACTGTTCAAATCAATTTCATCCGGCACATTCAAAGTGCTGTTCCATCTCATTTCCTCTGCAAGTTCCGCCATGCCGGGAGTAAGCATTTGAGCAAAAAGTTCCCGTTGAGTACCGCCCTGCAAATTCAATTCAAAATATCCGGGGCTGAAAACATCTCCGTGATCTTCCAGACCGTAATAATTTTCAGCAGCGAAAAACTGATTGTAATGCCATTCCGGTTCATGCACAAAATTACCGTTATCCACAGTCATTTTGAGCCGGCAGTTACTGTCCGGACCGAAATAAAAGCCTTTTTCCATAACTTTTACTGAATCCGGAAAACTTTTCTCCGCGCCGAGATATGCTTTGGTAACATTATGGCTGATACGGTCATCGACATCCGGGCGCAAAATAATTTTAACCGGAATTTCAGGAGCAAGTTGTCCGGGGGCATTGCCTTTGGGACGGATGAACTGAATTTTTACCGCATTCCCATTCTCTGCCAGCAGCAGTCGGAAAACAATATTGACAGTCGCCCCCTGCCCGACAGGAACATCAAATTCCCATTCTGAAACATTTTCCATGCCGCCGGTAAAACTTTTCTGCACTTTGAAATCAAGCGCCTGTGAAAAATCATTGACAACGATCCAGGCCCGCAGATTCTGAAACATCACTCTGCGGTCGACCGGAACATCTTTATTGCAATTTCCGGCAAGAATTGCATCGTATTTACTTTCAATACAGCTCCAGCATCCGCGAACATAACTCATTGAGTTGCAAATATTACTGTGCAAAGCAACCGTTGATCTGTCAATTTTATCATGTTCCCGGACAAATTTTATTGCCATTTTTTTATTCTGTCCGAGCTGCCGCAAATGTCCGGTCCGATGCACGCCTGAACCATTTGAAAAAATCGAAAACTGCAGCTCCAGCTCGCGCGGCTCATCTCCATCATATTCAGGCAATTTTATAACTCCTGCATAGAAGTCATGCAGTCTGACAGAAAACACACTGTCATAAACATATTTGCTGCTGTCAGACAAAACGACTCTGAATGGCTTGACACTTGATATCAGAACTATTTTCTCGTCACCTGCCATCACCTGACGGCTGATATCCGAAGCAAGTTCAAAATTCAATACTTCAGGATACAATGTCCCGCTGAGTGTTTTCGCGACCTCAAACGGAGAATCCATAAAAGTATCTGTCAAATCATCAAAATCAAAATTTCTGCCGGTTTCCAACGGAGCCGGACTAAGAACCGAATATATTTTGAGTATCTGCGCCTTTATCTCCTGCTGATGCGCCAAAGGACAGAAACAGTCCGGTGCCAACGAAATTTCACGCAATTTTTCAAACAATTCAGCATTATCGCAAAAAACAACTCCGGCTCCCGGTTTCAATTCCAGATAAACTTTGCCGTCATGCACTCTGAAATCATACCTCTCGCCGTCCAACGCAGCAACCTGCTGCCAATCTGCAAAAATATCCTGCGGCACAACCAGAAATGCACTGTGTTCAGTTTTCAAATTTACTGCGCACAGAACACGGCTTTTCCCATCATGACTGCGGCGCACAAACGAAACTGCTTCATCATCCTGTTGAATAAAATCCATTTGTGAATTTCCGGCAAAAGCATCATGATTATTCAAAAGAGTATTGAGCAATCTGATTTGCGGAACAATATTTTCCGGACAGCCCCAGTTCAAAGAACTTTTGCCGTGAACATCAATTTTCTCTGTTGCCAGAAACTCAACTCCATTGCTGAATCCGAATGCTCCGGCCGGAGATGTCAATGCAGTCAATGCTGTGCGCATTTCAGCATATTTGCGCCCTTTTTTTGCAAGACGGTCATTATCATGAGTTTCTGCAAAATTCACCAGTCTGCCGCGTTCATTTGAAATATACTGCATATACGGCAAATAACCATTGAGTTCATTTTTGGAATAATTCTGGAAAAGTTCAGAATATGCCCAATCCAAACCAACCGGATTCAGCAGCTCATTCTGTTTATCCTGCGGCCCCCCGAGCCCTTCAAGCATGAAAACCGTGTCCTGATACTCGCGCCGTACTTTGGCGACAATATATTCCCACGCTTTCTGCGGCAGCATATATCCGGCATCACAACGGAATCCGTCAACTCCGATACGGCACCAGAAAAGAAACACTTTCGCCATAAACAGAATTATCGGAGCTTTCCGGTAATCAAGCTTGCATAAATCTTCCCAGACTATCCCCCACGCCCCCGGACTTTCAAAAGTTCCGTCTTCATGACGGACAAAGTAATCCGGATGTTCACTCTGCAGTTTCGATGCCCAGCCGGTATGATTCACCGGCAGATCCAGAAACAATCTGCCGCCTCTGGCATGAACCGCATCCAGCAATTCTTTGAACTGCTCCATCGGAGTCGCTTTCTCATCAAAATCCGCCAATGCCGGATCGACCGCAAAATAATCAGTCGCAGCAAAAGGACTTCCGAACCGCCCCATCCGTCCGTACACCACCGGCACCGGATGTATCGGCAACAGCTGAATGATACGGCACTTCATATCATTCATGATGAAATCAAGTTTGGAAATAAGCTGACGGAATGTTCCTGACGGCGGAATAACTGAATAATTCACATCGTCAAGCACTTTTTCACAATAATGCAGCAGATTGCTGTCTGTATGCTGCTCTGTATTTTTAAAATCAAACATTCTGGTGAATGCTGTGTAAATCGTATTACCTGCAATATTGACCGCCGGTTCCACCTTGACAACAGAATTATTGCCGCTCACCCAACGGATCGGAGAATTATCTTCCGGCACAAAAAAACATTTTGATTCAAAAACTCCACATTCCGTCAAAGGAACTGATATGCCATATCTGCAATTTGAAATTTTCTCCATAGCAAGATCGTGCCAAGACCTGCCGGTAACAGCTTTGCCCTTCTCCGTATGGTCAATAATTTCAGCAAAACGGATTCTGCCGTTACCGAGAGTAGTTCTCAAATAGGCACGCCCTGCGCCGACACCGGGGCATTCCAGCTCATACCGTATAATATCACCGCAATAAAGAATTTTTGTCGCCGGTATCTGCAACTGCTTCATATATCATTCTCCAACAATACAGATTCCGTGCCATCGGGGACAGCGACATATACAAAACGCAAGTCATTCAAATCCGCGGCAGGTTTTATCCACCCGTTGACATACAGCTGATTGCTGAAAACGGACTGTTCTTTGTCCACCGCCACCAGATTTCCGATTTTCAATCCGGCGGGAACATTGCGTTCAAAACCGCAGGTAAAAACCTCTTCATCAATGACATAATGCATATCTCTCGGCAAATAATTTATAAGCAGATAATGCTCATTGGCACTTCTGATCATGGAATTTATCAAACCGGTCACGCGGCTGACATTCAATCTGCCTGACAAATGCAAATCCCTGTTGTATATACTCAAAACCTTTGCACTGTGTCTGGAAACAGAAAAAATCTGCCCCAACAGCAGCGGCTTGCCGTATTTGTCAACAGTAAATACCGCACACCCCTTGCGGATACCGCTGGATGTACCTTTGGAAACTGTAAATGTATACATCCATTGATTAGGGTCACGGAGAATTATTTCTGCCGGAATTGACTTCCACCCCCGCATTGCCGGCAGATTCACCATTTTGCGCAACTCGGCATTCTGCCGTTCAAGCTCGGTCAGCAGAACAGCCTGCGAGGTCAGAATATGATTTTCCGCCTGCAAACCTTTGACCAGTTTTATCAATGCATCTTTGTCAAGTGTCTGCAGTGAAACATCATGAGTTTCAGCACCGATAAAACTTCCAAGCTGCAAATACGGAGCGAAATAATCACTCCCTGTACGCTCCAGCCATAATACAAAAGCATGATATCCGGCCCCTGCCCACATAATTAAAAATCCTGCGCACAGCAGCAACAATATCAGCTTTTGAACACGCTTTTTCAATCTTTATACATACCTTTTAACAAATTTTACCGGCAATATCATTCAATGCAGCTTCGCCGTCGCCGAGCAATTCATCAATCAATTCCTGAATCGACATTTCTGAATCAACCAGACCGACAGACTGCCCCGCCATCAGCGAGCCGAAATCTATATCGCCCTCAACTGCGGCACGGCGCAACGCACCCATCCAGTATTTTTCGACTTCTTCCTGTGCGTCCTGTCGATGACAGGTTCCTGCCTCAAGTTCCTTGAGCAGACGGAGCTGCAGTTTGCCGAAATTATCCATTCCCTTGTTGCGCAATGCACGCACCGCCACGACCGGAAGTTTGGAATCATATTGCGGTGTGGCAATCGCATCACGGGCATTGGCGCGGATGAAAACCTCTTTAAATGCGGGATGACATGTACACTCTTTGGTCATCACAAAACGCGTGCCGAGCTGAACTCCCGCGGCGCCCATGAGCAATGCATGAGCCATCATCTTGCCGGTGGACATTCCACCTGCCATGAACATCGGTATCTGATCGGCAAACTTATACAAAACCTGCTGCATCAGAATAACACTTGAAACATGTCCGATATGTCCGCCTGCCTCACTGCCCTCAAGGATGATTGCATCTGCACCGAAACGGATCATGCGTTCAGCAATCGAAACAGTCGAAGCAAAACACATTACTTTAGCTCCGGTTGCTTTGGCGGCTTCGATCTCTTTTTCTTTCGGAAAACTTCCGGCAAAAATGATAAACGGCACTTTTACATCCTTTATCATTGCCAGATGTTCTTTGTACGCGGGCGCGATAGTAATAAGGTTTACAGCAAAAGGCTTATCGGTAAGCGATTTGGTTTCCTCAATATATTTCAGCAATACATCGGTCGGGGCATTGCCGCCGGCAAGACACCCGAAACAGCCGTGATTGGACACAGCACTTACAAGTTTCGGTTCGGAAATCCAAGTCATTGCACCGCAGAGGATCGGATATTTCACTCCGAGGAAATCGCTGCCGCGCTGCATCAGACGGGTCATTTTTTCATAGCTCATGGGAAACTCCTTTTGTTACGGAAATCAGCCGCGGATGATTTTCAGCAATTCATCACGACGGGCAATCATTTCATCTTCTGTATCGGCCTCAACGATCAAACGGAGCAGAGGTTCAGTATTGGATGCGCGGACATTGAAGTGCCATGTCGGATATTCAGAACTGAAACCGTCCAGTTCATAAGTATTGCCATCGGCATAGCGCTTTTTGATTTCTGCGAGGATCGGCGCGACATCAGCGACTTTTGAATTGATCTCGCCGCTTGAGAAATATTTTTGCAGAGGCTTGACCAGCTCGGAAACTTTTTTACCGCTTTTGCAAATCAGATTGGCAAGCATAATGAAAGCCAATCCCTGGGATTCAGCGGTGAAATTTTCCTTGAAATAATAATGTCCTGATAATTCACCGGCAAAAACAGCATCATTTTCGCGCATTTGATTTTTGATGAAAGCATGGCCGACGCGGGACATGACTGCACGACCGCCGTTTTCTTCTATGCATTCTTTGACCGCCTTGCTTGAACGCAAGTCATAAAGTACAGTTGCGCCCTTGTTTTCGCTCAAAATATCCTGAGCAACAAGCGCGGTAAACAAATCCATCGGGATAATATTTCCATCGTTGTCAATAAATCCGCAGCGGTCGGCATCGCCGTCAAATGCAGCACCGAAATCAGCGCCGACTTCTTTGACTTTGGCACAAATTGCATCCAATGTATCAAGTTTCAACGGATTTGCTTCATGATTCGGAAATGTTCCATCAAGCTCTTCATACATCGGAATAATGTCAAAATATTCACGGATCGCAGCGATTTCATAACTGCCCATTGCGTTGGCAAAATCGCAAACGACCTTCAATTTGCGGTCAACTTTCAAATGCTTTTTGAGAAATTCGCCGTATTCCGGAGCGATATCGTATGAACTCATTTTGCCGGGGACAGCAGCGGGTTCAAAATCCATTGCATTGGCAAGTTTTTCAATATCTTTGATCCCGGTAACGCCGCTGATAGGAACCGCATTGGCAATACAGAGCTTACAGCCGTTCCATTCTCCCGGGTTATGGCTGGCGGTGATCATAATAGAACCATCCGCCTTGAGAGTACCGTTGGCAAAATAAGACATCGGAGTTGAACAGAGTCCGAGGTCGATAACATCCGCCCCCTGCATCATGATACCTTTGCTCAAGCCGTCAAACATATCCTGTGAATGAGGACGCATATCACGGCCGATCACAACTTTTTTTGCTCCGGTGAACTTGATATAGGCGCGGCCGATTTTTTCGGCGACAGCAGCATTGATCTCCGCCGGAAAAACTCCGCGGATGTCGTAAGCTTTAAAAATTGACATAGAAGCTCCTTTTAATTTTGCAATTCTTTGTTCTTTTTGTAAAAATATTGATAGTAAATACAGAGGAGCATATCAGTTGCAACCAGTATTCCATTCAGCATATACAGATAAAACACAATATCATAGTGATAAATGACTTTATGCAGACATCCTGCAATATAGCCGATTATCACCAGTACGAGAAAAACATAACTTTTTCCCGTCGGATTTTTTACCTTTACTGTTTTCCAAATGGCAAAAGGCCAACTGAATCCGAAACATATCAACATTATAACTTCAAAAATACTGAAATTCATTTTTTCACCGGCTCAATTTTATCAAATCCACAGAGCGGACGAAGAACTTCAGGAACAATAACAGTTCCGTCTTCCTGCTGATTATTTTCAAGGATCGCAACCAGAACGCGGTCGGTAACAGCAGTTGCACTGATAGTGTGGACATAATCGCGGGTATCACCGTCTTTATAACGGATATTCAGACGACGGCTCTGGAATGAAGTCAGATTGGTATTGCTGGTAACTTCACGATAGCCGCCGAACCCGGCAAACCATGCTTCGATATCATATTTTTTGTAACCGGGTGCGCCCATATCGCCGACGCAGACATTGACGACATGATAGGGAATACCGAGCTGCTGAAGAATGTATTCTTCGTTTTCGAGGCAGAAGTCATGATATTTGACAGAATCTTCCGGTTTGCAGAAAATGATCTGTTCAACTTTGTGGAACTGGTGAACGCGGAAAATACCTTTGCTGGCTTTGCCGTAGCTTCCGGCTTCAGTACGGAAACAGGGAGTATAAGCAGTATAGCACAAAGGCAATTCTTTGCCGTCAAGCACATCATCAGCATGATAACCGACAAGGGTTTGTTCGCTGGTACCGATCAAAGCAAGATCTTCATCTTTGAGATTAAAAGTCTGATCTGCGAAAAACGGCAGATAACCTGTACCGAAAAGAGTTCTTTCCTTGGCAACACAGGGAGTCATAAAGAGAGTGAAGCCTTTGGCAACAAGCTGCTGCTGAACCCAGAAGAAAAGAGCCTGAGCGAGCTGTGCGCCTTTGCCTTTCCAGTAATAAAAACCGGTCTGGGCAACTTTTGCACCGCGCTGTGTGTCAATAATGTCCAGCAATTCTCCGAGCTGCTGGTGATCGCGGATGGGGAAATCAAAAGTCGGAATAGTGCCGACTTTGCGAAGTTCGACATTGGCGGTATCATCCAGGCCGTCGGGAACATCGGCAGAAAGAGTATTGGGGAGGAAACTCAACATTTTGTAGAGTTTTTCCTGCAATTCGTTAAAAGTATTCTCTTTGGTAGAGAGAGTAACTTTGAGTTTTTTGACTTCTTCGCGTGCGGCGGGATTGGTCTGACATTCTTTGCTCAAGCGGTTGCGGTCGGCGCGGAGAGCGTCAATTTCCTGATTGAGCTGACGGCATTGAATATCAAGCTCAAGAACGGTGTCCAGATTTACAGGACAGCCGCGGCGTTCACAAGTTTTTTTGTAATCGTCAAAATGATCACGGATAATTTTAATATCTATCATAATAAAAATCCTCTGAAAAAATTACTTGAAAATTTTTTATAAAAAAGATAAACTGCCTGCCGGAAAGGAAAAACATGTTTCAGCAAAATTTTTACCTTTCCGACGACAATATCACATCTTTCGCTTAAAACTGGGGAAGCGGGAACTGTGCTGCAAATGCACGGACCTCTTCACCGATTGCACGGAGAGCTGCTTCATCATCACAAACAGCGCAGGCGCGTTCAATAAATTCGGCAATTTTGACCATTTCAGCTTCTTTCATACCGCGGGTGGTAACTGCGGGAGTACCGATACGGATACCGGAGGTAACGAAGGGTTTTTCAGGGTCAAAGGGAATCATGTTCTTGTTGACGGTGATACGGGCGAGGTCAAGGGCGTTGGCAAGAGCTTTGCCGGTAACCTTTTTCGGACGGAGGTCAACGAGCATGAGGTGGTTGTCAGTACCGCCGGAAACGATGCGGAAACCGCGGTTTGCAAGTTCTTCTGCAAGTTTGGCAGCATTGAGTCTGACCTGACGCTGATATGCTTTGAATTCATCAGTCATAGCTTCGCCGAAGCAGATTGCTTTGGCAGCGATAACGTGTTCCAGAGGTCCGCCCTGCATACCGGGGAAGACTTTGGAGTTGATAGCTTTGATGTATTCTTCTTTGCAGAGGATCAAGCCGGAACGGGGACCGCGGAGAGTTTTGTGGGTAGTAGTGGAAACAACATCGCAATAGGGAACGGGATTGGGATGTTCTCCGGCGGCAACAAGACCGGCGATGTGAGCCATGTCAACAAAAAGTTTAGCTCCGACTTTGTCTGCAATTTCACGCAGACGGGCAAAATCAATTACTCTCGGATAAGCAGATGCACCGGCAACGATGAGTTTTGGATTATTTTCAACGGCGAGGCGTTCAACTTCATCATAATCAATGGTTTCAGTTTCTTTTGAAACGCCGTAGGGAACAACATTGTAAGTTCTGCCGGAGAAGTTCATGGGATGACCATGGGTCAAATGACCGCCGTGGTCAAGACTCATAGCGAGAATGGTATCACCGGGTTCGATGAGAGCCATATAAACAGCCATATTTGCCTGTGAACCGGCGTGGGGCTGGACGTTGGCGGCTTCTGCTCCGAAAAGTTTGCAGGCGCGTTCAATGGCGATCGATTCGATCTGGTCAACGACTTCGCAGCCGTTGTAATAACGTTTGCCGGGATACCCTTCAGCATATTTATTGGTAAGAACAGAACCCTGAGCAGCGCGGACTGCACATGAAGTAAAGTTTTCAGAAGCAATAAGTTCAATACCGTCGAACTGACGGGCGACTTCTTTGTCAATGAGTTCAGCGATGACAGGGTCTGCGGTGCGAATGGCAGCAATGTCATCATAAGATTTGACTTCGAGCTTGTTGAGGCGGCGGACATGGCGTTCTTCCTGGGTAAAGGGAGTGCTGCTCCATGCTTCAAAAATTTCTATCATGCCGTTTTTATCCAGTTTATCACCGGCAAAAACGAGGACATTGGTTGCATTGTGTTCGCGGCTGCGGACAGCAGTTGCAGCATCAGCGGCAACAACAGCGCGGACACCGTGGAAACGGTTTGCATTGATTCCCATACCGACACCGGAACGGCAAATCAGAACGCCGCAGGTGCATTTGCCGGTAATGATTGAGCGGCCGACCTGGGAAGCATAATCTGAATAATCATCTTCTTTGTCAAAATCGAAAGGTCCGAAATCGACAAATTCGATATTTTTAGCTTTGAAGTACTCGGAGAGTTCAGCTTTGAGAGTGAAACCACCGTGGTCGGTACCGACGGCAACTTTGAGCGGGCTGCCACAGAAATCAACGATTTTTTTCATTTTTTTTCCTTTTGTTTAAGAATTGGTATTTGAATTTGAAATATTTGCATAAAGTGCATCAAGAGCTTTCTGCATATAAGAAAAAACTCTTGCATAACCATCTACATTTTCACCGTAAGGATCAGGAACATCAACTCCGTTCAATCCGGCATAATCAAACAGCATTCTGACATTTGCACCCGGTGCGATCTCCTGTATCGCCCGCAAATGCCCCGCCGTCATAGCGATTATGATATCATAATCATTTGCCATGTGCGCTTCAAATCTGCGGCTGCGGAAATTTTTCAGATCACCGCCGAAAGATTCCGCCACGATTTGTGCCTGCATTGATGCCCTGCCGCCGTCAAAAGCATGAATTCCGGCTGACCCGGCGAAAACATCATTGCAGTTATTCCGGGCAGCAAGCATATTGATATAAGCTTCCGCCATAGGGCTTCTGCAGCTGTTTCCGGTACAAACAAACAAGATATTCATAACTTTTTTCCGTTTTTCCTGTTGAAATTACTGTAATACGGCAATAAATTATATATAATATAACACAACTTTAAAATTTTTAAAATGGAAAAACACTTTTATTTATGAAAAATCAACCGGAAGATGCTTTTATCAACATTCTGACCCAGTCTTACACCCGTCTGGACAACATAAAAAACAACGATCATAGAACCGAACTCGACCTCGGATGCGGTTCTGGTTCCTTTACCGCCGGGTTGGCAAAACGCTACCCCGATGCAAATATTTACGCCGCCGATGTCATGATCGGCAGACTCCGCAAGCTCGTTCGCAAAAATCAGAGGCTCAACATCTCCAATATGCAGCTGCTCCGCGTCGAAGCCCGCCATCTGGTCGCATACATGATTCCGGATGCGGCACTCGACAGACTGCACATTCTCTGTCCCGACCCATGGCCCAAAGAACGCCACAAAGGACACCGCCTCGTTACCAGCGATTTTCTCTCCCAAATCCACCGCGTCCTAAAAAAAGGCGGAACTTTTCATTTTTCAAGTGATGATGATCCCTATTTTGATTCAGTAACCGATATCGTTGAGCGTTCAGGTCTTTTTGAGCTTGATGATTCCCTGCTGGACGATATTGCCGATATCAAAAGCGACTTTGAAGTACGCTGGCTCGATCAGGGCAAACATGTCCGTCATCACGCATGGAAAACAGTTGACCGTCCCGAATCATGCGGCCATTGATACGAGGTGAATCATGAAAAAAAACAATCCTGTTCCTGAACTTCTCGCTCCTGCCGGCAATGCGCTGTCTGCACTTGCCGCCTTTGACGCGGGCGCTGATGCGATTTACTGCGGACTCGGCAAATTCAATGCTCGTGAACGCAGCGAAAACTTCACTCCGGAAACAATGGGCAAAATCATTGCCTATGCTCACTCAATCAAGCGCAAAGTGTATGTTACATTCAATACCGTAATAAAGGAAAATGAACTCGCTGAAGTCGCAGAAAATCTGGCTTTGCTCTCCTCACTTGACCCTGATGCGCTGATCATTCAGGATCTCGGAGTAGCGCGTATGATAAGAGAATATTTTCCGGATTTGACAATCCACGCTTCGACCCAGATGGGCTTTCACAACTCTGCCGGTGTCGCCGCTGCCGCTGAATTCGGCGCCAAACGCGTGATCCTTGAAAGACAGATAACTCTGGATGAAATACGCTCCATACGCGAAAAAAATCCCGATACCGAACTCGAAGTCTTCATTCACGGAGCTTTGTGCTGCTCCCTCTCCGGACAATGCTTATTTTCTTCATATTTAGGTGGTTACAGCGGCAACAGAGGTTTTTGCAAACAGCCTTGCCGCCGCCGTTATTACAGCAGTCAGGGCAATGGTTTTTTCTTCTCTCCGCAAGACCTCGAAACTCTGGAACTTATTGGTGATTTGCGTGAAATCGGAATCGACTCATTGAAAATCGAGGGCCGCCTGCGTCAGGGAGATTATGTCTTCAATACAGTCAAAGCATACCGCATGATACTTGATGCTCCGGAATCCCGCCCGTCCCCCGAATTGCTCGGAGAGGCAAGAGCCTTGCTGTCAAAGAGTTGCGGACGCAAATGGTCAAAAGGTTTCTTCTTTGAAAAAAGCATGAAAGACCTCATCATACATGACAATATCGGTTCTGCCGGAATGCTTGTCGGTTCAGTAACCGAAACCGCAGAAAACGGTTTCTCATGCATCGTCCGCAAAAAAATCCACATTGGCGACCGTATCCGTATTCAGCCGCAATCTGGCGATGACGGCCCCGCCATGACTCTGACCAAAATGTTTGTCAACGGCGAATCCGTCCGAAAAGCAGTCCCCAATGATAAAGTTTTCATCTGCTTTGACCGCGAAGTTCCTTACCGCGGAGTACTTTACAAAATTGGCGAAAGCTACCCGGATCACAGCGCGAGATTTGAAAAACTCCCGCTTCAGAAAAAACGCGTCGATCTCGATATTGAACTGGATCGCTCACATTTCAAATGCCGCGTGGCAAACAGCGCGATCAACTGCGTTTATGAAGAAAATATTGAACTCTCTGAAGCCAAGAAGCAACCGCTTACTGTTGAAAAACTTACAGCAGAATTTGCCGCCGCGGATTCAACAGATTTCGCCCTCGGCAAATGCAATGTAAAACTCGGAGGTGGCCTTTTCGTTCCCGCTGCGATACTCAAGGAGCTGCGACGCGCAGCATGGGCGGAAATCAAAGGCAGCATTTCCCCTGACTCACTTTTTCAAACCGGTGCCGAAGGACTCGGCAAATTCGCACTTGATTATAAAAAGATGCATCCATTTGTCTATGAACAGGATAACATTCCCGAAACCGTCGCTGTCAAACCCAATGGCGTCCTCCCCGGCAACCCGAAAGCCCGGACTGCCACTTCCGTTTTTGATGTCAATAAATCCACTTATCAGGCAATTCTGCCGGAATTCACTCCGGAAAACAGACTTGACGGCTTGAAAAAAGCAATCAAACTTGCCTATCAGAATGGTATCCGTTCATTCCGCGTGCAATCGCTTTTTGAAATGCCGCTGCTGAAAGATTACGCAGATATTGAAATCGTTGCCGCCGACCCGCTTCCTGTATGCAACTCAATGGCAGTCATGGAATTACAACGCATGGGCGCAACCAAAATACAAGCACATGCCGAACTCGACAAAACCGCACTTGAAAACTTGCGCGACCATTCCGTTCTCCCGGTGGAAATTTACCGTCTCGGCAGACTTCCCCTGCTCGTTACCCGTGCGGAAATCCCGGTTGAAGGCAATATCAAAGATGCCCGCACCAATGAATTTTCTGTACGCTATGACAAACGGAGCATGCTGACACGGGTTTATCCGGTCAAAGTCATTTCCATACCACGCATTGCAGGCACGGCAGATTTCTATGATCTGACCAATGCAAACTGGAAAAATGCCGAAGAAAGTACCTTTAACTATGAACTGGCACTCAACTGATATTAAATAAGGATACTGCAATGTTTTCTGATGCTGTTGAATATTACGCTTTCATGGATGAAATGAAACAGTTTGAACAACCGCATTTCGTTCTGCATGATTCTGCCGGAGAAAACTGGTGTTTGAATAACTCTTTTGCCGATGAAAAAAATCTGTTCGAAACAGCATTTGCATCTCTCCGGAGATATCTCACCGCTGCCAACTGCCGCGAAAATAATGACGGTTATCAAATAAACATCCGCCATTCAAAAACTTCCGTTTTTGAGGAATATTCACTTGTCTTTGATGAAAATTCATGTACCATCAGCGCCGCAGATACCGAAGGAATCAGACGCGGCATATATGAATTTATCGACATTTTCTGTGCCGCAAACGGCGTTTTCAGGCATGAAAAACAGACCATTTCACGCAAACCATGGCTGAAAATACGACTCGCAAGATGTCCATTCAGCCCAATCAAACGCCCACCACTCAACACCGATGAACTGCTCGAAGATACCGATTATTATCCCGACGGCTATCTGGAAACTCTGGCTCATGACGGCAGCAACGGCATTTGGATCGTAACTTCAATAAATGAACTCGGTATCAGCTCTTTCATCACACCTGATCCGCAACGGGAAAAACGCATTGCCAAATTACAGAAAACTGTTCAGAAATGCGCCCGTTACGGTGTAAAAGTCTGGCTTTTCATGATAGAACCGCGCGCCGTAACTGAAAATTCAGATTTATGGCATAATCATCCCGAACTCTTCAAAAAAGACACTTTCTGGGGACAACATTGTTTCTGTCCCGCTTCAGAAGCAACTCAAAAATATCTGCGTGAAGTCTTTTCCAGCACATTCGCCGCAGTTCCAGACCTCGGAGGTGTCATAAACATCTCTGCCGGAGAACGCGCAACTGCATGTACTTCAACTGTTTTGCCATCCAGCAGCGACAAAATAAGCTGTCAGCACGTCTGCAATCTTTCTCAAGCAGAAATAATGCACAAAAATTTATCGGCGATAAATGATGGTATAAAACAGGGAGCGCCCAATGCACAACTCATTGCATGGTATTATCTTCCACATGCTACTCAACTCGCACCGTGGGCGCAGGAGCTGGCGGTGGCGACACCGGATGATGTTATTGCACAATACAATTTTGAATCCGGCGGCAAATGCGAACAACTTGGCAAAACCCGCATTGCCGGAGATTACTGGATATCTTATGAAGGTCCGTCCGGCAACTTCCGCAATGCAGCAGAGAAACGCCGTTCTCTCCCGATGGGGGCAAAACTCCAGCTCGGCAGCGGTCATGAACTTGTTACAGTTCCTTTTATCCCCGTGCCGGAAATCGCTTACAATAAATACAAAAAACTGCATGAACTCGGGATCGTTTCAGTCATGCAGTCGTGGTATATCGGCAATTTTACAGGATTGATCGGACGCGCCTGCGGCAGACTGGCGTTTGAAGATTTCAGTACGGACAGCGGAAGTTTTCTGTTACGCCTGGCAGAACCGCAATGGGGCAGATATTCAGACAAACTGATTGAGGCATGGCAGATTTTCACTGCTGCCTACAAAAATATGCCGTTTTCGCTGATGTTTCAATATTACGGCCCGCAAAATGCATTTCTGCGCTGGAAATATCATTTTCTGCCTGACCTTGAAATACTTGCTCCGCCGTGGAAGCCCGATTTTGAATTCGGCGGCGACAATATTGGAGAAGCGTTATCCGGCTTCACGCTTGATGAAGCGGCTCAACTGCTGAAAACGATGAGCGAAACATGGCAGAAAGGTATTGATATCCTGATGCCGCTCAAAAATATTTTTAAAGACAATGTAAAAAATCTGCGGGATATAAATATTGCGGAATTTATCGGCTGTTCCCTTACTGGCAGCAGCAATCTTTTGGAATTTTTCAAGTTGCGCCGCGAATTTTATTCCCGGACGCTGCATTTTGATAAATATGCTCAAATCCTGCAGCAAATGAAACAATGCCTTGCAACTCACCGCAATCTGTGCGAAAGATGCATACCGCTTCTGGAAAATGATTCAAGACTCGGATTCCACGGAGAAGCCTTGAAAAGACTTTTTGATGCAGACAGCGCGCGACAGGCTCTCATTGATGCGGATGCCGCACTCGCAGACGCGGATAAACTTGAACAAATATTGGCAAACAAAACAACTCCTTTTGAACACATTGCAAAAATGCATCTTGTTTTTGCTGAAAAAGATACAACCTATCAAACCTCAACTTATTCATGGGCATACCATATCGAAGACGGCAAATTCATTCTGACTCTGACCGGATTCGACGGCAATGATTTATGGGGCAGATGCTATTTTACCGACCTGACCGGAACTCAGTATCCTTTGCAGGAGAGATTTCATATCCGCAATGGCAAATGTGAAGATCTCGGCAATTTCAATTATCTGCTGACCGGAGTCCCCTTTGAGTCCGGAATGCATACAGAATACGCACCAACCCTCATCACAGTCAGCTGGCCGTTATCATCATTGCCGGGCAGTCAGGACGGAATTATCAGATTCAACTTCTCTCTGGGCGAACTGGCCAAACCGGTTTATCTGAACGGCAACGGTGCAAAAGAAAGATTGTTTCTCGAAATGCACAATCCGGCAGACTCTCTGACTTTGAAAATAAAATAATTTTTTCTGTACAAATAACTTTGCTTGTTTTCAGCATTTAAGTTATCGTACATTTGCATATTCTACACAGGACGCTATATTACAATAAAAAATGAAAGGCAGAAAAATATGGAACAGATAAGTTATTTTCAGGAATTTTTACGCAAGCTGATCCACTTGAGTTCATTGTGGATGGTGGCGGTTATAATGCTCTGTCCGGACGAATACCGGATGGTGCTGGCGGTGATTTTCGGTACGGCATGGATACTCAATATCTCAATTGAACACGCTGTGGCATGTCAGGTGCCATACATAACTCCGGTTTATTATTTTTTCTTCAAAAAAATGCTGCGCAAAACCCCATCCCCGCAGGACTGGGTCATTTCCGGGGGGCCGCCGGTATGGGGAGCGGCATTCATGGTCACATTGCTGTTCAAACCGCAAGGCGCAGCGACAGCTCTCGCAGTCATGCTGATCGCAGATACCTGCGCGGCACTCGTCGGCAGGCGTTTCGGCAAACACAAAATAAACGGCAAAAGCATTGAAGGCTGTATAGCTTTTATCATCGGCGGGCTGGCGGCATTCGGTGCAGTTTCCGCTTTTTATCCGCCGCTTTCTGCTGCGGGCATAATTGCCGGAACCGCAGGTATTCTGCTGGCGATGCTGGCTGAGTTATTTGAAAAACAGCTTCATATCGACGATAATTTTTCCATTCCGTTACTGGTCGGAATCTCTCTTTCATTTTTTGTTTAACAGCAAAAAGCTGCCTGTTCTCCACAGCTTATTTATATAATAATATATAAATACACTTGAAAAACACACAAATCGGTGTATAGTAATTGAAATCATACTATTTTTTCACAGGAGAACAACCAAATGGCAAAAGTGTGTAAATTCTGCAGCGCAGAAAATGAAGATACCTTGGAATTCTGTGCCAAATGCGGGTCAAAATTGCCGGTCTATACACAATTTGACAGCAATCTTGATTTCAATACCGGCAAACGCCCACGGATGAAGCTGAAATTAAAACCGATCATTACAGCAATCATCATCATCGCTGCTCTTTTCGGCTTTTATAAATTTTTTCTTTCCGCTCTTCCCGAAGACAAACTGCCGAAATATGAGCAATTCAGATCCGGGTCCAAAAATATTTCTGTATTCCTGAAAAAAATAGACTCCGCCCCTGAATCATACAATCTGACTTTGAGCGCAACACCAGCCGCAATATCTTCGTATCTGACCTCTTTGATCAATCAGTCATTAAAAGATAAAAAATCTTATGACCAGTACACTCTGCCCAGAGTGCTCTGCTCATGGTCGCAGAAAGATACAAAAAAATTATCTCTGGTCAAACGCGACAAATTATACGGCGTTCTGAACATCAGAGTCGAACTCTTCTTTGAAAATACAAACAACTCATGGTCTTTCAAAAACTATAAATTGAACAATATGCCTGTTACTGATTTCAAAAAAGATGCGATAGCAAATTATTTCTTCGGCGAGATAATTTCTCACACCGTATTCGACAAACTCAAAACATCCGATGTCAATATGCAATGCAGCAAATTATATCTCACCATAATCGCAAAAAATGCAAAAAAACAAAATCCGCAATCCGGCAGAAAAACAAATTCCCTCATTAACAAAATACTTCAGCCGATGCAGAATGTAACAAATAATTTTGATAATGCAGTAAAAATGAAATGATTGAATAAAAACAACCACACGGAGTGATTTATGATTCAGCCCAAATACTGGAAAAATATGTCCGATACAACACGCAAAAGTCTGGAACGCATGATCAATGCGGCTCAGAATATGCCGATTCAGGACGCCATTGATATGTTCCGCGATATAATCAAACGCGAGCCGGAACTTATCCCCGCAAAAGAACAGCTGCGTTTACTCGAAATCCGCAAAGCAGAAGAAAGCAACGCCAAACCCGAAGGCGGTCTGACAAACTTCATCCTTTCATGCAAAACAGCATTCGTCGGCTCAAATTATATGAAAGCTATTGCGCTCTGCGAAGACGTCCTTTCAAAAAATGTGAACAACATCCCCCTGCTGCTGATGCTTGCATCCTTCGCAGAAAAAGCAGAAGCTTTTTTCATCGCTGTTGACGCTGTCGAAACTGCACTCCATTTCACTCCAGACAGCACAGACCTCAAAATCAAACTCGGCGAATATCATATCAAATCCGAAAATCCCGAAGCTGCACTCGAAATCTTTCAGAAACTCTACGAAGATGCTCCCGATAAATCTTCCTACAAAAAATACATCCGGCAGGCAAAAAAAATCATTGAGGACCGCGAAGAAGCCAAACGCAATGCCGAAGAAGAAGCATTAAACAAAAACAAGAAAAATAAAATTCAGTCCCGCGACTCACAGGAAGCCGTCGTTCAGCAGCTCCTTGACGGAACCATCCGCGATGTGGATCAGGCTCAACTCGTCATTACCGAACTCAGCAAAGTCCTTGAGCAGAAAGAATCCCTCGACATACGCCGTAAACTCGCTGAAGCATATAAAATCGCACAGGATTATGATACCGCGATCTACCACCTCGAATTCGTTGCCAAAGCGCTCAATACTTTCGATGCCAATCTGGACAAAGATATTGAAAAACTTTACCTGAAAAAATTCGATCTGGCTATCCAGGCTATCGAAAATAATCCCTCTGCATACGATAATGCCCAGCAACAGCTTACCGATCTGGAAATTTCCCGCATGCAGTTCAAACTTGAACGCGCTTTGCGCCGTTCACAGTCAAATATAAATGATTCTCAATTGCATTTTGAACTCGGACTTGAATATTATGATTGCGGCATGTCAGAAGAGGCATTGCAGGAATTCACTATCGCCTCCAAACATCCCCGCTGGGAACCGCAGTCAACTTATTATCTCGGACGCGTTGTGCTGAATATGGATGATGTTCCCAATGCAGTCAAATACCTCTCAAAAGCATCTGAAATGATCGGTTTGCGTGAGCCGAATTATAAAAAATGTTTCTATTACCTCGGCATTGCCCATGAGAAAAACGGCGATCCGGACAGCGCACGCGCCGCCTACGAGCGTTTGTACAAAGTCGATCCCAACTTCCTCGATGTGGCAAACCGCCTCGGCTGATAAAATACAAAAGTTGACACAACTCCTTTCTTGGAAACATGAAAGGAGTTTTTTTATGCGCAAATCAAAAGAACAGAAAGAAACCGAACAGGCATTATTGAAACGCGCGCTCGGTTTTGTTCATGAAGAAATTTATTCCGAAGATATCATTGATAAAGATTCAGGCAAAATCACCAGCCTGGCCAAACGGAAAATCGTCAAAAAAACAGTCCCCCCCGATGTACGCGCTCTTCTTTTCTGGCTGAAAAACCGTTATCCCGACCGCTGGAAAGATAAAGTCGAATCCGCCCCTGAAAATATCGATTGCGAATTCGGCGATGACGAAATGAACCTGTAAAAAAGGCTCTGCTCTCCTCATTACAAAAGGCTATGTATTATTTTTTGCAAGGGGGGGGGCGGGTAAGCCCCGGCGTTCCACCCGCCTTTCTATTACGCTGACGCGTTACGCCGATTGCCTTGTCACTGCGTAGCTTTAGCGAAGACGGACCCCCCGCAAGGGGATATCCATCCCCATTTGGTAACGGCATAGCCGTGATGTTAGCGGCCGGGTGGTGTCAGTCTTGTCTGTTTGTGGCAAAATGTTTCCTTTATCCTTCCTCTTTTTTGAGGGATGACAACGAAAATCTTTTGCCACGATTAGCCACATCAAAAAAATTAATACACTCTTTTTGCATACTATCATTCTGCAAAATCTCGTTGCATACTTTTACCACAAAAGACTGCCATTTAATATTAAAAATCCTTAATCTTCTTATCTCTCTCCTTAATAATGAGCAGAAAGTATAAAATATATTGTAGCATAATTATAATATAAACATTGACTGATAATTTGAAAAAATTGAGGGGTTTGGGGTATAGCGAATTGCGATAGCAATGAGCGACAATACCCCAATGTGGCCAATCCGGCGGAAGATTTGATTGCTCATTCCATAAAAAAATGGAAGGAGCAATCAAACATTCCGCGGAAAAACAGCCTGACACCACCCAGCCGCTGACACTCACGCGCCAGCGTCACAAAACGGGGATGGATATCCCCCGCCGGGGTCGCAAGGGTGGCGGCGTAAGCCCCCTTGCAAAAAAATCAGTCAATGTTTAGTACAGAACAAATCAAAACCACCAGCTGAGCTGGTGGTATGCACTGTGCCTAGAAGGCATTTTTACTGGCAGCCCAATCCGGGCTCTGAATGAAATTTTCATTCGCATTAAGTTCACGGGCTACTGCTGAAGCAGTCAGTGAACTGTTTTTCTATGCTGCTGTCATGGTTACAAAATATTCTTGCTTGACCTGCCAGTTTTTGTTAATGCCTATTG
>JAZSRU010000113.1:0-36410 GCA_045538635.1 Victivallaceae bacterium
CTTCTATTTGCAGCTGCACAACCGGAAATTCTATCCTGACTTCGTGGCAAAACTCAAAGATGGCAGAATCCTTGTTGTTGAGCATAAGGGAGCCGATCGTTACAGCAGCGATGATTCCAAAGAAAAACGCCTGGTCGGTGACTTCTGGGCAAAACAGAGTGATGGCAAATGTCTATTTTTCATGACTTGCGGCAAAAACTTTGAAGCGATCAAGGAACTGTTGTGAAATATTAGCCATCATGGGGAGTACGTTATGACATACAAAGTAGAGTCTACCGAAAAATTAACGAATACGGCATCTGAAACGGAAACAAAAGCATTGCTTTATCTTATGAATTTTCATGCAGATAACGATGATATCAAATTTTTTGTGATAGACTTCTTTAATGATGTTACTGGTACTGATAATTTTGCAGCAAAACTATGGGATGTTCAATCCAAAGCTGGTAACAACGTATCACCCAAAAAAGTAGGTCGCAATCTTGTTACACTGTATAAAAATTTTCTAAGTGAATTTGATTTTTATCATTATATTCTTTTTATGGGGACCCCCTCTAATACCGTTAGAAAAGACCATTCAAAGATGAGTTTTGGAATCGAAAATATAACAAGCGAAGCTTTACAAAAAATCAAGCTTGGGCTGAAAGACGAGGCTACGCATATTACGTACATTCCAGATGAAAAAATTACAGAGCAGAGCATAGATGATTTTTTGAAATTGGTTTATTTTGTTATTGATAACAAAAAACCATGCGATTACATTAGACCCATTATAAAGGTTAAACCTGATTTAATACCAGATGATGAAACGTTGACTGGAATTTTCAATGAGATTAGGGATAAGCAATCATCCAAAAAAAATGGTAAAAGTGTTGAGGGTATAACAATAAATGTTCCGCACGAAGCTCTAAATTATTTTAGACACTTAGAGGCAGAAGAAATAAAATTGCTTGTTCTTTCTCGCGTAATAAATACAAATCCGATGGAGCAAAAACCTCCAGTGTCATTTATGCCGATATTGAGTTGCATTCCTCCAGAACAGAAAAAAGACTGTATTGAAAATTGTAGAATTGCACTCTCGAGAGCTTTGTTTGACAAAAATTCAATAGATGTATTTTGGGGAATTTTGAGTGAAATAATTTCAATAATTAAGTCGCATCCAACGTATGATATTAACCAAATATACTCCAGAATGGATCAAGAATTAATCGCAAAATGCAAAACTTTTGATATAATTTCATTGAAGTTTTTTATTGCCAATATAAAAGATGGAGTTGCATTATGATAATTCGCAAAGTCGCAGTCGGCAATGAACTTGAAGCTTTTATTCAAGAATCTTTCGGAGAAGGAACGAATATTATATTTAGCGATGACAACAATAAAGGTAAGACGATTTTAATTCAATCTATGATGTACTGTCTGGGGAATGAACCAATATTTCCTGTTTCTTTTGATTACTTATCTTATTTTCATTATATCGAATTCTCTGAAAAGGATGTTGTTTATCGTATTTGTCGCAAAGGAAACATTTTTGCAGTATCTTATTCAGAAACGCTATCAATATTATCAGGCGAATCGGAATTTAAGCGTTTTTGGGACAAACATATTTTTGAACTTCCGCAAATTGAAAAAAATGGTTTGCAAAGAATCGTTGATTTTGTCCTATTAGATGAATTGTTTTTTATTGGGCAAGACAAACGAAATACCTCCAACATAATCAATGCCGGATTTTATAAAAAGGAAGATTTTATAAATACTATTTTTTCATTGTCAGGAGTCTTACAAACAACAAATCAACAAGTAGATATTGAAAAAACAAAATCAGAGATCAAAAGAGAGTTAGAGAAAAGAGAGGAGCTTTTAAGAGAGAAACCAATCTTGAAGTCATTGAATTTGGGAGTGAGATATCTCAGTTCCATTAGCGACAAAATTGCTTTTGAAGAAAAAATCAAAAAAGCAAATCAGCTTAAAGACAAAATTGCAAATTTGAATAGTGCTAGAAACTCTTCTGTTCGGCAAAAGTTGAAATATGAAAATGTACTAAAAGATTTACGTTCATTAAATCAAGCAATTGACCATTGTGAGGTACGTTGCCTGGATTGCCAATCAACGCGAATTGGTTTTAGTGCATCGGAAAAATCAAAACATGTTTTTGATGTTTCAACCCCTAAGTTGCGTAAAGAAATTATTTCCTCGATTATAGAGAAGATTGAAATGTACGAAGAAGAGATAGTTTCTTGTTCTGAACAAATAAGTTTTTTTCAACAGGAATTGCAGGAAGTTTTGTCTGATGAGGAAATTTCGTTGGAGGCTGTTATTGCTTGTAGAGACGGGATTAAAGACTCTAAAGATGTCGAGCAGCAAATTAAACTTTGCGATGAAACTATTTTAAAACTTGAAAAATTATTACATCAAAAAGCCCAGGTTGTATCAGATAGTTCAACACATCAAGAAAAAATTTTAAACGAACTGATACAGACAATGGTGAAAGCATACAACACGATAGACCCTGCCGGAAATTTGAGTATAGATGCTATGTTTACAAAAAACAAATATACTTTTTCTGGATGTGAAGAAACAATTTTCTATCTTATAAAACTTTATGCAATTGCGGTAATAACCAATCATCAGTTCCCAATTGTAATTGATTCATTTAGAGCAGAAGACTTATCGACTCAAAAAGAAGAGAAAGCATTAGAGCTCTTCGCCGCACTTTCCAACCAAAAGATTTTTACAACTACGCTCAAAAAAGAAGAAAAAGAAACAGGAAAATACCAAACAAGCAATATTTTCGCAATTGATTTTACCGCTAACGCTCCCAGTAAAATGTTAAGCCAGAGGGATGTTCCTGATTTCAAAGAATTATTAAAAGTCTTTGCAATACATTTGTGATTTTTTTTTTGTAAATTAAACCTAAGTGGCAAAGCATATTATGAGTTGGATGAAACTTTATGAAATACGAGGAATTTGATCAATATCTTTTGCAGGGCGAGGAATTATGACCAAAATATCCATCAGATTTTTTAATGACCGGGAAGTCCGGGCGGCTTGGGATGAAAGCTCTACCCAATGGTTCTTTGCTGCCGTCGATATTGTCGCTGTGCTGAATGAGCAATCTGATTATACCAAGAACCGCAACTACTGGAAGTACCTCAAAAACAAGCTGAAGAAAGATAATCCTGAACTGGTTAGTGCCGCTAACCAGTTGAAATTGACTGCGCCTGACGGAAAAAAGCGTCTGACTGACTGTTTCGACAGTTCCGGTGTCATTGAACTTGCAAAGAACTTTCCCAACACCAAGGCTTCCAAATTCCTTGACTGGTTCCTTTACAGCGATAACACCATCGACGGTCAGAGCAAGAAAAAGGCTTACGCACTCTTTGAAAGCGGTTTGCTCTCCACTCTTCAGCCCGGTACGATCAAGTGTCTGCAACAAATCCACTCCTACATCTTCGGCGGACTCTATGACTTTGCCGGTCAGATCCGCACTAAAAACATCAGTAAGGGCGGCTTCTCTTTCGCCAATGCTCTTTATTTCAACACTATTCTGCCTGACATTGAAAATATGCCTCAATCCACCTTTGAGGAAATCGTCAACAAATACGTTGAAATGAATGTTGCCCACCCCTTTATGGAAGGCAACGGGCGCAGTACCCGCATCTGGCTCGACCTCATGCTGAAACACTCTCTGCAAAAATGTATCGACTGGAGTTTGGTCAACAAAAACGCTTACCTTGAAGCAATGCAGAAAAGCGTAATCGACAGTTCCGACTTGAAAGCCCTGCTGAAACCTGCTCTGACCGATAAGATCAACGACCGCGAAATGTTCATGAAGGGCATCGACTACTCCTACTATTACGAAGAGGACTCCACGGATGCTTAAAACATTCTTTCTTTACTCAAAACCGTAATGTTACGTTTTTGAGTGTTGCGTCAGGTGTCTTATCCTTCCAAAAAGTTCGATTTGGCAAATTTTGGCAAATAAATCCATCAAATTGAGCATAAAGTACAGGCTCCGGAGGGCATCCTTCGCACGCTCCGTTGCACTCCGCTTATTTTTGCAAGCAAAAAAAATCTACGTATGGCATTCCTGACGGCCTGCCATCCGTAGCTTTAGCGAAGGATGGTGGGCGTAGCAGAACTCGAATCTGCGACCTTCACGATGTCAACGTGACGCTCTAACCAACTGAGCTATACGCCCGAATTTAATTCGGAACAACGGTAATTTTCCGTTGCAATACCTTTACAATACTACCTTTTTCGGAAAAATCAAGCTGTATTTCATTTTTTTTTGAACTTTTTTTGTCTTTATACTTGACAACTGTCATATTTTGTTGTAACTTGTCGTTGTATTATTATATTAACAACACCGGAGGTTTATTTTGGCGCGTGATTCCAAATACATCGTTGAATTGCTCCTTGAAACCGGGATGCTGACCAACGAACAGCTTGATGACGCCCAGCGCGAAATTGAGCTTAATCCTGAAAAGGGCGATATTATTGATGTCATTATTGCTAAAAAGTTTATTTCAGAAAATGATATGACCGTTATGCTTGCTCAGCAGTACGGCATGGAAATGATTGATCTGACCCGTTATGAATTGCCGGAAGAGGTGCTTTCTCTGCTTGACCGCGAAACTGTCAAGCGTTATCATATCATTCCGCTCGGCCAGCATGATAATATTCTGACTATTGCCATGTCTGATCCTACAGATGTAACTACTCTTGATGCTCTGCGTTATATGCTCGGCAGGGATGTCGATGCGGTAATTGCTCCCAGAGAGCAGATCAGCAAAATCATCAATGAACATTACAAAAGCATTTCCGACAGTGTTGAAAGCATGATTGGTGATATCGAAGCCCAAATTGAACATGTTGACCTTGATGAAGTTATCGGAAGTTCCGTCAATGAAGAAGAAGACAATGCTCCCATTATCCGTCTGGTGCATAAAATCCTCGCGGATGCTTACAAAATGAAGGCTTCCGATATTCATATGGAACCGATGGAAAAAAGATATCGTATCCGCTACCGTATCGACGGTGCGCTTCAGGAAGTCGATTCTCCGCCAAAATATATCCAGGCGAACCTGACAAGCCGTTTGAAGATCATGGCGCGTTTGGATATTACGGAAAAACGCATCCCGCAGGACGGTCGTATCCAATTTAAAGTCGGCGACAAAGATATCGACTTGCGTGTATCAAGTATTCCGACTTCATTCGGCGAAAGTATCGTCATGCGTATTCTGGATAAAGCCAGTATTCAGCTGGATATTCCCAAACTCGGTTTTTATTCAGATGACCTTGAACTGGTCAACAAGATCATCAGTATGCCTGACGGAATTTTTCTTGTTACCGGTCCGACAGGTTCCGGTAAAACTACCAGTCTGTACGCTTTTTTGAATACTATCAATACTCCAACCCGCAAAATTATTACCGTTGAGGACCCGGTCGAATATCAGCTCGCCGGTATCAATCAGGTGCAGGTGGATAAAGTTATTGATATGACATTTGCCGCCGCGTTGCGATCAATGCTCCGTCAGGCACCCAATATCATCATGGTCGGTGAAATCCGTGACTACGAATGCGCCTCTATTGCTATCAACGCCGCGCTTACAGGTCACTTGGTGTTCAGTACTCTGCATACCAACGACGCTCCCGGTGCAATCACCCGTCTGGTGGATATGGGTATTAAACCGTTTCTGGTGGCGACAGCGGTGCGTGCGGTCATGGCACAGCGTCTGCTGCGCCGAGTCTGTCCGAATTGCAAACGCATTCACAAGCCGACTCCGCAGGAGATTGATATGCTCGGACTGACCGATGAATATCTGGCAAATCATGAATTTTATGAGGGTGCGGGATGTGAATTCTGTCATAATACCGGTTACAAGGGGCGAATCGGTATTTATGAAATTTTTATTGTTACCGAGGATCTGGCAAAACTTATTTTCGCCAATAAACCCGCCGGTATGATCCGCGAAGCGGCGCGTCATTCCGGTATGCGTTCTCTGCGTGACGATGCCATCCGCAAAGCTGAAGCCGGTATTTCAACGCTTCAGGAAGTGATTACAGTAACTCTTATGGATGAGGTTTGATATTATGTTGGATACATCAAGTATTGCTCTTTTGGATCTTTTGAAAAATGCTCTGGCATCATCTCATCCGGAGTTTGCGGATCAGATTCCGGAAATTTCCGATGAACATGAGCGCAGCGGCAAACCGATAATTGAGATCATTGAAAATTTCGGCATTATGAAAGAGGATGAAATCCTTGAGATAATTGCTGAACAGCTTGGAACGGTTGTCTGGGATTTCAAGGAAACAGATGTGGATGAGAGAGTTATCAAAATGGTTGATGACAATATTGCTCACAGTTACAGCATTGTTCCGGTCGAATTCAGTGATGATATTTTGAAGATAGCAGTCAAAGATCCGTTTGATTTTCAAACGATTGACTCTCTGAGTTTTATTCTCGGATATACATTGCAGGTGGTTATTGTCAAAATTGAACAGCTTGAACGCGCACTGTACCGCTATTATCCGGAACGCGAAGAAGATCTTGACAGTATTATTATGGAAATGGGCGAACATGAGTATGAAGATGATCTTGATATCCGCGATCTGGAAGATGCTGCCAATGATGCTCCTATTATCCGTTTTGTGGATGTGGTCATGCAGCAGGCGATCCGTGATCGCGCGTCTGACATCCATTTTGAACCATTTGAAAAAAACTTCCGGATCCGTTACCGTGTTGACGGTGCGCTTTATGAAATGCCGCCGCCGCCGAAATCAATGGCTATTCCGGTCATCAGCCGTGTAAAAATTATTTCAGGTCTGAACATTTCTGAACGCCGCCGCCCGCAGGACGGCCGAATTCAGCTCCGTGTCGGCGGCCGTCCCATCGACTTGCGTGTATCCTGTCTGCCTACGACTTACGGTGAATCTGTGGTGCTTCGTGTGCTTGACCGTACGGTGGTCAATCTGGATTTGGAAGCATTGGGGTTGTCGGATAATATTTTGAAACAGCTGCGTGAATTGATTCATTTGCCGAACGGCATTCTGCTGGTGACGGGGCCGACCGGTTCAGGAAAAACGACTACGCTCTATTCTGCATTGAAGGAGATCAACGATCCGGCGGATAAACTTCTTACCGCTGAGGATCCTGTCGAATACGATATTGAAGGTATTATGCAGGTACCGATCAATGATGCGGTTGGAATGACTTTCGGTAAAGCATTGCGTGCGTTTTTGCGACAGGACCCTGACCGTATTCTGGTCGGTGAAATCCGTGACTTTGAAACTGCCCAGATTGCGATTGAAGCGTCGCTGACGGGACACTTTGTGTTCAGTACGCTGCATACAAACGACTCCGCGAGTACGGTTACGCGTTTGATTGATATGGGTGTTGAACCGTTCCTGATCTGCTCATCGCTTTCCGGAGTTTTGAGTCAGCGTCTTATCCGCCGTGTATGTCCCAACTGCAAAGTGGAATACGATCCGACAGATGAAGACCTTGAGCGTTTGCAGCTCACCAGAGAGGAAGTCGGCAACCGTAAATTTTACTATGGCAAAGGCTGTAAAAAGTGCAACAATACCGGCTACAAAGGCCGAAAAGCGTTGGTTGAACTTATGATTATTGATAACTCTATCCGTGAGCTTGTTTATGCAAATGCGCCTATGACCAAACTCCGCGATCAGGCAATCGAAAATGGTATGCTGCCTATCCGCGAAGATGGTATTCTGGCTATTTATAACGGAGAAACAACAGTTGACGAAGTAGTCAAATACACAATGGTCCGTTAAAAAAGTTATTACAAAAACTGCTGCTGGAACTTCAAAAGACCGGCAGCAGTTTTTTTTATATATCAGCGGCTGAACATTGACTGATTTTTTATTTGCCGTGGAGCATGGAATTTATATCATCGTGGGAAGTGGTGATGCTTTTGAGTTTAAATTCTTTCTCCAGATGGCGCAGGAGGCGCGGGGAAATAAAGGCGGGCAGTGTGGGGCCGAGGCGGATATTTTTGAATCCCAGAGAGAGCAGAGCGAGTAGAATTGCGACGGCTTTCTGCTCATACCATGCGATATCAAAAGAGATGGGGAGCTGGTTTATGTCTTCACAGCCAAGTTTTTCTTTCAGTTTGAGGATAAAAACAGCCAGACTGTAAGAGTCATTGCATTGTCCGGCATCCAGCAGGCGGGGAATGCCGTTTATTTCTCCGAGGGAGAAGTTATTATATCTGAATTTGGCGCATCCGGCGGTCATGATGATGGTATCCGGCGGCAGGTTGGCGGCGACATCGGTATAATATTCGCGTTTTTTCTGTCTGCCGTCGCATCCGGCGAGAATGATTATCCTGCGGATCGAATGATTATGGATATTGTCGATGATTGAGTCGAGGTATTCAGAGAGTTGAGCGTGAGCGAATCCGATGACAAGTTCATTATTTTTAAGCATTCGCGGCGGCGGGGAATTTTGAGCCGTTTCGATGAGCGGTGTAAAATCTTTCAACAATCCGGGGCCGGGGGACTCGATATAGGTTACTCCGGGGTAGTGACAGCAGCCGGTGGTGAATATTCTGCGGCTGTATTTTTCCTGAATGGGAGTAATGCAGTTTGAAGTCAGAAGGATCGGGCCGTTGAAAGATTCAAATTCCACATTCTGGTGATGCCATGCCGAACCGTAATGGCCGTAAAGGTGCGGAAATTGTTTGAAAACCGGATATGCATGGGCAGGAAGCATTTCACCGTGAGTGTAAATGTCAATGTTTTTGTCTGCGCTCAAGAGCAGAAGTTCATAAAGATCTTTCAGATCGTGTCCGGAAACGAGAATTCCGCCGCGCAGACCGGGGGATGTGCGGACGGCAGTTTTTTCAGGAGAACCGAAATTTTCAGTATTTGCTTCATCAAGAAGCATCATTGCCTTGATGGCGGCGGAGCCGCATTCAGAGAGAAAAGAGTTGAGTTCATGGAAGTTTCTGTTTTCGGCACAGATCCTGAGCGCACGGAAGAGAAAGTCGTCGAGGGATTCATCACTTTTGCCGAGATTGTCGGCGTGAATCATGTATGCAGCAATCCCTTTGAGCGCGTAGAGAATGAATTCATGCAAACTGCAGATGTCTTCATCGGCGTCGGAATGAACTCCGAGCGGAGCGTCATAGGGGGAGATGCCGGTGATTTTTTCGGCGCGGCGCAGTTGGGAAATGATTGTTTTTTCGCTGAAAACGGTGTTTGTCACGGTCATGAAGAGTGAGCGTGCGATGAATATTGCTGTTGCGTGTGACGGTTTTTTGTTGAGGGCGATGAGTTTCAGCTGGCGGATGAGTTTGTCCATAGCGTTGGCGTTGGCGGAAGTTTTGCCGCATGCTCCGGTCTGGGTGCATCCGACATTGCCGCAGGTTTCCTGGCATTGAAAACAGAACATATTGTTCATAAAAAATCCTTTCTTTTTCCGGTTTTTTGCATTATAATTTTTTGAGGCTTGTACTGCACAATATCATGGTTTGGCGGCAAAGTCAAATGGTGGATGCAAAATAGAAAAAGTTACCGGTTTTATTCTTTGCAACAGGAAAGTTGAATGATAATTGTTTTTGTTTTTTATGAAAAATAATTCAGAAAAAATTAAGTGATTTACTTAATTTTTTGCAAAGATGCAAACAGGGATGAAATGCTGAAAAAACTCCTTGCAGAGGGTATGAAAACGGCGGTGGCGGAAATGGCTTGATGTGCGTCCGGTGCGCGGGTGCAAAATAAGCATAAAAAGCGTAAAATTTTAATAAAAACTTTTTGAATTCAAAGAAAATACAAAAAAAATGCAATTTTTTTGTTGTTTTTATTAAATATAACTTGACTTTGCGCGTGTGATGTGTTAGATTGTACGTTGAATAAGTATATTAATAATAAAAAATACAAATCACCGCAAGGAGGTACACTATGGCTGACACAAAATTGATCCTGATCGACAAATTTTATTATAATTCAAATATCACACTTACTACCTCATATGATATGCTGCTGACATCTGCGGCAAGTTCTGTCGCTACAGGCGGAAATGTTGTAAATATCTATGATTATGAAGATCATAGTCCCTTTGCAATAGAGATGAAGCATGGGAATACTGCTTTTGGGAATACTACTTTGACTATCGGGGGTAATTTGAGTCAAAGTTCATTGAGAATAGATGAAGATTGGAAGAATGTATTTGAGTATTCAAAAGCATTTGATGAGATATCTGAAGTGCTCTATTCGATTGATTATGCTAATATAAGTCCGAATCACAATGTTTACAGTGTGGCGTATAATGATGATCAAGTACACGGCGCAATTCTTTTTGACAAAGATGCCAATCTGGTTCTCACTGCACAAAACGGTACCCGTGACGCTGATAAATATCATGATGCAGTTGATACAAAGGGCGACACATTGCTGAAAACAGATGATGCGCTCAGTATCCGTTCGGATGTTTTTAATTATTATATTCCCCATGCAATAAATAACGGCGTTGAGAATAAAAATTTATGGGAGTATGACGAGGGTTTGTATGACCGTTCTACGGTTGTATCTTCTCTGACCAATCATACTATCTCTGCCGCCGGAAATCTGAATGTGAAAAGTGACCTCGCCGGTAATATTGAAACCAATGTTGCCGCATTGTACAGCGGCACTGTTTCTGTTTCGGTTAAAACATACAAGATTGAAGGAGTAGATGACCCCAGGGAATATGCATACGGCACTGTACAGGATAATGCCAGCGGCAATACAATTGCCGGTACTGCCCTTAATATTGGCGGCGCATTGAATCTGGAGAGCAATTTCCGTGCAGATGTCATTGTGGACAACAGCAAGACATCTTTCAGCAAAATGCATAATCAGGTACGGGTAGGAGATGTAAAAGCTGTCGGTAACTTGAGCTTTCTCAAAAAAGATGAAATCGGTATTGAAGAGATCGACAGAACTCTTTTTATGGGAATTGAAACTTCTGCCGGGGCCGCAAATGCTTTGTCCAGTGACTCCAAAACTCAGTACAAGACAATTACTGTTTCCGGCAATGATATTACGCTCAAAGGTATAGATGCCGGTACTGTCGAACTCACAAACGGTACATGGGCGGGAGATATTTCCGTCGATAACAGACATGTTGTTTTCTATACAAACCATAAATTGGCAGATGCTCTGTTTCAATCTACCCGGGATGAGGAAGACATAAAGAACAACCGCAATCAGGATTTATACAGTTCCGGAACCGGAAAAGATTATGTGGAGTACCAAAAACATTCTGTCATCAGCGGCAATAAATTGATTGCAACCGGTATTGAGGCTGGTACTGTGACTATCAGCAAATATGGGATGCTGTACAGAGATTATGACGGTACTTCCAATTATCCGACAGAAAAAGATTTTGCCAAGATAAATGTCAAGGTCTCTGAAAATGAATTTACCACAGCCGGTGTGACAGATTCGGAAGTAGGAAATTATTTGCTGGAAGTCAATGATAATACTATTGAGGCAACCGCTGTCAAAGCGACAAACTTGACTATCAGCAATGTCGAAGAGGGCGTTGAGATAAATGTGGATGCCAGTTCTAACAAGTATGAAAGCGGAAGAAATACTAAGGGTAATACTATCAGTGCCTATGGCTTTGTGGCTGACAAAATGGAACTGGACGCTTTCCGCGGTACTTTTAATTTAACAGTAGATAATAACGTATTGACCCAACGCTCAGACGCATCTAAGTCGGTCAATTATTATGATGAAATGTCTATTACGGTTATTGCTGTCAGTGCGGCATCAAGTTTGACATCAAGCTTTTTGGGCGGTGAAATCAATATCTCTGTCAGCAATAATATATTTGCCATGACAAAAGATTTGATGCATGTTGCCGCTATTGAAGCTGTAAATCTTTCTGTTGCCGGTGTCATTGACAGCAGCATTAATATCGTACAGAACGGCAATGATTACATTGATTCTATCGGTACATTCGGTATCAATGCCGATAAATTGAATGCAATTGCATTTACCGGCGATATCGAAATAGAAAGTGATAGCGGCTTGGCGCAAGTTGCACTTCAATCAAAAAACGGACTCGGAGATGTTAATGGAGACGATTTTGACTTTGCCGGCAGTATTAAAAGTAATCGCGGTATCGTCGTCGGTCAGGCCGCCAATTTGAGAATTGCGGGCAGAATTGAATCTTCAACTCATGCAGTGGTAACTAATCAGTATTTAGATGAAGATGATGGAGTTTGGTGGCTCAATTCTTACGCCGCGGATAAACTGGAGTTTGCCTCTACCGCGTATGTTAAAGGTAATATTAACCTCCACTATGGTGCAAATGAAGTCGTGATCCACAGCGGCGCGCAATTTTTCGGCACAATACAGGCAGAGGGCGGTTCTGCCAAAATATCATTCGTGCTGGATGAAAATGCCAATAGCGGCCGTCCGACCTGGGTTTTGAATTACAATGCAGCTGATATTCAATCTGATAAGTTTCTCGGTGATTCAAGTGCGGTTAATATTACTCTCAGTGATGCCAAAGTCGGAACATACAACCTCGTAAAATACGATATCGGAATGGATGTTTCCCAGTATTGGGGCAGAACATTTATTTTCCGTTATATGGACGGTGAGGCAAAAATCACTTTTGATGCGGAGAGCGGTAATTTCAGTGGTGTTGCAGACATTGAGGATGCAGATGGCGAAGTGTTGGGAAGAGTAAGCGCATCGTTGGCAGAAGTAACTGAAAAAGTGTATGGTTTCAACGGTGATTTCACAGGCAAAACTCTGACAGAAGAAACGACATTTGTGATTACTGGGGGAAATTATGAAGATGGTACTCCAGTTGAAGTTGATGCTGACGGCAAATATATTTTGAAAGGTTTCCTCCCCGACCATAAATATTTGTATAACAGTCAGGAGTTGACTGCGGATGCTTCCGGTAATCTTCTGATCGATAGGGTGGAGAATGGGACAGTCGTAATTACAGGAGAGCTGACATCATACGATCTCTCGTACAAGGCAACTGTAACGGGAACTGTTGACGGTTATAATTCTGCTTATGCAAATGATAAATTTGTTATTGTCTCAGGTACTGACGGCATGACATTTACTGGTAGTAATAATTTTACGCATGAAAATGTCGATGCACCTCAAAATACATTCAAAGTCGCCGAAGTTCTGGACAGCAGTAAATATAGTGTAGATAGAGAATATGCCGAGGCGAGTAAATCCACAAAATTTGTGCTTACAGGCGATTTCGACATCAACAATGAATATACCCTTAACGGCAAAAAAGCCAAAGCAGAAAAAGATGGAAACGGCAAAACTACTATAACTGTTATTTTCGGTGAAGATAAAAGCGGTGTTGATTTGGAACTGGTGGAAATCGTTCCCTACAAGAGCGGTTATTCCGATGTAAAAACTACATATGATGCCGGCGGCAATTATGCATGGGTTTATGACTATACTGAAGATAATAACAGACGTATATTCAAAGTAGGTGATCAGTATTTGGTCAATGGTGAACTGTACACTGTTAAAGAAGAAGATAAAGATCAATATGGTAACTACAGGTTGTTTATCAAATATGAGTCAAGAACGAAAATTCAGCGGGTGATCACGGAATTTCCAAGCGTCAAAGCTTCATATGATGTAGTGAAAAACTGCACAACCTTTGATGTCGCTTTCCCTGAATTCGGTTCGACCACTATCGGGTTTGATATCAAATTCGGTGATATGACTTTAACTCCGACAGAAGAGATTGATGGAAAAGGTAATGTTACTGGTTTCTCATTTACTGTTCAAGGCGGAGATTACAGGGATGCCACAGCTGATATTATGCTGCTCGGTTATGAAAGTACTCTTAATTCCATTAACGGAACATTGGAAGAAGTATATGTCCCGCCGACCACCGAAGTCAGAGTTTATAATGAAGAACTGGAAATCGGCAAGGAATATACATGCAATGACTCTGCAGTAAATGCACTCACTGAAATCACCCTTGACAATCTGGTCGCCGGAGCAAAATATAAAATTACAATTAACGAAGCAGACTACGGTAATTTTACTGCGGATGCTGACTGCAAAATCGTGATTGATTATGCCGGATCGGTGGATAATAATACAGAAATCAACGCTGAGGCAGTAGCTGATCATGATTTCAGTGAAACTTATTCTGTCGGCAATGGTGTTACATATACTGCAGACAAGATTGATGTCACAGTTACCAATACCAATAATGTTACAATCGGCGCTAACAGCAAATCTGCAGAAGTTTCTTATACTGCTGCTGTCAACGGAGAGAAAATTGTCAAAGAATTTAAAACAACCGGTAATAATAATGACTACAGTCAGATTGAGCTGCCCGATGAATTATATGGTAAATACATACAAATCCTTGATGAGGATGGGGATAGATTGCTTGATTATTTTATGGTTGATTCTGATACTAAAACACTTTATAATGTTTCGCCTGGAACGACAGTCTATATCCAATACAGGGGTTCAGATCATCAAACTTGGTATGATGTTAACGAAATTTATACCGGAACTCAGTTTACTATTGATGCAGACGGAACTTTTGTAAACAACGGAACTGATGTTGAAATTACCGTTGAATACAAAGTGCAGGTTGAAGAAGAAGACTATGATCAGAGAGAGGGTAAGTATTATATAAAAGTCACAGGACTTGCCGCCGGAAATAGCTACAAATATTCTCTGGATGGTGGTAAATCAGCTAATTTCGAAGCCGATAAAGAAGGAAACGGTTTTATCCCGGTTGAAGATAATGAGGTTTCATATGAGTTGATTATTACCGGTAATCTTCCTGCAGCAGATATAAACTGCGAATGGATCGATCAAAAAGATATTGTCATCAACGGTGAATTCCAGAATGGTGCATGGTACGAAGTTACTGTTGGGGGAGAGACGTATCAGCTTGAGGCTGTAAATGGAGTTCTCTCCATTCCCAATGAAGATCTTCCGCAGGGTGGAATAAATGTCGAAAATGTCCAAGTTGTCGGTATCCCCGATCGCGGTGCGGAGGGTAAGGACTATAATATTGTTGCTGAGAAATGTCTTGTTTATACACTCAATGGCAATCAGACTGTTGAAAATGCATATTCCAAAAAGATAACTGTCAGATCAATTTACTTTAATGAAGCTTGTAAAAATGTATCTATTACTCATAGTGGTTATACTATGTCGATCGAGGATGCTGTGGACCTCTTAGGCAACGATTCACTGAATCATTATTTTACCGCGGGTCAAAATGTCAGCAAGTCTACTTATTCGCTGTTTAAGACATCCGCAATATACGGTCTGTCAGAAGACATGCGTTACAGCTATTATTTGGAAAATAAGAGCGTTAAAAAGGATTTGGAGGTCCAGAAGGATAGTAATGATAAATTATATTTGAGCGTTGATGATGTTACTAAATATGTTTCCAATGGACAAGTGACTTTGGTTCAGGAAATTACTTTTATTGCAAATGAAGTTACAGAAGGTACTTTGGGGGCTATTGCTTTCAATGGAACAGAGATTATATCTCAAAATGCTGCTGATAATGATGGCGGCACACTGGAAATTACCGGTTTGGCTGCCGGCGAATACACTTTAAGTATCGGCGATAAAGAATATACGGCTACGGTTGCTGATGATGGCAAAATTACATTGCAAGACGCTGCATTTGATGCTCTTAAAGGTGACAGTAAAGTTACATTATTGACCGACAGCGGCAGTATTGAATATACTTTGGGTTATTCCAGCAATTATGACAGTTTGATCAGTGATTTCAATAATGATGGTGTCAATGATTTGACAATCCATAATCCCCAGAAGATCACTCTGTCCGGCTTGGTGGCAGAAAAATCTTATGCTTACGAAATCTTGGACGCTGCGGGTAATGTAATTTCAAACTGGAAAGGTACAGAAACAGCTGATGCTGAGGGTAATATTACAATAAATTGTGACTATTTCGGTAATGACTATCAGGTCAGACTGACTGCAACAGAAACTGTTAATACTGGAAATGGTCTTGTCAGTGATCATACATCATCCCGTGACATCGAAATTGCCGGTAATTTTGATCCAGATAAGCAATATACGGTTTATTTATATAAAATGGATGTAAATAATCCGGCGGATTTTAATGTTAGTGATCGTAATAGAATAAAGCTGATGAACGATTTTAAAGTTGAGAATGACAAAATTGTTGTTAATTATACTGACAACTTGGATACAGATTCCACAGATGATAATTATATTCATGTTTTTGTCGTTGAGGAAAAACTGGATACGACCGTAGATACAATTACTGAGTACAGCAATGTTACTATTTATGAGCGTGAAAATAATCACGGCACAAAAGAATATTTCTTCAAGGATGAAAATGGTAAAGACGTCGAAGGTAGATTAATATCTCAGGATGACGGCAGCTATATGTTCATCGTTGATGTTCTGGAAAAAGATGAAACAATTATCGGCGAATTGCCGCAGACAAATCTTGACGGTGATCACGATCCTGCCAGAGAACTCTATACCACCGCTTCAACCCTTGTTGAATCTGTTCGCAACGAAAATAAACTCGTTATTGATTGGAATAGTATTGAAACTGATTCCGGTTCGTTTACTGTCAAATACAGTTACAGAGATGCAACCGGTAAAGACTTTTCCGGACAGACAACTGTCAGAGGAGCTAAATCTTACGAGTTTAAAGAATTGCCGGAAGGTTTCTATGATTTCCGATATACAATTACTGATGTCAATGGTGTGAAAATTGAAAAAAACAGAGAGGCTTTGCTTGTTCGCGAATATACTGTTGACTGGAGCCAGCTGGATGAATATTTGAAGACTGAAATCGCCAACCGCAGCATTTCTTCCCGCGATTATGGCATCGACAGCATCACCGGTTACAGACTCGTCGGTACTGAACTCGATGCTAACGGCATTCATGTCCAGGATTCAAGCGACAACGATATCGTTCACAGCTATGAATTTTATGAACTTGATTCTGTCAAAGAAATCATCAATATTGATTACAATACCTCCAAGATCGAGTGGGAAATCACTCCCGTTAAGGTAACTACCACCAACGGCGATCTCGCAACCAATAAAGAAATCACCAAGAAGTTCCAAGAATCCCGTGATCCCAGCACAGGCTATTTGACTATTGATTGGTCTTGCGGAACTGATAACGACGGCAAGACTGTCTTTGAATCTTATCTGTTCAACAAAGGCATTAAATTTGATGGTGAACACGGCGATGATGAAAACTATGATGATTACTATGAAATCACCTACACTCTGTACGATCAGACCGGTCATATGATCGGTGAGGCTGACCGTAAGAAATTCATCAAAACTCAGCAAGCTGACGGCACCAAGGTTTTCAGCTATACATTTACTGAAGCTGACGGCGTCCAAGACGGGTACCGCATCGTTTGGAGCATCGAATATCATGACGTGGCTGAAGCCAATATGTCATGGAGAGAAGATACCCAGATGAAGTCATGCCTCGAAAGCTACAATTCTGAAACCAATGTCGTAACTATTGACTGGTCAGAAATGGCAGAAAATCTGAATCTGAGCGATTTCAGATTCGTCAACCTCAAGAATTATGAGCTGGAATACGTTATTCTGGATGAAAATGAAAACCCGATCTCTTATGTCGCAGATGATGGTACTCGCGCCACTATTTCCGTCAAGCTGGACGGCAATACAACTTCTCATGAGATCGAAGGTGTCATGCCCGGTTACAAGATCGAATGGCGCATCCGTATCATCGGTAATGATACCGGCAGTCTGGTCAGTCATTGGTCAGATTGGCAGAATTTCAATACCCGTGAAGAAGAGCCTGTCGTCTTTACTTATGATGATTTCTCAACTTCATATCTCAATCCGGAAACCAAGGAAAAAAATATTACCGGCATGTATGCAGAACTCAGCTGGCAGGGTATTGAGTCCGGCAACGGTATCCGTGCTTATGATATTGAGTATTGCTTCCTTGATCATGCAGTTACAATGTCAGAAGCCATTGATAACGGCTTTGCTTCCATTGAAGAGTATATCGCAAGTGATGCTTTCTACTTCTCCCGCAAATCTTATACCAAACGCGTCAGCGGCAATTCTGTAATTCTGTCCCGTTTGGATGACGGTCAATTTGTATATTGGCGCGTCCGCGGCCTTGACAAGAATGCAAACCTGACCAATCCGGGTGCATCTCCGGATTATACCAGTAAATGGATGGCAGGCGATATGTTCCGCGTCTATACAGATGATAAAACTCCGCCGAATGTGGATACAATGAAAATCGGTCAGTATTCAGAATCCACCAAACCTCTCAAGGCTGACGGCAATACTGATATTACCGGTTATATTGCATGGACCAAAGCCAAGGATGATGACAGCGGTGTCAATCATTACATCGTCAAATTGACCGATCTTGAAGGCAAAGTCGTTTATGAAAATAAACTCCTCGCCGTCGATGATGCTTCTCCGCTCTGTATCGGATCAATCAATGAAAGTGATATCGGTGCCGAATTTAAATTTGACAGCAACAAAAATCATCAGGTCGGCTATTATGATAATAATGATAATCTTGTTACTACAGGTTTTGATGCTGTCGTCAAGATCAATCCTGACGGCTCCACAGTTCTGCATTTTGTCTATGAAGGCGATTTGTCCGGTATTACTGAACTGGGTTATCAATATCAGGATGAAGATGGCAACTGGCAGAATTACAATGACAAGACTTTTGATATTGCCGGAAAATTTGAGAAATATGATTATTTCTTCAACATTGATGATGTTGACAAAGAGTTCGACCCGAGCTACAAGTATCAGTACTCCGTTGAAGTGTATGACCGCTTCGATCAGGTCAACTCTAAAGACGGTGAGTTCATCGTTGACCAGTATGAACCCGAATTCACTCAGGCCGATGAGCTTGACAGATTGAATTATTATGTTGACAGCACCATTCCGGAAAACCTGACCGCAGGTACATATCTTACCGGTTTTGTCTGCTGGAATCCTGCCACCGATGCCGACGGCGGTATCCGCAAATACATGGTTTATCTGTACGATGAAAACGGCAATATCGTTGTTGACGAAAACGGCAAAAAATGCGAAGCCATGTATGACGTATCAGCTGATACTCTGACTCCGGCTCCCGTTGCCCGTACTATTGTCAACTGGGTCGATGCAGATAAGAGATTGGCTGTTGATCAGACTTATACAGTTTCTTATGAGGATGAGAATGGTGCAAGAGTGGTGTGTGATGCTGTTACCAAACTCAACAGCGATGGCAGAATTGAACTCATTTTCACTGCCGAAGGCAAATTGAGCGGTAGAGAATTCACTATCAGCGGCGGAGATTTCTCTGAAGATGAATATCTGACTCTCGACAAGCAGTCTGACAGCAATACCAATGGTTATACATGCAGAGAGTATGAATACTTCCTCGACCTTGAAGAGTGGAAACTCCCCGGCAAAAATTATACCGTTGAAGTCGTCGCTTATGACTACCACAACAGACCCAATGCCGAGCCGCAGAAGATTGCACTCAATGCAGACTTGACCAAACCTGATTATCTCTGCAAAGTTGTTTACAAAAACAGCGCGTTTGTTGACGGAGTTACTGAATACACTATCACATTCTACGGCAGCGGCAGTACCGCAAATGTTACTTTCAAATGTGAACTCAAAGGTTCCGGAACTGCAGAAGAGCCCTATCTTGAGGCTGATATTCCGCAGTGGGCGGCTTCTTCATCAGTCAGAATGGATGTAACTTACAAAGATGTCAGTACCGGAGATGTCAGAGAACTTGAAGGCGGTACTTCCACTTTTGATCTCAATGATTATGACAGAAATCTGGTTTATACCAAAGTTCCGGCAACAATCGAAGATAATCCGCTGCTGGTCGGCAGAATCAGTTGGGACAAAGCTGTTGACGAAGATACCGAAATCCGCAGTTACACAATCGTTCTGCGCGACAATGAAGGCAGAGTTGTCAAAACAGCTTACATTGACAAAACTGCTACCAATATGTCTGAAAGCTTCTTCAGATATATTAATTCAACTGTCTTGACTGCAGGTGAAGAGTATGAAGTCTGCGGTCAGAATGTTACAGCCAAAACAGCCGCTGACGGTTCAGTTTATATTGAATTTGTCGGCAATGACGGATTTGTCGGAGGCGAGACAATTTATCTCGATGATAATAATACAATGTCTGTTAACAAGACTGATTGTGAAAAAGTTCCCGTCAGTATTGTCTATATTGAGGCGGAAAATATTGTCAGAGGCAAATATTATATCGTCGATGGCAATACTGTCCAAGCAACAGAAGACGGCAAATTGACTGTATATCTGGCAGGGGATTGCAACAGTAATGTCACAATCATCAGTAATATTGTTTCATGGCAGGCGGATGATTGCAGGGATGAAGCCGTTAATGATGGCAATGCAACCAAAATCACTCTGAAGAGTACCGATATCATTGACTTCGGCAGTGATGCATCGAACAGAAAATATTACAGAATCACCTACACTGATGACAATGAAGATACAAAAGTAGTTGACAATCAGTATGTCAATTTCTCACAAGGCAGTATCATATTCACTCAGGGGGGACAGTATGCATGGAAGGACTTCAAGGTTGAAGTCAATGTTCCTGTTGACAAACAGACCAAGGAATATTATGAAGTTTCCGAGAAAATGACTGTTGTCGAACTGACCGGCAATTTTGAAGTCGGAATGCACTATACTGTAAAATACGGTAATAACGAACTTACTGTTTATGCCAAAGAAAAATCCAACGGCACAACTTACCTCAAGTTCGCTGTTACTGGAGATGCCACAGGTTCAACATTTGAAGTTGATGGTATCACTACCAGGGCAACCGCAGTTGCTTATGATTACTCTGTCGATATTGAGTCATGGCTGTTGAATCAGGATGCTTACTCATATCAGATCATCGCTACTGACTATCACAATAAAACTCAGAATATTGCTTCCGGCAATATCGGTTATGTCGCAGACAGCAGCGCACCTGAATTTACCGGCGGTGTCGATTTCGTTGTCAAACATCAGGAACCCACTCTTAAAAATGGTGAATACAGTCAATCCCAACTCGATGGCATTATCGCATGGGACAAAGCCGTTGACAGCGACTCCGGCATTAAGTATTACACCGTCGAACTGCTGAATGCAAGCGGCGAGGTGGTTGATACTCATACTGTCGATTTGAGTCAGAACGGTTTGAATAGCGGCAATGAGTTCAATCAGGTCTATTCAAATAATCCGGCCAGTATCGGTTATCTGGAAAAATATACTGCTGTTGATAAAAATAATAATAAGTCTGAAAAAGATGTTTCCGATATTCTGACTGTCGGTGAGATTTATGAAATCACATTCAACTTCGCTGATGGTTCATCAGAAACAGTGAAAGTTACTGCACAGGGATATGATACAACAAAACAGGATCCGGCACATCCGGAAATGACAATAACAGAACATCATACTTATTTGAAGTTCTTCAGCAATACTGGAAACGACCTCTCACAGGCATTATCATATTCTATCTCTATTGTTACCAATGATGAGGGCAAGAAAGCTGCATTCAATGCTGCAATCGACAATTTCGGCAGCGGCGGCGGCTGGAATCTTGATTGCAAATCTTATGATTTCTCATTTGATTTCACCGATGCATTCGATTCTTTGACAAATTCTGAATACAAATTCAGAGTTACTGCTTATGACTATTTTGACAACAAGACTGTTTACAACTTCGGTGACGCAGAAACAGTTGTCGATACTCAGAATATCATCGCAGAAGATCGCAATTCGCCGATAGCTTACAGACCCGAAGGTGATGATTGGCAGGATTCTCAAAAGGTATTCCGCCTCAAAGAAACTCCGGTTGGTTACTTTGTCGATACCAAAGATCCGTCAGACATGAATGCGGCAACCGCACTTACCGGCTATGTCTGCTGGAAAAAGACCGCAGATAATTACAGCGACATCCGCAATTACTCTGTCAAATTGACTCCGATCAGTTCCGGCGGTGATGTCCTCGGTGAATCAACCAAGACTGTCGATATTGATGTCGATCCGGAAAATGCTTCTGTCGGCCGTTCCATCGTCACAGGTGAATTTGCCGATATCAGTGTGGATGAAGATTATGTTGTTGTCTATGATGTCGATGGCAAGCTGCATGTTTGTGAGGCTCAAGCCAAGTACCGCATCAAATTTGCTGATGGCTCAACCGGAGCAACAATCAAAGAAACATACGGCGATTTCAACAATGAAAAAGATACCAGAGGAGTATTTTTGACATTCACCTGTGAAGGTGATATATCAAAATATGCCGATGAATCTGTTTTCAGTGTTTATCGCAAAGAAGATGTGACCGTTAATGGTTCAACCGTTGAGATCAACGGCACTCCAATCAATGGCAACTGGAATTTGAGCGGTTTCCATTTTGATTATTTCGATTATGCTGTCAAAATCGAAGATTTCAGCAGCACTCTCAATAATGCATTCTATAAGGTAACTGTCGAAGCTTATGATTATCTCGGCAACAAGACCGTTTATGAAACCAAAAACGGTACATGGAAAGCCGAAGGCGTCTCCGATACAAATATCTATTGGGATCACATCATGGCTGACGGTCTGCTGTGGGATGCGGCCAACAATAACTTTGAACAGCCGACTTATGCCGGCGCACCGATCTTTACCGCCGATGGCGTGGCTTACAAGGAAAAACATGCCGGTATTGTTGATAATATGGGCGTTGAGGCACTCGGTAATGCTTCAGAACTTACCGGTAAGATCTGCTGGGACAAAGCTATTGATGAAGACGGCGATATCCGCAAATATACTGTCAAAGTTTATGAAAAAGATAACGCAGGAAATATCATTTCCGTCAATACTGTAGTCATTGACACAATCGGTAATGAAAAGACGGTAACTCCGCCTGATAACGAGCAAAGCAAATATTATGTCCAGATCAGAGGCAATGATTACTTTGCTGATGTTACCGGTACCAATTTGACTGTTAAATACTGGAGTCAGGACGGTATTGTTTATGAAACAGATGCAATTGTAAAAATTGATGGCAACAAGAACAAGGAAGTTTATTTTGAAACCGAATTTGATCCGGTCGCAGTTCAGCTGAAATACGGCGACACTATCGCACACGGACAGATCGGAAATATTCTGGTCGCCGGTAAACATTTCAACAGCGTTGTTGAAACTGAAACTTATATGAGTAATGTTTCAGTAGGTATTTATACCAGCGCTTCATTGGTCGTTGGCAATACCTATGATATAACAGTCAATAACAATACTGTCAAAGCTGTTGCTTATGTAGATGGAAATGGTACAAAACATCTCAAATTCAATATTAATGAGAATATCACAAGTAACACTACAGTCAATATTTCCGGTATCAGCGGAAATGTCAATGATGGTTCAGGCAGTTTCTCCTGGACTACTTACGATTATGATGACAGCAAGGATTTTGCCGGCTACACCGAGGGTATCAGTATCGGCAAGTATGTCAGTGATAATCTCGTTGTCGGCGAGAAATACGATATCGTCATTTCCGCTACCGAAACAATTTCCGGTGTCGTCGCTCAGAAAGATGCTGCAGGCAAGATTTATCTGCAGTGGACAACCGGCACCGATCTGACCACTCAGGACAGTTCCGATTCAAGCAAATATGCAGTCAAACCTGTCATCAAACAGGGCGATAATATAATTGCTGAATTGGATAATGGTGCTGCAGGTTATACTGCTGACAATTATGATTACTCCATTGATCTTGATCAGTGGCATCTCAATGGCAGCAAAGTTGATTATGAAATCACCGCCACCGATTATTTCGGCAAGGAAACAACCATCAGCGGTTCAAGCAATATCTCTGACAGCGGCGCTGCTCCTGTCATTCAGGATGTTAACAAAGATGGTTATTCCGTCGATCATTACATCGGATTTGATGTCAGCGGCGATGAAACCAAACTGACCGGCTTCATCGGCTGGGAAAAAGCTATCGATGAAGAAAGCGGAGTCCGTAAATATACTCTGACTCTGAACAGCAAAGACGGCAAGGAATCCCATGAAGCAGTCTATTTCGTTGACAAAGATGGAAAACTTATTCATGATACAGTCGGCGTTTGCAAGGACAGCAGATTTATCGACGGTGAAACTTATACTGTCAAATTTGCTGACGGCACAACTATAACAACTGTTGCACGCAACGGCAGAATTGAATGGTCATACAACCTTGAAGGCAATAATACTGCACGCAGCGGTCAAGCAACCGTCAAAGGTCCCAATCTGGGAACTTCCGGCGGAGTTCAGCTTGATATCAATGAGTATTCTATCAGCTCCGAAGAAATTTACATTTGCAAGTATATCGACGATCGTATGACTGTCGGTGATACTTACAGTTTCACTGTAACCTCAGCTGACGGTACAACCGAAACTATTGACTGTATCGCCCGCGTAAGTACTGACGGTGTTTATATCCAGTACATGAGCAAAGATAAACTTGCTGAAAGTCAGATTAAAGCTCCTGTTATTACTGGAGAGGGTGAAGGTAAACTTGTCTTCAACCACTTCGATTACAGCTTTGATCTTAAAGACTGGGCTCTGGAAGATCAGCAGTTTACTTATGAAGTTACCGTTGAGGATTATTACGGCAATTCCAACTCCTACGGCGAAAAAGATTTGATCGCTGATGACGGTAAACCCGCTGACTTTACAACTTCCGACCGTCACCTCGGCTGGTATGTTGACAGCACCAAACCCGCCAATATCAATGCCAATACCATATTGACCGGATATATCTGCTGGCAGACTGCCGGTGATGATTACAGCGGTATCAAGAAATATATCATTGAACTCCTCGGTACTGATGCTGATGGTAATGAAACAGTAATTAAGACATGGGAAGAAGGAATTACAACTGATCCTGTCGCACCGATTGGAAGTCCGCGCAGTATCGGTTTCATCCGTGCCGAAGGTCTTGAACTTGACGGGGAATACACAGTTGTATTCGATGCAAGTACAGAGGTCAAGGCTGTTGCCAAGTTGATTACTCTCGGTGATGAAACAGAGGGAGTTGTAACTCTCGTATTCACCGGTGATTTCGATTTCGGCACATTTGCTGCACCCACTATCAAAGAAGGCAATGCAATTATCGAAAACGGATACTCATATACTTTCTATGAATATTCAGTTTCCATTGATGACTTGCAGCTGACTGGCGAGTCTTATCAATTCCGTGTTACCCCGGTTGACTATTATGGAAACGGCTTGCCTGCAAGCAGTACGGTCATTGAGAATGTTACTGAAACTTCAGACTTTATCGCTGACCGCACCGAAGGCAAACCGAACTTTATCGGCACTGCCAACGATTATGTTGTCGATGCGAAAGTCCCGTCTGCAATTACAGATAACAATCCGGATCTGGTCGGCAGAATCGCTTGGGACAAAGCAACCGATGATGATACAGAAATCGCCAGCTACACCGTTCAGATATTCGATGAAAATGGCAATATCAAAACCGTCGTTGTTGACTTGACCGGAGATGCAAATAACTCACAGAACCAAGTCACTATCGGTGGCAACAAATATGATATTGACAAGACTGTCAAAGTCACAGAGGCTTATACAGTTGTCGAACTGGTCGGTGATTTTGAACTCGGTAAGTGCTACAAAGTCAACGACTCAATTGAAGCCTATGCCAAAGAGGGCAAAGATGCTGACGGCAATACTTACAAATACCTCAAGTTTGCTGTTCCAGGTGATGTCACAGGTTCAACATTTACAGTTGCTGGTATCAACACCATTGCAACCGCAGTTGCTTATGATTATTCAATCAGCTTTAATGATATCGGTCTTGAAAATACCAAGTACACTTATCAGATCATTGCCAAGGATTATCATGGCAAAGAACAGACAATTGTCGAAAACGGCAATCTCGACCTTATCGCTGATGACGGCAAAGCTCCTGTCTTCTTTGACAAGGACGGCGACGGCAAGTCAGTTGATTATATTGTCAATATCAATACTCCGGAAACTTATACTGCCAATGCCACACTCTCCGGCGTTATCGCTTGGGAGAAAGCAGCAGACAGTATGTCCGGCGTCAAGTATTACACCGTCGAACTGCTGGATGCAGACGGCGACGTGGTTGGTACTCGTACTGTCGATTTGAGTCAGACCGGTTTGAATAGCGGCAAGGATTTCAATCAGGTCTATTCAAATAATCCGGTCAGTATCGGCACATATTACAGTGATTCGCTGATCGTCGGTGAAAATTATGAAGTCACAATCGGCGGAACGGCTTATGATGTTGTCGCTCACAAAGATGCCAACGGTGTCTATCTCAAGTGGTACGGCAACAATGTTGATTTTGCCGGTGAGAGTATGACAGTATCAATTGTCACACAAGATACAGAAAAAGCAGGTAAGGTGTCAGTTGCTGCTGGTGCAGAAGGTTTCTCAACTGCCTATTATGACTTCTCATTTGATATCAGCAATTTTGTGGATATTGATGCGAAATATCCGTCTTATCAGTACAAGGTTACTGTTTACGATTATTTCGGCAATAATACAGTATATGAATTTGCTCCTGCAACCGAAAAAGACGCTGCGGATGTTACCGGTGATATCACTGTCTTTGACAGCAATACTCCGTACTTCCCGGTAGATAGTGAACAGAATAGTTATAACCGTCAGGATAATATCGGAGTTTATGTTGACAGCACCAGACCTGTCGATATCAATACCGAGACAACCTTGACCGGTCGTATCTGCTGGGACAAAGCTGTTGATGATATCAGCGGTATCTGTTATTACAAGGTCACTCTGACTGATGAGGACGGCAATGAATATCAGAAGATTTATGATATGAGCCAGAAGCCTGCAGTAGGCAATATTGACGGTTCAGTATATACCGGTATGAGTGTCGGAGTTGTCAAAATAGATGGATATTATCCCGTTGATCAGGATAATGAATATATCATATTCACTGACGAAGAAAAGTCAAAGATGAGTAAGGTTTCTGTCCTCGACAAAGACCGGAACGTCGTTGATCCGTCCGAATATACTTGCGTGATCAGAGAATCAGGATTGTATATCATGATGGCAGGTGATGTCCGTGATTATTTTGTAAGAGTCTTTACTCCGGCAGATGCTGAAGCCGGAACAGTGGCGGAATACGACGATACTCGTGCATTCCAATACTTTGATTATTCAATTGATATCACAGAGTTCGGAACACTTTCTAAAGACAAGTATGATGTCAAGATTGAAGCTGTTGACTATCTCGGCAATGAAACAGATATTGCCAATACAACAGTTGAAATCAACGACAGCTTCACAGTTGATAACAGCGCACCGAACTTTATCTATGCAGAAAACGATTATGTTGTCGCAGCTGATGAGTTAAAAGAAGTCGGAAAAGCTCCGCTGCTGGTCGGCAGAATCGCTTGGGATAAAGCAACCGATGACGATACAGAAATCGCCAGCTACACCGTTCAGATCCGCAAGGCAAATACCAATGAAGTTATCAAAACTGTCATCGTTGACCTGACTCAGGATTCAAATGGATCACAGACAACTGTTAAGATCGAAGGCAAAGAGTATGAGATCAGTAATTATCAGACCAGAGAGTCTGAATACTCCATCGTTGAGATAATCAGTGAAAATCTGGTTGTCGGCAATGCTTACACCGTTGACGGTCAGACAGTTTATGCTCAAGCTGACGCAAACGGCAATGCTTACCTCAAGTTCGCAGTTGCTGGCAATGCAGAATCAACTGAATTTACAGTATCCGAAGAAGTCGGTTACGGCAATGTTAAAGTTGAAAACGGCAATGTTACGATTTACAGCAGCAGTTTTGTCGAAGGCAGAGAATATACTGTCGGCGGTCAAATTGCCACAGCGGCAAAAGATGCTGACGGCAACATGTATATCAGCTTCAGCTCAACAGAAACTTCCGGATTCAAGGTCGTGACCAATGTTCTTGACACCAAGGCTGAAATTGCGGTTTATGATTACTCAATCAGCATTGACGATCTGGATCTCCATGATGAGTCATATACTTATCAGATCATTGTCAAGGATTACTTCGGCAAAGAAACTGTTATTTCCGAAGTATTGATCGCGGAAGACGGTGTCGAACCTGAAGTCAAGATGAATATGGGCTTCTACACAGATACCACAGCTCCCGAACATCTGACTGACAAGGTTTATGCCAGAGGCTATATCTGCTGGGACAATGCGGTTGACGATTACAACCGTATCGGCAGTTACAAGATCACTCTGACTGATGCCGACGGCAATGTAAAATCCATGATCTATGACTTGAGTGAAACTCCGGCAGCAGACAATTTTGACGGCGGTGATACCGCACGCAGCGTTGCCAGACTGACTGTTGAAGGACTCGAAGTTGATCAGACTTATGATGTTACTATCGACGGCTTGACAGTTTCTGCTGTTGCCAAGAGCGATGACGGCGGCAAGACCGCATATATCGAATTTACCGCAAACGGCGACCTCTACTGCAGAGAAGTGACAATCAGCGGTAAATTCAGAGAAAATGACAGATTGGTCAGCGCTGAAAAGACAATGGCTGTTCCGCATGATGCATTTGTCTATTACGATCATTCAATCAATATTGAGTCGATCTTTGATCAATTTACTGCTGACAGCTATACTGTCAAGATCGAGGCATTTGATACATTCGGCAACCCGGTTGCAATCGATGACAATAATACTAATACCTATGAACAGGAAATGGTCATTGACAACAGCAGTCCCGTTGCCGCAGGAAGTTCTGACAGTTCATACACAAGTCAGCAGCCCGAACATCTGGGCGCAGCTTCAATCCTTGACGGCAAACTTTGCTGGAACAGAGCTGTTGACAATGACAGCGAAATCAAGTCCTATACTGTTGAATTGACCGGAACTCACGGCAACGGCAAGGACAAGAGTGTTCATGTCATTACTGTCGATTTGACCGCGAATAAGGGTGATGTTGACGGCAGTAAAGAATACACCGCCGTCTGGACTTCAACAGACAAAGATTTCAAAGGCTGGTATCGTATCTTCGTCAATATCGATGGCAATGATGTCAAGGTCGCTGATGTTGAGGCATTCGGTCAGTCATTGACATGGACATGGACCGATGAGCGTTATCTGAATGCCAGAGTTTCGATCAAAGCTCTCCCCGGCGGCGAAGGTACTGCTGCAGCTCCTTCAGCAATTGACGGTGGTGCAAATCTCATAGCAGGAAAAGATTTCACCTATACTGTTACAGAAACTCTGTCACAGGAAGATATTGATGAACTCTCATTGACTGCAAAAGATATCACAGTTTGCAAGTATTACTTCTCTGATTGCAAAGTCGGTGAAAAATACACTGTTGTAATCAACGGTAAATTGTATAACATCGTCGGTCAGGAAGATGCTGAATACTTCAATGCGACAATGCCGTATATCGAATGGGTTTGCGATGGTGATGTCCGCGGTATGGAAGTCAAAGTTTATGCCGGTGAATACACCGCGATTAACAGCCTGCCGTCAGAATACACATCTGTCGATTTGGGTGGTGCCGCTTACAGAGCGAATTATTATGAATACTTTGTTGACCTTGCCAAGCTGGGACTTTCTTACAACAGTTACAGCTACAAGATCACTGCAACAGATTATTACGATAAGTCCACCGATGTTTATCTCGGCAGCTTCAAAGCAGACCGCGGCGATGCTCCGGTCTTTGACGATGATTACACCAAGGGTTCATCCGCAGGTCACTCAATTGATTTCAACTGGGTGGCACAGTCCGGCGATGTCGCAGCTCACGCTGAACTTACCGGCTACATCTGCTGGGAAAAAGCTGTTGACAATGAAAGCGGTATCCGCAATTACACCGTCACTCTCACCAATGGCACTGAATCTTATGAAGCAGTGATCGTGGTTGATAAAGACGGCAAATATTCTGCAAGTGAGGACAAAAATGTTTACCGCTACAGCGATGCAGCTTTGATCAACGGTGAAGAATACACAATTACTTTTGGTACTGAAAAAGTCACCGCAGTCGCAATCAACGGTATGCTGGAATGGTCATCCGATGTTGAAGGAGTCAGCAAGGCAAATATCAATGGCCTCGGTCTGGGCAGCGGCAAGACAAATGTTGCAGTTGCAACTGTTATTGCCATTGACAAAGATGTTGTTGCACAGGGTATCCTTGAACTCCGTGCCGATGCCAGTATGAATTTTGTTCTCGGTGAAAAATACACTTTGAGCAATGGTTCAACAGGCTTTGCCAGACGCGATGCCAATGGTATTTATGTCCAGTTTACCGGAGTTGATTCTTTTGACGGCCTGACTGTCAGCGGTACCGGCGTTGAAGATGTAAATATCAGCAATTCAATTTACACTTACTACGATTACGGTTTCGCAATCGACCAGTGGCATTTGACCGGCAATGAATACAAATATGTTGTCAGCGCAGAAGATTATCAGGGCAATGTTACAAGTCTGCCCGAACAGACTCTGACCGCCGACAATATGGCAGCTGCCGGATTTGTCAATACCAACCTCGGCTGGTACTTTGAGAAAGAACCTACCCGTAACGGCGGCGATGTTTTCGGCTTCTTCTGCTGGAACAGAGCTGTTGATGATTACAGCCGTATTCACAAATACACCGTAAGCATGAACGGTCAGACTGTTGTTTACAATATGACCGGTAAAGTCGAATCCGGTGAATTTGACGGTACACAAGATACTTCACGCAGTATCGCCAGCTTTACCTTTGACGGTATCGAACTTGACAGCGATAATGACACTCCGTACACCGTAATAATTGACGGATGCGATGATGTCAAAGCTGTAGTCAAGAAAGATGCAGACGGTATTGTAAAATTGTTTGTTACCGGTTCCGGCGATCTCCGCGGCAAGACTGTAAATGTCAATGGCGTTGATTATAATCCGTCATTTGAATACTTTGAATATTCTGTTGATATCAACGAATTCGGAACTGTCGGTGGTGCAGATTATTCAATTACCGTCGAAGCAACAGATTATTATGGCAATGTTGTCAGCAATAATGGTACATTTATTACTGACGGCGGCGCTCCCGACTTCACCAATAACGGCTTTGCCGATGCGAAATTCAGTATTGGAGAAGACGGAAAAGTCCATGCTGTTGTTTACTGGGACAAGGCAACTGACAATGATGTTGAAATCAAAGATTACAAGGTCAGAATTTCTTATCAGGCACGCGATCCGGAAAAAGGCACATTCGATGACAAGACTTATGTTCAGGTCGGCGAAGTAACTGTTTCCGGCAAACCGCAGGAAGATACCAAAACAGTTGTCATTCTTGAAAGTACAAAACTCGTTCCCGGCAAGACATATGCAGTAAACGGCAAATCTTATGTCGCACAGAAGGGAACCCGTCTGGCTGCTGACGGCAAGACCGAGGAAACTTATTACTACATCAAGATCGATGATCAGGCCGTTGATCTCACAGGCAGAAGCTATCAGATCATTGATACAACTGATTATTGCGGTAATAATGTTTTAACCAGAGAAGTTACCGAAATTGAACTGCTTGGAGCAGATGAAGGCAAGAATTATTACGTTAACTACGTCTTTGCCAATATTGAATCCTCTGCAACTCTGAGCGGTGACGAGGGGGAATATTTCACTGTTTACGGTGATATCTCCGATGCCAAGTTCACAGTATATGAAAAACTTGCTGTAAATGGCAACAATTATACAAGTGACAGGGAAAAGACATTTGAAGGTCTTACTGCAGATACTGTATATACTGTTATGTATTATGACGGCAACAAGAAATATACCCAAAATGTAACTGCTGATGCTGATGGCAAGATCACCTTTGAAGTTGATGCCGCAGTAAAAGATGCAAATATTGAGAAATTGAGCAATTGGAATCTCATAACTGCAGAGCCTGCAAGCGGTGTTTCTGTTAAGACAACAGAATGTACAGAGGTGGAAATCAGTATTGATGGGTATCTCTATTCCGGTATCAATTCTGTTTCATGGTTTGATGAGCATGGACAGGGTTGGTATATAAATAGAATTACCCGCGAAAATGGATACGGAGCCAGCTTCAGCAAAATCAGCTTTATAATTGAAGGTAATCATAAGAATACAACTTTCAGTGTAAACGGTATTCTTTGTACTGAAAATAAATCCGGTACCCCGGTAACAATCACACCGGTTGTCAAAACTTATGATTTCACTACTGATGTTACCGGTAATTTATTTGACCCGGTTGATGAGCATTCTCAATATGATGACAATGGCAGAAAATATCAGTATGAAATCATTGCAACTGATGATTTCGGCAATGAAACTGTCATTCAGTCCGGAACATTTGTGCCCGAAAACGGCGAGGCTCCGGTATTTGTCGAATATACTGACAAACACCGTGCAAAACAGCTCGGTTTCTACACCGACAGCACCAAACCGGAAGACCTCAAAGATAAGACTGATATCTTCGGTTTCATCTGCTGGAACAAGGCAATTGACAGCAATAACGATGTTGAGAAGTATGAAATTTCATTGGACGGCGGCGATATTACAGGACGCAATTTGTATGTATATGATGTTGCAAACGAAGCCCCGTCCGATCGTACTATCGTCAGCGCATGGCTGCACGGCATTGAAACCGACATCGACTATTATGAAGATTACAAGTATATTGTAACTTATACTGATGTCAACGTCAAAACATATAAATGTGATTATGCTTCTGTTGTCAAGGTTGCTGATGATCCCAGCCGTCCGCGTATTTATTTCACCGCTGCCGGCGATCACAGAAATACAGTCTTTACGGTTACAATTACAGATGAAGAGGGTAATCTGATCCAGGAAGTCAAAGTTCCGACAGATGATAATGCTGTAAACTGCACCTTTGAATATTATGATTATTCGCTTGATATTGAAAGGGCCGGATTCGATGATAATGTATTTGATAATCGTTTGCATAAGTCATCATATGAAGTGTCCGTCAAGGCATTTGATGAAGCCGGAAACAGCAGTTCGATCTCTGATACCATGATTGCTGACCACGGTGCCCCGCAGGATATCACTTCTTATGATTCTGTTGTCAACAGTCTGCATCCGGAAAATTACGGTGATGCTTCCAAACTCACCGGCAAGATTTTCTGGAATGAAACTATTGACTTTGACAGCGAAATCTGTGAATATGTCATTACTGTCAGCAGCAAGTACAGCAACTTTGAGCGTACTGTCGTCATTGACAGAACTGTCAAAGGCGACGGCGCCGGTATTGATAACAAGGACAAGCTTGTATATTGGGGCAAATACGAAAATGCTTCAATCAAAGCCGGAGATAAATACCGTGTATTCTACTACACAGGTGTGACAGAAGATCCTGAAACCAATCCGGCAAAGGATTTTGATCCCAAAAATCCGGGTGAATATAAATCCGTTCTTGTCACCGCTGAAAACGGTTATATCAGATGGAATGCATTTGACGGCGAAACCGGCGGCTATGTCGATTTTGAAAGAGGCTTCATCCAGGTATATCTGTGCGACGATGCCGGTAATATCGCCAATAATCAGGGTGCGATTACCAAACCTATCCATGATGAGTTGTATTTGTGGGCGGGTCGTGATTATCAGTACGGCAGCTCCAGCGACAGCATGATGGATCAGGAGAAAACACCGTACAATGTCGGCAAGTATGTCGATAGTGAAGGTAAACTTACTCTCGGAGCAGAATATACCATTACTTACAGCGGTACAAATATCGTTGACAAAGCTGTTGCCAAGAAAGATGCCAGCGGTAAAGTTTATCTCCATTGGTACAGCGAGGCTGATTTGACCAATGTCGAAGGCAAGGTTTATATCAATGGATTCGGTATTGACAGCGAAAATCCGATCACTATCGAGTACAATGAGAGAACACTCAGCTGGACTGCAGGTTATACCGGAGTGCATTATGATTACTCCATTGACCTTGATGCATGGGGTCTTGATGATGCCGGATATACTTACACGATTGCAGCCAAGGATTACTTCGGTAATACTACCACTACCACCGGCACAATCACTGCTGAAAGCAGTGTTTATCCGGAAATGAGCAGTCCCTTATACGATATTGCTTATGAGGAAATTCTTGAAGACGGCAAAGTTGTGGATATGAAATTTGACGACAACAGCTTCATCTATTGGGAAAAGGCTGTTGACTCCGAAAACAATATCCGCAATTATGTCCTGACTCTGACCGATGAAACCGGCAAGAATGTCAAAGAGGCAATTATTGTCATCGACAACGAAAATAAGAATACTGCAGTTGCAGTTTGCCGCTGGGAAAGCGCACAGCTTGTCAATGGTGAAACTTACACCGTCGAAGTCAACGGCAAGTCTTATTCCGCAGTCGCAACAACAGTCGGTATTCTCAGATTCAACGATGCGGCTACTATCGAAGCCGGCAAGGAATACACCTTTACCGTTAATGGCAAATCCTATACTGCAACCGCAGATAAGGATGGATATGTCGAGTTGAGAGATGAGAAATTCCTCTACGAAAAGACCTATGTCGCATCCGGCAACGGTATTGAATATACCGTCAAGGCTGATGCAGAAGGTTTCATTGAATGGGCAGGTACTGACGCTGATATCACCGGCAATGCAATTATTACCGGTGTCGGACTCGAAGTCGAAAATGCAGACAAGAGCTGGACTTACGGCAAGGTTGAAGTTGAAGCAGATGGTTATGAAAAAGTTGTTCATACCGCTGCTCAATATCAGCCTGTCCTCGAAATCAGCAGTAATGCTCTGGTCGCCGGTGAAACATTCTCTATTGAAATCAATGGTACAGTTTATACCGGAGAGGTCAAAGAACGCAGAAGCACTTCAAAATGGACCATTGGCGACAAGGAATATACCTGCACTGCAAATCCTGACGGATATATCGAACTGCACGGCTCTGAATTCACGGTCGGCAGCAAGTTCAATCTTATCTGGAACAAAGGTGAGGCAGATGAGAGAATATATCAGGTAACTGTAACTGAAGACGGTGTTATCAAATTCAAGGATAACGGTATTGAAAAATATGTCCTGCTCACAGGCGTAGGACTTGAGAAACTTTCACAGGCAGATATTGCAGAACTTGAAGGCTTGCCGCTCAATGCAAAATGCACCTTCTATGATTATGCATTTGATATCAGCCAGTGGGATCTCTCCGAAGGCAGATACACATATACCATTTCTGCAGAGGACTACTTCGGCAACAGTCATACATGGATCAAGAATGAGTTGATCGCTGATGTCGATTACAAAGAAAATACCACATCTGTTACCGGCTTCTCGATTACTGACATACCGGCAGATTTCAAAGAACAGGTGAAATATTCTGCAGTCATTTCCTGGAATGATAAGACCGGTGCTGATGCTGATGAATACTGCATCGTCCTCAAGGATAAACAGGGCAATACTGTTGAATATACTGTAACACGCGAAGCTCTTGGCAATGGCGGTGACTATACTTATTCCTACACGCTTACAGGTTTGACCGCCGGTGAATACACCTATGAGATCTATGCCAATAACTTCTTCGGCAAGAAACTCGAAGGCAGCTTTGTTTATGACAATAAAGCTCCCGTCTTCCTCGGTTATGTCAATGATGTTACATGGTCAACCAAAAACAACGGTTCCATCGAAGCAACATTCAACTGGAGCGCTGCGGCAGAAACAGACGGCGGAGTCGGTATCCGTTATTATCTGATCGAATATCGTGAAAGCGGTAAAGAATGGAATACTCTTGCTGCAATCAGCGGCAGTGACGGTTATAACGAAAACAGCAATACATATACATATAAATCCGGAGAATTGAATCCGAAGAAATATGAATATCGTATTTCCGCTGTTGATATGCTCGGCAACAGGATCGAAATTGACGGTAACTTCGGCAGTGCGGATATCAATCCGCCCAATGGTGTTTTTGATCCCTCTGATGACCGTTATGTGGTACAGTACACTCCGAAATATGTTGAAGGAGTTTTCGATTCCGCACAGGTTGCATTCTCATGGTATGACAGTTTTGAAGATGCTGCTTATTACCGCATCACACTGGCTGATAATGCTGATCTCAGCAATGCTTACACATTCTGGCTGCCTGCGACATCAGAATACATGAGTACTGTTACCAATGACGGCAAACGCCAGCGCGTTGTAACTTTCAACAATGCAGATCCCGGCCGTCCGGTCGGCATCTTTGAAAACTGGAGCAATATTTACTGGGTGGTTGATGCGTTTGATGCAAACTTCAACAATTCAAATCTTTCTTCCAGCGGTACTCACAGCTACAAGTTCGATACTCCGATCAATATCGGCAATACCGCTCCGGC
>JAZSRU010000148.1:0-10274 GCA_045538635.1 Victivallaceae bacterium
CTGGAGCAGTACCGGTGAAGGTTCTTTCGACATCGAATCCTGTGACCGCACCGAACCCGGTACCGAGATAAGGATGTTCCTCAAGGATGATGCCCTGATGTATCTGGAATCCTGGAAACTTACCACCATCATCCACAAATATTCTGATTATATTGAATATCCCATTACGGTTCCCGAAGTCAAGGTCGATGAAGACAAAAAGGAGACCGTTTCTGAAAAGGTCGTGAACTCACAGAAAGCCATCTGGCTCCGCAAGCCGTCGGAGATCACCGAAGATGAGTACAAGAGTTTCTACACCCACATTTCCAATTTTGCCGGAACCAGTTATCTCAAGCCGATACATGTTTCCGCCGAGGGTGTGAGTGAGTTCAAGGCATTGCTGTTCCTGCCCAAAGAGGCTCCGTTCAATCTGCTGATGCCGGATCTTCAGAAAAAGGGACTGCAGCTTTATGTCAAACGCGTGTTCATTACCGATGAATGCAAGCAGCTTATTCCGGATTATCTGCGTTTTGTGAGCGGTGTGGTGGATTCCAGTGATCTTCCGCTGAACGTCTCCCGCGAGATACTGCAGGATAATCCCCATATTGCCAAGATCGAAAAGACTATCACCACCAAGATCCTCGGCGAACTGAAGAAACTGCTTGAAAACGACCGTGACAACTACGATAAGTTCTTTGTTGAATTCGGCAAAGTCCTCAAAGAGGGACTTCATACTGATTTTGCCAATGCTGAAAAACTCAAAGATCTGGTGCTTTACGGTTCCATGAACACTCCGGCTGATAAAAAGATCACCCTTGCCGAGTATGTGAATGCCATGCCCGAAAGCCAGAAAGCGATCTATTACATCACCGGAGACAAGCGTGAATCTGTTGAATCCAATCCCGGTTTGGAATATTTCCGCAAGCAGGGATTTGATGTATTGTTCATGACTGATCCCATTGATGAGTGGGTGATGCAGTCGATGAACCAGTATCAGAAAAAGAATTTCGTTTCCATAACCAAGGATGGACTTGAGCTTGAAGGAGCTGAAGATTTGGTGAAAGCTGCGGCTGAAAAGTACGGCAAACTTCTTGAATATCTCAAGAAAGAATTGGAAGGAAATGTAAGTGAGGTCCGTTTCTCGGTCCGTCTGACCGACAGTCCCTGCTGCCTTATCACCGAGGGCAGTGCGCTGGCTCCGCACATGGAAAGACTTTTCCGTGCGATGAATCAGGCGGTTCCTGAAAGCAAACGCATTCTTGAACTTAATCCGGATCATGCTCTGATCCCGGCTTTGAACGCAATGGTTGAAAAGGGTGAGGATGAGGATCTCAAAAAATATGCATCTGTTCTCTGGGATCAGGCTCTTCTTTCTGAAGGCAGTCCCATCAAGGACACTGCGGCGTTTGTGAAAAACGTCACCGAACTGATGCTCAAAGGCATCGGAATAAAGTAATTTGCCAAACCGGAGAGATGGTCGAGTGGTTTAAGGCAGCGGTCTTGAAAACCGCCGAGGCGCAAGTCTCCGAGGGTTCGAATCCCTCTCTCTCCGCCATTTTCATTTAAAATGAAAATGGCGAACGAAGACGCAAGTCTTCTCTTCACTGTGCCGTCAGGCACAACTTCACTTAAAAGGCGCAGCCTTTTCTTCACATCTTCACCAAACACCAGAGAAGACTTACTTGTGAAGACGTTCGCTCTGCTCACTTGTGAAGTCGCTCATTTCATTCGCTTGTGAAGTTTTCTCGCTGGCGCGAGGAAGGATGGTGTTCCTGATTAAAAGCGCACCTACGGTGCTTACACGGCGGCAATGCCGCCTTGTATTTTGCATTGCCTATGCTATATTACTTTCAAAAAGGAGATCATCTTATGGCTGAAAGCAAATTGCGTACACTTTCTATTGACTTTGCGGTTCAGATTCTCAATCTGGTGAAATTCCTGAAAAGTCAGCACGAAACGATCGTTTCCAATCAAATCGGCAGAGCCGGAACCAGTATTGGAGCGAATATCCATGAAGCGCAATATGCCCACGGCAAACCGGACTTTATCGCAAAACTGCAAATTGCCCTCAAAGAAGCCAACGAAACAAGTTACTGGCTGGAACTTCTGCTGAAAACAAATTACATTGATAAAGCCCTATATCAGGAATTAAATAACGCTTGCTCTCTAATCCGGGTCATGATGATAAAATCCATCAACACCGCAAAAATAGATGAAAAATAAATAAAAAATCATTTTGAAGCAGAGCCTGAAAATATTTGAAAAAAAATTAAAAATATAATTTGCAGAAACTCTTTTGCTGTGTTATATTCGAGCCCCGCAAAAAAACGGGAAATAAACACTCAAATCAATAACTCTTTAACAGCAAAGGAATTAACGCAAATGAAAAAACACTCCGCCGTTCAAATCACTTCAATCATGCTCATCGTCGCTGCAATCGTTGCCGGGATGGTCGTTTCGGCTTTTATGTTGAGCCGCTTTATGCTGAAAATACAGCAGACGACAGAAAAAAGCATCGTGGTAAAAGGGGTGGCGGAAAAGACGGTGATTTCAGATATTGCCGCTTTCAGATGCAATGTCAGCGTGAAAAATGAGAACAGAGCTGCGGGGTATGTGGATTTGCAGAAAAAAGCTGCGCTTTTGCGTAAAAAACTGCAATCGCTCGGCTTCGCGGAATCCATGCTTGAAGATGAAAATATTGATTGTGAAGAAATCAGCCGTTTGATCACGGTCAGAGAGAATAATCAGAATGTCAGCAAAAGTGTTTTTGACCATTACAGGATATCTTATTCTGTCCGCGTGCGTACATCCAATGTCCGCCTGGTGGAAAAAAATGCATTGAAAATATATGAGCTTGCTGCCCAAAAAATTGATGTGAGCATCAGCAATCCGGAATATTATATCAGCAATCCTGAACAGTATAAACTTGAACTCGTCGATCAGGCAAGCGCATCTGCTGCCCAGCGCGCTGAAACTGCTGCTGTAAAAAGCAAAAGCCGCCTCGGTGCTTTGATCAAGGCGCGTCAGGGGGTTATCCAGATCACCGCTCCAGCCAGTAATGAAACTTCGGATTACGGCATTTACAATACTTCAAGTGTGGAAAAAGTTATGCGTATGGTCATGACACTTGAATTTGCTTTGCAATAATTTAATTATTTGAGCAGAGCAAGGATATCGGCGGCATTTGTATCGGGTTTGACTTTTGGCATGATATGTTCGATAAAACCGTTTTCATCAATGATGAAAGTGGTACGGACAACTCCCATTGAAACTTTGCCGTAAAGTTTTTTCTCCTGCCAGACGCCGTATGCTTTGATTGCCTGCAGTTCCGGATCGGAGAGGAGAGTGAAGGGGAGATTGTATTTTTCCGCGAATTTTACATGAGATGCAACGCTGTCTTTGCTGATTCCGATGACTGCAATATCCGCCTTTTTGAAATCTTCAAAACTCCCGGCAAAAGCACAAGCCTGTCTGGTGCAGCCGGGAGTATTGTCTTTGGGGTAAAAATACAGAACAGTTTTACGGCCTCTGAAATCAGAAAGTGATACAGTTCTGCCGTTCTGATCAGACAGTGAAAAATCAGGAGCTTTGTCGCCGGTATTCATAAGTTTTTTTCCTTTCATTTCCCGGCGGTTTTACGGACTTCGCAGTACCACGCATAGAATTCCGGAGAGAACCATTTTTCAGGATCTGCATATAGCAGTTCAAAAGCGCGTTTGACAAAAGCACGCGTGCGGATGGCGATCAGTTTTGCATCACCGAGTTTTGTTTCCGCGACAAGTCCCTCCTGCGCCAGAATTTCCTGCATCGCTTCAATGTCAAAATTGTTCCATATCGTATAGTTGCGGTGATAATGGAGTTTTTTGCGGTATTCCAGACGGATTTCTGACGGGAGAAGTTCAAGATTTTCCTGAATGAAATGCCCCTCCACCCAATGTTTCATTGTGCATACCAGCATGGTACAGCCGATAAAAGCATAGAGAGTATCCCATTCATAGAGTTTGGTCCATGGTGAAAGTTCGGAAAATGCAGTTTCGCACCACGGGTCGGGATAAAGTTTGCCGCCGCCGTGAATTGCAGTTAATTCTGCTGCTCTGGCACCGATTGCGTTGACCGAGTGGCTGAAGTGATTGCTGCGGAGTGAACGGGGGTCCTGCCGCATGGATTCCGGAATTGCGCCGTTGTAAGCCGGAGAAGTTGCAATGTCGAAATTTTCCGCACTTTTGCTTTTGCCGTTCCACCAGAGAGTGGGGACGATCACAGTTCCTTTTTCGCCGACGGCTTTGAGAACTCCGTCGATTACAGCAGTTGCGCCGCCATTGACATGGCCCATGCTTTTGAGAGAACTGTGAAAAATTACAGAATCGCCGTCTTTTGCACCGGCATTTTTAAAAGCCTGTGCGATATCATCAATATAAACTTCAGTCATAATATCACCTTGAATTATGCTTTTTCGAGGGGGAGATTGAAAAAGTCGATAGCATTGTTGCGGCAGATTTTCTTCCATGCTTCAGTCGGGAGTTTGCCGGATTCATGGAGCTGGTCGAACCAGAGTTTGCCCATGAAGTTTGCCTCTACCTTGCGGTTGCAGGAATCAGTTCCGAAAAAGATTTTGTCCTGAAATTCGATGAGGAACCTTATTGCAAAATCTTCATCTTTTCTTACTGCCCAGAACCAGTCGGAAAGCTCGGCATACAAATTGGGATATTCACGCAGCAGTTCGATAGCCGCGCCGTCTTCGGAGAAATCATTTGTTCTGCCGTTCGGAGAACCGTACTGCATTCCGTCGGCGCGGAAAAACGGTTTGCACGCGGCGGGGCGTTTGCGTTTGCCGAGTTCTCCGTGGAAAACCGGACCGTGTGCGATGAATTTCAGATTCGGGAAGCGCTGAAGAGTGTGTTCCAGCATGGGAAGCCCCGGTTCATCAAAAAGTCCGAAATCTCCATGCATACGGTCGGAACCGTCAGTGGTAACAGGCATACCGGTTTTTTCGGCACAGCGGAAAAGGTTCTGTACGCGCTCATCGTCAAATGAGAGATTCGGCATAATTTCGCCGATACCGATACAGCCGAGAGATTTGTAATATTCCATGACGAGGTCGAGTTGGGCATCGGCGCGGTTGATCAGAGCGCGGGGATCAATGTTGCAGAAGGCAAAGAAACGGTTGGGATAATTTTCAGCCATTTCAATGATATCTTCATTGGCCTGCGGAAAATAAATTTCTGAATTGACAACCGGCAGCAGAAAACCTGCTTCAATGCCGAATTTATCATATTTTTCAATCAACTCTGCCGGAGTGAAAAATTCTGTTACAAAAGGTACGACTTTGCGGTATGCGTGAGCGTGTATATCAATGTATTTCATGTTACCTCCTGAATGTTTTTCAGATAAGATAGCTCTTACTTTTTTATTTGCAAGCAAAAAATTAATAAAAGTTTGAAAAAAAGATATTTGATTGTATATTATGCGAATTGTTTTTAAAAAGGAGTTTTAATATATGTTGAAACATATTTTCAGAGATAAAACATACAACAGAAAATTGCTGGCTCTGACTTTGCCGATAAGTATGCAGAATCTGATGCTGGCGCTGGTCGCTGCCGCAGATGCTGTAATGCTCGGCAAATTGAATCAGGATGCCATGGCGGCAGTTTCGCTGGCAACACAGATACAGTTTGTCCAGAATGTTCTTCTGGCTGCGATAGTTTCCGGAGTAGGGATATTAGGCGCACAATACTGGGGCAAAAAAGATACCGGAGTGCTTGGCAAAGTTTTCGGTATCAGTATCCGCGAATCAATGATAGTTTCATTGATATTTTTTGTCGGCTGTTACTTTTTTCCGGACAAGCTGATGAAACTTTTTGCCTCTGATACGATATTGATTGATTTGGGGGCGCAGTATTTGAAAATCGCATCATGGTCGTATGTCCTGACCGGTATTTCTCAATCATATCTGGCAATAATGAGGGTGAGTGAACATGCGACTGCTTCGGCATGGATAAGTTCATCTGCGGTTGTTTTCAATATCGTTTTGAATGCGGTTCTGATTTTCGGATTTTTCGGTTTTCCGGCAATGGGAGTGCAGGGGGCGGCATTGGCAACGCTCATCGCCCGGCTGCTGGAATTTCTGATGTGCGTTATTATGTCATTCAGAAAAAATTTCATCCGCTTGAGAATAATAACTGTTTTTACTTTCAACCGTCTGCTGGTGTTTGACTTCTGGCGTTACACTCTGCCGATAGTCGGAGCTTTCATGCTCTGGGGAGTCGGATTTACTGCATATACTGCAATCATGGGGCATATGGGGCGCGATGCGGCGGCGGCAAATGCGATTGCTGCGGTAGTGCGTGATTTGATGTGCTGTCTGTGTACGGGAGTTGCGCTCGGCAGTTCCATTATTATCGGCAATGCGCTCGGTGCCGGAAAACTGGCAATGGGCAGACTTTATGGTATCCGGGCAGTGGTGCTTTCATTTATGATCGGATTTTTTTCAACTTTTGTGATACTGGCATTGATTCCGGCTGTTTCTGCATATTGCAAACTTTCACCGCAGGCGCATGAATATATGGTCGGAATGTTTGTGATACTTTCAATTTATATGATTGGCAGATGTGTCTGTACGGTTGTGATAAACGGAGTTTTCTCGGCTGGCGGCGATACATTGTTTGATGTTTACAGTCTGGCAGTCTGCATGTGGGGGATTGCGCTGCCCTGTGCATTTATCGGTGCATTCTATCTGAAGCTGCCGGTGCTGGTGATTTACGGATGCACATGTCTGGATGAAGTCGGTAAGATACCGTGGGTGGTGCATCACTTCCGCAGATACAAGTGGGTGAAAAATATTACCAGAGATTGCTGAAAAAAATATTTGCAATTTTTATTTTACATATTATATTTCTATGTACAGGCGGTTTTGCCGTGAAAAAGAAAGGTGTTTGTTATGAAATTGAAATTGTTTTTGTTGTTCCTGCTGCTTGCTGGAGTTTCGTTTGCTGCTGATGCTGATCGCAAAGGCTGGGTCGGCGGACCGGATAAATCATGGTACACCGATTATGACAAAGCACTTGAAGCCGCCAAAAAAGAGAATAAAAAGGTTTATGTCCTGCGTACCGGCTCTGATTGGTGCGGATGGTGCATCAAATTAAAAAAAGATGTTTTTGCAACCCGTGAATTCAAAAATTTTGCCAAAAAGAATCTGATTCTGCTCTATCTCGACTCCCCCCGCAAAAAAAGAATGCCCGCCGAACAGAAATCATATAACAGTCAAATTGCATCTCAATTGAAAATGGGCGGAGGAGTCCCCTCTGCGGTGATATTGGATGCCGATGGCAAAGAAGTTGCCCGCCGCAGCGGTTATATGAAACTCAAGCCGTATATGAGTTTCCTCAAAAGTGCTGTTAAAAAATAAGTCCGTGTGCTGAAACATAGCATATTTTTTATGTCCGCTGCAGGTGTGAAAACTTCTGCAGCGGTCTTTTTTTGTCTTTTTTTGTGGTTTTGAATTGAAAATTATAGCGGCGGGGATATTTTATTATATGCTTTTTACAGAAAGGAAAATTACAATGAGCAATAAAAAAATTCCGTTTGCATATTTTTATTCATGGAACACTCCAAATGATGCAATGATTCCCAATATCATGGCTGAATTCAAATGGCACGGCGTCAATGATCTGGTGCTGGGCAATATATTTTTACAGAAAGCCTTGGCTGAACCTGCATTCTGGAGTGCGCTGCGCTATCATGCCAATAATCAGCAGATCAACTTGATCGAAGCGCACGCCCCGTGCGGTCAGCACTTTGATTTGAGTTGTCCTGATAAAGGCAGACGCGCCGGTATGATCGAGGATCATAAACGCGCCATGGGGTACAGCGCGGACAGCGGCAGCAAAACTTATACGATTCATATCGGAGCATTTGAAAGTATTTTTTATCATACTCCTAATGAGGTTATCCGCCGTTATGCAGTTGATACATTGGAACAACTGCTGCCGGTTGCGGAGAAACTCGGTATAATCATTGCAGTAGAGAACAGTTTTGAGCGTTCCAATACTCCGGATGAAGTTCTTTATTATATTGAATACTTCAATTCTCCGTGGATCAAATGCTGTTATGATGCCGGTCATGCCAATATTATGGCTCCGGCGGCTGGAAAATTGCAGGAAAAATATACCGCACAGCTCAAAAAAGCATGGGACAACAATGTTATTGAGTATCCTGATGCACTGGAGAAACTTGCTCCGCACATTGTTACATGTCATCTGCATGACAATGACGGGTACGGTGATGCTCACGCCATGCCCGGCAGCGGAACTGTCGATTGGCAGAAAATTGTTCCTGCATTGAAAAAATGTCCGAATCTTGTTTCCATGCAGACAGAAGTTTCCACTGATTCGATTTCCATCGGCAAACTGGTCGATACATTCAACAAAATTATTTACGCAGATTGATTATCTGATAACGGATGTCTTTTGCCGTCAAAGGCATACATCCGTTTTTTTTGTATTTTTTTTTATAAAATTTTTTGAAATTACTCCTTATGTGGTGTATATTAAAAAACTATTGTGCAAAAATTTAATGGATTCGTTCCAAACCCCGAAAAGGATTATAAAATGCAAAATCTTGAAAAAACTGTCGGTTTTATGGGAAATTTTACTCCCTCTGCCACTTTGGCTATCGCTGCTAAAGCAAAAGAGCTTAAAGCTCAAGGCCTTGATGTCGTCAGCATGTCTGCCGGTGAACCTGATTTCGATACCCCTCAGGTAATCAAAGATGCCTGTATTCAGGCGATCAATGACGGCAAAGTTTATTACACTCCCGCCAGCGGTCTCGTCGAACTCCGCAAGGCTGTTGCTGAAAAATTCAAACGCGAAAACAATATTGATTGCACTTTTGAGCAGATCGTTGTCGCTCCCGGTGCCAAATTCTCTGTTTTCTCTGCTGTTGCTGCTCTCTGCGGTGAGGGCGATGAAGTTATCATTCCTGCTCCCTTCTGGTTGAGCTATCCCGAAATGGTCAAAGGCGCCGGCGCAACCCCCGTTACCATTCAGACCCGCGCCGAAAACAATTATGAGCTTGATCCTGCTGAATTTGAAGCCGCGATCACTGACAAAACCCGTCTGCTCATCCTCACCACTCCCTCCAATCCCACCGGCGCAGTTTACCGCCGCAGCACTCTCGAAAAAATCGCCGAGATCGCCATGCGCAAAAATATCATGGTGCTCGCTGACGAAATTTACGAAAAACTCGTTTATGATGCTGACAAACCCCACATCTCTATTGCTTCTATTCGCCCCGGGATGGAAAATCACACCATCACCGTCAACGGCTGCAGCAAAACTTACTCCATGACCGGATGGCGAATCGGTTATCTCTGCGCTCCCAAATGGCTCGCTAAAAAGATCATCGCTTTCCAGAGTCATGCCACCAGCAATGCAACCACTTTTGCGCAGTGGGGCGCTCTCGCCGCTGTCGATGGCAAAGCTGATGCAGATGTTGCCAAAATGCGTACTGAATTCGCTAAACGCCGCGACCTGATTTATGATCTCGTCAGCAAAATCGACGGTATCAAATGTATCCGTCCGCAGGGCGCATTTTACCTCCTCTGCGATATTTCTTCTTTCGGAATCGGTTCCGAAGAATTCTGCTCCAGACTCCTCACCGAAAAACAAATGGCTGCAATTCCCTGCTGGTCATTCGGCGCAGAAGGCAATATCCGTCTTTCTTACGCCTGCAGCGAAGCCAATATCCGCGAGTCCGTTAAACGCCTTGCTGAATTCTGCGCTTCTCTGAAAAAGTAAGCATGATAAAGAAAAAATGTTTTTCCTCTTCCCATTGAAAATGGGACTCAGGTGTAACTTTTATAAGCTCTGTCGTAAAAGGCAGAGCTTTTTTTATTGGCTCTGTACTAAACATTGACTGATTTTTTATTGCAAGGGGGCTTGCGCCGCCCCGGCGTTCCACCCGCCCTTTTATTACGCTGACGCATTACGCCGATTGCCTTGTCACGGCGTAGCGTAGCGAAGACGGAACCCCGGCGGGGGATATCCATCCCCATTTTATGACGCTGGCGCGTAAATGTCGGCGGCTGAGTGGTGTCAGGCTTTTTTATGGTGGAATGTTCGTTTTGTCCCTCCTCCATTATGAAAGCGGGTGGAACGCTGAGGGATGACAAAGAAAATCTTTTGCCACGATTAGCCACATTGGGGAGAGCAAGCTCTCTTTTTGTATGCTGTCGCATTAGCATATCCAAAAGTAAAAATATACTTTGAGATTTTGCCAAGGCGATAGCAAATAAAAGG
>JAZSRU010000016.1:0-7297 GCA_045538635.1 Victivallaceae bacterium
CCAAAAGATATGCAGCAGCCCCGTTTTTCAGCAGCAGAGAAAATTCTTTATCTCTTCAAGCTTTGCCAGAGCAAGTCTGCGTCCGGCATCATAAGTCTGCTGCAAGAGATCAGCTTCACAGCAAACGCGTTTGACCGGCAGCGGACTTGGCGGTCGAAGCAGCATGATTTTACCTGCTTCCGCCTGTTTTTCAATATATTTCACCTGCTTATTGTACATGATATGTCTATGTTCCAGCGCACGCACAAATTCAGGATATTTGCGATAAACAATACGCATTAAATTCTGCATGGAAGATGCTTTTTTGACATAATTTTCACATTGAGTCAAAATGACAATATTGCGGTCATAACCGATAGATTCAAAAAATTCAAGGGGAATGGAATCAGCAATCGCGCCATCAAGATATCTGTGCCCGTCGATTTCCACCATTTTGGATACCAGCGGCATGGAAGCGGATGCCCGCATCCATTCAAAACACTTTTCATCGACTTTGCTGCATTGCTTATAGACAGCTTTGCCGGACTCGACATCCGTACAGACCAGATAAAACTCAAGCGGATTTTTTTCAAAAGTTTCCGCATCAAATTTATCCAGCTTTTCCGGCAGTTCCCGATAACAGAAATCCGTACCGAACAAATTGCCGGTCAAAAGCCATGAGCGAAAACTGCAGTAACGCTTGTCTTTGCAGTACCGTTTATTGTAACGCAATGCCCTGCCGATCTGTCGGGATTTGAAGTTGCACCCGAAAACAGCTCCGGCAGATACTCCCGCCATACCGTCAAAATTTATTCCGTTTTCCAACAGGATATCAAATATCCCCTCTGAAAAAAGACCGCGCATCGCCCCGCCCTCAAGAACCAGACCTTTTTTCATAACATCTCCTGTTTTGATATTTCTGCAAAAATGAATCGAATTTTATGCGCAGAGCATACAAAAATGTTTTATAATGCCAGATGCCGGAAAGTTCATCCGCTTAAAGTTCTGCCACACCTTCAAGTTCTTTCTGGAAGAGCGGAGAATTTTTGAGAGCGACTGCGATGTTTCCCTGATCGCATTTGGCAAGGAAAGACGGATCCAGCGGCAGAGTTGCCAACAATTTCAAACCATATTTATCTGCCAGTTTTTTGCCGCCGTCGGTATTGAAAATAAAATGCTTTTTATCACAATTATCACAAACAAAATATGACATATTTTCAACAACACCTGCAAGCGGCAATTCCGCCTGACGGCAGAAATCAATACACTTGCGGCAGTCCGCCAGCGACAATTCCTGCGGAGTTGTAACGATAACGCCCTTTTTATCACCGGGAATAAGCTGACATCCGGAGAGAATTTCATCTCCTGTACCGGGCGGAAAATCGCAGATGAGGTAATCAAGTTCGCCCCAGGCAGTTTCTTCAAGCAGCTGTTTCAGCACGCCGATTTTAGCAGGGCCGCGCCAGATGACCGCCTGATCTGCATCTTCCAGCAGCAAGCCGATTGAAACAAGTTTGATACCGTTTATTTCGCAGGGTTCAAGCTGACCGTCATCAGTTGCACCGAGTCTGGTATTCTGAACATTGAAAAGAGTCGGCTGACTCGGACCGTGAAAATCAACATCCAGCAGAGCGACTCTGAAACCTTCACGGGCAAGAGAAAGCGCGATCAATGCGCTGACGGTACTTTTACCGACACCGCCTTTGCCGGAGAGGACAAAAATCTTTTTGCTGATTTTGTTCATTTTTTCATTAAGTTTTTCATTGCCGCAATTACCTTTTGAGGCGCAGCTTTCGCAGTTATGGGAACATTCGCTCATAATATATCACCTTATTTTATAAAATAGTTCGGATTGTCAAAAAGAGAACCGACAAGATATGCTTCGACCAATGTACGGACATTGCCGCAGAGATCACAGATCAAATGAATACCGGCATTATCGAGAATGTTTTTTTCATTTTCACCTACCTGCGGAGCCAAAAGAAGATCGACCTCGTTTTTTACAAGGAAATCTGCACACTCATCCAGACTCCCCGCGGCGAAACGGGTTTCTGATACAGAAGAGATAGCTCCTTTGTCGATATCAAAAAAAGCAAATGTCAAATCTTTTCCGGAAATCCCGGATAAAACATCTTTCTGGCATGCGGCGGCAATTTTCATAAAAACATCTCCATTTTCATCTATATAATTTAAATCATTTATGAATTTTTTCAACCTTGCTCAAATTTTTTTTATGTTTTTTCTTGAAGAAAACTGCTTTTGTATATAAAAATCGCTGTCAATCACATAAAGCATTAAATTTTTATCTGTGTTTTTCTTGATTTTTCCAAATTTTGATGTATTTTTTGAAAAAAAGAAAAAGGAATTTCACATTATGAAGAAAATATTATTTCTGATTTGCTGTACAGCAGTAATTACGCTGAATGCTGCAACACCAAAAAACGCAATAACTGTCGGAACCGCTCCGGAAAAATTTATCGTGGAACAAATCACCGGCAAACGCTTTACTATCCAATGCATTATGCCGCAAGGCAAAAATATGCATGATTTCACCGCAGGACCGCTTATGATGAAAAATGCAGCACAGAGCAGAATATTTTTTCATACCGGTGTCCTTTTTGAAGAACAAATCGCCGATGCCATCCACAAAGGAAATACCAAAGTCGTAAATATTGCAGACAATATCCCAAAATTGCAAATGAAACTTTCTGCTGCAACCGACAAAACAACTTATATTGATGATATCCACACCTGGTTCTCTTACGAAAATCTCATCAACATGGCAAATGAAGTCTTGAAAACTTTATGTGATGAATTTCCTCAATACGCATCAGATTTCAAGAAAAATCACGAAAACTTCAAATTTGAAATAGAAAAATCCAAAGCTGAATCCGCAAAAAAATTGCGCCGATTCGCCGGCAGAACCTTTCTCACCCACCATGCCGCATTCGGTTATTTTGCCCATGAATTCAATCTGCAGCAGCTTCCATTTGAATTCAACGGCCGGGAAATAACTCCGCGCCATGCCGCTGAATTGAGCAAATATGCCAAAACTCATAATGTCAAACGCATTTTCATCCAGAGTTCCGCATCCGGCAATGTCCGCCGCGCCCTGAGCAGCAATACAAATGCAGAATTAACCGTAATAAATCCGGCTGATTACAATATCCTCGATTCATTAAACAGATTTGCAGCAGAATTGGAGGCGGCTTTTGAATGATAATGTCATAGAAGTTGCCGATCTCAATTTCAGCTATCTCCCGGAGAGAAAAGTTCTGGAAAATGTAAATTTCTCGGTAAAAAGCGGCGAAAGCTGCTGTATCCTCGGTCCGAATGGCGGCGGCAAAACAACACTTCTCAAACTGCTGCTCGGTTTTATCAAACCCGACAGCGGTTCTGTCCGCATCCTCGGCGAAAACGCAGAAAAAATCTGTCACAGAATCGGCTACATGCCGCAAGTACAGAAAGTTGACTGCTTTTTCCCGATCAGCGTTCTTGAAGTTGTCATGTCCGGCACGATTTACGGCACTAATGGGATTTTTTTCAATCAAAAAAGACGCAAAGACGCATTGGAAATGCTGGAAAAAATGAACATTCAGCACCTCGCAAAACGGAATTTTAACGAAATTTCAGGCGGTGAAAAACAGCGAGTTCTCATCGCACGCTCTCTTGCTTCCCGCCCTGAAATCCTGCTGCTGGATGAACCCACAGCCAATATCGACCCCGGTGCAGAACAATGTTTCTATGAACTGCTCGATGATTTGCAGAAAGAACTTACCCTGCTCACAGTTTCCCACGATCTCGGTTTCGTCAAAAGCAATATCAGCAAAATAATATGCGTAAACCGTTTCGTAAAAATACACAATCCGGCAGATTTCAACAGCAGCGACATCGACAATATTTACAACCATCATGTCAAAATGGACGCTCATCACAATGACTGCCACTGCGGATGCGACGGACATAAACATATATGGAAAAGGAAAAAATGATACACGAATTTTTTGAACTGCTTTTTGCTTCCGACATAACCTTTCTCCGTTTTGCCATGCTGACCGGATTGATTGGCTGTATTCCGCTCGGTATAACCGGAACTCTCGTTGTCTGCCGCAATATTTCATCCATAGCCGGTTCCATGGCACACGCAGTCCTCGGCGGAGTCGGTTTCGCCCTGTATGCAAACCGCGTATGGCAGATACAATGGCTGACTCCGGTAACAGGAGCTATGCTGGGAGCGTTGGCAGCAGTAATTCTGATTTACTGTGCAGCAAAGTATGCCGGAGAAAAAGAAGATACTGTAATATCTGCAATCTGGGCATTGGGGATGTCAACCGGATTGCTTTTTATCGCCGCGACACCGGGGTATGTCGATCTGCAGGGGTATTTATTTGGCAATATTCTGCTGGCGACAGCATCAGAATTGAAACTTACAATCATACTTTCTGCGGTGACTGCGATTCTGGCAATAATATATTTCCGACCTCTGCAGGCCATGCTTTTTGATCCGGAATTTGCGAAATTACGCAAAATAAATGTTGATATGCTTTATTTTCTTTTGCTGCTGCTGATCGGAATAACTGTTGTATTGATGGTCAATATCGCCGGTGTAATACTTCTTATTGCCCTTTTGAGTCTGCCGGCGGCAACTGCAAAATTCTTTGCAAACAAACTGTCAACCATGATGATCACGGCAGTTTTTCTTGCCATGCTGTCGATCGCAACAGGACTTTTTACAGGATATTCAAGCGATCTGCCGAGCGGTCCGCTGGCGGTTATTGCAGCAGTTCTGCTCTATCTGGCGGGGCTTTTCAAAAATAAATTCTTACGATGGAAAAGAGAAAAAAATGCTTGATAAATACTTCAAAAATAAAACTTTTGCCGTCATCGCCCCCGCGGGCAGAATAGACCGCACCGCTCTCGACCAAGCGGCCAAAATCTGGCAGTCTTGGGGGGCAAAAATCAAAATCATGCCGCATGTAACAGGTTTTGAAGAGATGTTTTTTTCCGCACCGGCAGAATTGCGCGCCGCCGATATAAATTCGGCGGCAGCTGATGATGAAGTCGATTTTATTATCTGTGCCAGAGGCGGTTACGGATGTGCGGAACTGGAAAATCTGATCGACTGGGAACTTTTGAAAAAAAATCCGCGTCATTTCATCGGATACAGCGACATTACAGCCCTGCATCAAATGCTTTTGCGACGCAACTGCGGTATCCCGACCGTCGGAGCGATGTTTATCAAAGCGCCGGAACTCTTTGCCGCAGATCAGGAAAATGCCGCAAGTTTCATACGCGCATTGTCCGGTGAAAAACAGATATTCAAAATCAATGCCGACCAGCCTTTTCATGGTAAATGCATCGTCGGCAATCTGACAGTACTATCTTCACTGTGCGGCACGGATATTATGCCGGATTTTGATTCCAAGTGCTTGATAACAGAAGACTTGAACGAACCGCCGTACAAAATTCACCGTATGCTGAATCAACTTGCGCAAAATCATATTTTTGAGCGTATTTCAGCTCTCGGAACCGGAGATTTTCTCAACTGCGGCGACAATGGCGAAGTTGAAAAAATTTTCAGGGCGTTTGCCGAACGGTACGATTTGCCGCTTTACACCAATATTCCGATAGGTCACGGCGACAGAATCCATGCGGTAAACATGCTCAATGATATATCTTTGATATAAAGTGCAATTTTTTTCTCAATATTTACGAAAAAAAGTTTGATTTAATCACTGTTTTATGGTATATTTTCAAGAATGAAAATTACAATTAACCAACGGACTTGAAAAATGAAATCAGGTTTTGACAGCGAAAAATATTTGACCGAACAATCTCAGGCAATCCTTGACCGTGCCGCCAAATTTGACGACAAACTCTATCTCGAATTCGGTGGCAAACTCCTCTGCGACTTCCACGCCGCCCGCGTCCTGCCCGGATTTGACCCCGATACCAAAATAAAACTCCTCCGCCGCATGAAAGATCAGATCGACATCATCATCTGCATTTATGCCGGAGATATCGAACAGAAAAAAATGCGCGCTGACTTCGGTCTGGCTTATGATGCCGACACCATGCGCACCATCGACGACCTCCGAAAATGGGAACTCGATGTCAAGGCTGTTGTCGTTACCCGTTATCAGAACCAGCCTTCCGTTAAAGGCTTCATCAACCGCCTCTCTCGCCGCGGTATCAAAGTTTACACCCACCGCCCCATTGAAGGCTATCCCACCGAACTTGATACCATCGTCAGCCCCAAAGGTTACGGTGCCAATGAATACATCGAAACCGACAAACCAATCGTCATTGTTACCGGTCCCGGCGCAAATTCAGGCAAAATGGCAACCTGCCTTTCTCAGGTTTATCATGATTTCCAGCGCGGTGTCAAAGCAGGATATGCCAAGTTTGAAACTTTCCCCGTCTGGAACCTCCCGCTCAAACATCCCGTCAACATCGCTTATGAAGCTGCAACCGCCGACCTCGGCGATGTCAATATGGTCGATCCGTACCACCTCGAAGCATACGGCGAACCTCATGTCAATTACAACCGTGATATTGAAATCTTCCCCGTCGTAAAACGCATCTGTTCCCGCATCATGGCTCCCGAACAACTCTACAAATCACCAACAGATATGGGCGTAAACCGTATCGGGTTTGCCATCACAGATGATGAAGTCTGCCGCAAAGCCTCAATTCAGGAAATCATCAGACGCTATTTCCGCAGTCTTTGTGATTACGCCAATGGCAGCGCAGACAAAGCCGTTGCCGACCGTATCAAACTGCTGATGGATGATCTCAATATCACCGAAACTGACCGCCCCGTTGTCGCCCCGTGCCGCGCCGCCGCGCTCGCCGCTGAAAAACAACCCGGCAAAGGCAATCTCAACATTTTCTGCGCCGCAGCTCTCGAACTCCCGGACGGCAGAATCATTACCGGCAAAAATTCACCCCTCCTCCATGCCGCAAGCTGCTGTATCCTCAATGCAATCAAAGTCCTCGCCAACCTCCCCGATGACCTGCTGCTCCTCTCCCCCGAACTCATCGACTCCCTCGGCGACCTCAAGAAAAATGTCTTCCACAGCAATCAGATCAGCCTCGATCTCGGCGAAACCCTCACCGCTTTGAGCGTCAGTTGTCCGCATAACCCCGCGGCAAAACTCGCCCTCAAAAAACTCGCCATGCTCAAAGGCTGCGAAATGCACCTCAGCCATATCCCCGGCGCAGGCGATGCCAATGCACTCCGCAAAATCGGTATCAACTGCACCAGCGAACCACGATTCACCAGCAAAAATCTGCTCGTTGAATAGTGATGATATGC
>JAZSRU010000152.1:0-2449 GCA_045538635.1 Victivallaceae bacterium
GAAGATGAAGGATGGTAAATTATATATTTACATGACCATGGGGGGACTGAAATCTAAAAAACCCGCAGTTTTTCTTTCAGGAAAATACCCGCAGATATTTCAGCCGGAAAACAAAGAAACATTTACACTGCTGGCCCGCAAAGGGGCAAAAATGACTCATGCTCAGGCAAAGCAATTTTGGCAAGATGTCCGGGAAGCCAGCCGGGATAAATTTGCAGATAACTTGAAGTTACCGAAAAATGTCAAACTTGCCGAACCTGAAAAAAATTTGAGCTATGTACATTTTCATACCCGTTCTCATTGGCGGGACAAACCGCTGGGTTCATTTCAGCAGAAAGTTATTTCTGCGATCAACCGGGGACCGAAACTTGCGGAAGAAGCAAAGTGTTCCTTACCGTCACTGGAAAAATTATTCTCTGAACCTGAAAACAAAAAACTTCTGATCCACTATTTCGCCTGTCACCCGGAGTGGCGGCTGTATCGTGAACCAAACAAAGAACTTTATGCCGTACGCTATTTCCGTTATCCCAATGGCGAAATTGCTCCTTCATTAAATCAATATTACTCTCATTTTTTACCGTGGGGTAGAAATGGTAAAAAAGTCGGAGACCCTGCCTTGGAGTTTCAATTCCGGTTTGATATTAGTTTCGGAGGTAAAGCGTGGAACACTATTCCCACCAATCCGCGAAATCAGACGGAACACAGAAAAAACAATATATGGACGACCCGTTTTTTCAGCCGTGGAGCATTGGTAACTGTTTTCGACCAGAGTCAATTCCCCGGACGGCAAATGACTGCGGCTGCACTGCTTGAAATTGAAAAAGAATTTTCCGCACTGCTGACCAATAAAAAGAATTGGCGTAAATTACTCCCCGCGGACAGTTGCCGGAAAGAAAAATCCGATCTCATTTTACGCGACAGTATACAAGGAGGTATTTACGAAGCCATCCTCTGGTGCAACCCGGGAGAAAAAGGCACTGTGTATTTGAAAGCCTTTGAAATCACCAAAGGGACACCGCTTTCCGCCGCGAGGCTGAAAAATTCAACCAATAATGTTTCCGGCTGGTCGGATGATCCTCTGGAACAATTCTGTACCGGGATGTATTTTACCATTTACGAAGGAGAATGGGGGCAGTATTACGGAGCCAGATTTGAAGTATGGTTCAAACCCGACAACGGCGGAGCAGAGCGCAAGCTCTTTGAAAAGAATTATAAGATCCAGGGTTGGCAAAGATAAGCGCAAGTTTGTTTACATCTGATGGCAGGAGAAATCTTGCCGCCTTTTTGCGTTTATGCACGGCGTGTCGCGGCGGTTGCGGCAAGGTTCAGGTAAGTGGCAAAATGCAGCGAAAAAGCCCTTGTGAAGCCCTTTTGTGAAAAAAACTACACAGAATTTTTGGCGAGAGTTGAAAAAATGGTCAGCGTTTTTTTATCTTCCTCCATGCGCAGGTTCGGTACAAAAACAAGACTTTGTTAATAATCAAGCACTTACAAAAAAACCTTGATTTTTACACTTTTCAGAAAAACTCAGAATGTGCAGCAAAAGAAACAAAAGAAAATTGACAAAAACGGCAAAAATCTTTCATTTATGGCTTGCAAATTAGTTGTCCTGCTGTATATTAAACAATAGGGAAACGGCAATTATGGCAAAAATCTTTCATTTTTGGAGTTTATCATGAATATTTCAAGACCAATATATTTACAGCAGCTGATCAACCGTATGAATAACGGAATGATCAAGATCGTAACAGGATTGCGCCGGTGTGGAAAATCTTATCTGCTTTTTGAATTGTTCAGAGAATATTTGCTGTCATCCGGGGTAAAAGCGGAAAACATCATCGGCATTGAACTGGATAGATTTTCAAATGCAAAATATCGTGAACCGGCTGTTTTACTTGATTATCTGAACTCCAAAATCAATGATAATGATTTATATTACATTATGCTTGATGAAATTCAGATGCTCAAGGAGTTTTCAGCTGTCCTGAATGAATTACTGCATTATCGTAATGTTGATGTCTATGTAACCGGCAGCAATTCAAAGTTTCTTTCGACTGACATCCTGACCGAATTCCGCGGCCGCGGCGATCAAATCAGAATCCATCCGCTTTCATTCTCGGAATTTTTCTCCGCATTTGAGGGAAGCAAAGAAGAAGCATGGCAGGAATATTTCACCTACGGCGGGCTTCCTTTGCTCCTGACCATGAAAAGCGACGAACAAAAGATCACTTACTTGAATGATCTCTTTGAAATGACGTACATCAAAGACATTAAGGAGCGCAATAAAATCCGTTATGAAGCAGAATTGGGCGAATTGCTGGATATTCTTGCCTCATCGACCGGCTCGCTTACCAATCCGCAGAAATTATCCAATACTTTCAAGAGCAAACGGAACAGCGGTTTTGCCGAAACGACCATTACCCGCTATTGCAGTTTCCTTGAAAATGCC
>JAZSRU010000006.1:0-22902 GCA_045538635.1 Victivallaceae bacterium
ATATGCTAATGCGACAGCATACAAAAAGAGAGCTTGCTCTCCCCAATGTGGCTAATCGTGGCAAAAGATTTTCTTTGTCATCCCTCAGCGTTCCACCCGCTTTCATAATGGAGGAGGGACAAAACGAACATTCCGCCATAAAAAAGCCTGACACCACCCAGTCGCTGACACTTACGCGCCAGCGTCATAAAATGGGGATGGACATCCCCTTGCGGGGGTGTCCGTCTTCGCTACGCTACGCCGTGACAAGGCAATCGGCGTAATGCGTCAGCGTAATAAAAGGGCGGGTGGAACGCCGGGGCGCAATCAGCCCCCTTGCAATAAAAATTTAGTACAGAGCCTGAAAGATAAATGTCAGATGCACTTTTGTCAAGTATTTTTATATTTCACAAAATTGCAGACAATCAATATTTGCTGTCAGCATACTCAACCCAGCCGCCGGCTTTGACCAGAGAGAGGTCAAACGGAGTAACTTCAAAGGGATAAGTTTTGCTCTTTTCTCCATTGCGGACGGTAAACTGAAGTTTTTCAATATCGGTATCAAGATATGCTTCTGTACCGGCAAATTCTGTGAAAAGTTCATCAATGGTTTCTGCGGGCATGGAAATTGCCATCATGCCGCAGTTAAACATATTCTGACGGAAAATACGGGCAAAGTTTTCTGCAATGACGATATTGATATCGTTGCATTCAAGAACCCACGGAGCATGTTCGCGTGATGAACCGCATCCGAAGTTTGCGCGTGTGATGATAACATTTTTGTCTTCGATATCTTTTTTGGGATCAAATCCTGCCAGAGAAAGATCTTCCAGACAGTAAGGCTTGAGGGCCTCTTTGGTCAATTCGGTCAGATATTTTGCGGGAATGATCTCATCAGTATTGATATCGGAACGGTCGAGAAAAAGAATTTTTCCGTTAAAATTTTTCATTGTTATACTCCTTATTTCTTATAAAGGGGAGAGTTGGTGATATAACCGGCAATTGCGGCGGCAGCTGCACTGGCAGGACTCATCAGATGAACCATGCCGCCTTTGCCCATACGGCCGTTGAAGTTGCGGTTGGTAGTTGAAGCACAGCTCTCGCCGGAAGCAAGCACACCGTTGCTCATGCCCAGGCAGGCCCCGCAGGTCGGATTGGTAACGCAGAAACCGGCATCCATGAAAATTTCAATAATGCCCTCTGCCAATGCCTGACGGTAAATTTTCGGAGTTGCCGGAGAAACGATGGCACGGACATTTGGACTGATTTTTTTGCCTTTGAGAATAGAAGCGGCTACGCGCAAATCTTCGATTCTGCCGTTGGTGCATGAACCGATATAGATTTGATTGATTTTAGTGCCTTCGAGTTCGGCAATGGTTTTGACCTGATCCGGTTTGTATCCGACAGTTGCGACAGGTTCGAGATCGGTAACATCAAAGTCGATGACTCTGGCATATTCAGCATCAGTATCGGGCAGATATTTGGAATAAGCAGCAAGAGCTTCTTCTTTGGTTTTGAATTCATCTTTGATGAAATCCCACAAATATTCAACTGTAACCATATCGGGATAGCAGATACCGCAGGTTCCGCCGGCTTCGATTGCCATGTTGCACAGAGTCATACGGCTTTCCATGCTCATATTGGCAACGGTTTCTCCGGCAAATTCAATGACATGGTCAGTTGCGCCATTGACGGTCAGCATTTTGATAATGGCCAGGATAACGTCTTTGGCATAAACACCTTCTGCGAGTTTGCCTGTAACATTGATTTTGATTGTTTCTGGATCGCGCATGGTGGTAACACCTTTCAGGATGCCGACTTCGAGGTCAGTTGTACCGACACCGGCGGCAAAAGCTCCGAATGCACCGTGAGTACAGGTATGTGAATCACCCATGATAATAGTAAAACCGGGACGGACAAAGCCTTTTTCCGGAAAAATTGCATGGCAGACGCCGTTTTCGCCGATATCAAAAAAATCTTTGATATTCTGACGCTTTGCCCAGTCGCGCAAGGTTTTACCCTGTTCGGCAGTTTTTGAATCTTTTGCCGGAGTGACGTGGTCAATGACAGCTTTGATTTTGCACGGATCAAAAACGCGGTCCTTGCCTTTGGATACCAAATCATTCAAAGCAATCGGTGTGGTGATTTCATGACAAAATACACGGTCAAGCTTCAGAATTGAAACACCTGCTCCGGGAGAATCAATCCGATGCTCATCAAAAATTTTCTGTACAGTTGTCTTACCCATTTTTTTTATTCCTTTATTGGTAATTGATGATATTTGGCAGGGAAAGAAGAAAAAACTTTTTTGCAAAAAAGTTTTTTCTTCTCTCCCCGCACCCTCTCATCATTTTCAAAAAACTCTTATCTAAATACGCTTTTTCATTTACTGCGTAAATTTCAAAAGCATATTTTGAAAAATTCTTTCATTCAAAATTCATCTTTTCAATCTTTTAAGTAACGCTTTCGGAATTTTGCGTCAGCAAAAAACGAAAGCGAACTTGAAAAGGTTTGGAAAAAGATGGGTTTGGGAAGAAAAGAACCTTTCCTCAAAAGGTTTTTTCTTCCCGAAAAACTCTCTTAACAAACAATATTTATCAAGCGTCCGGGGACGATGATAACTTTTTTGACATCTCTGCCGTCGATGGCTTTCTGAACATCGGGATCGGCGAGAGCGATTTTTTCCATTTCCTCTTTGGTGGCAGAAACGGAGATCATGATACGAGCCTTGGGCTTGCCGAGAACCTGAACGAGGATTTCCTTTTCGTCAATGACGAGGAATTTTTCATCATATTCGGGCCATTTTTCATAGGCAACGGTATCATTATGACCGAGGAGCTGCCAGAGTTCTTCGCCGGCGTGAGGTGCGAAACAGGCAAGCATTTTGACAAAAGCTTCGGCAGCTTCGCGGGGAAGTTCTTTTGCGGCGGAGAATTCATTGACAAAGACCATCATCTGACTGATAGCGGTATTGAAACCGAAAGTATCGAGGTCAGCTGTAACTTTCTTGATGGTGGCATGGAGAGTGCGTGCCTCATCTTTGGTGCAGGGACGGTCAACGATTGTGCTTTCGCTGACCATGCGGAAAGCGCGTTTGAGGAAGCGGTAAACGCCTTCAACGCCTTTGGTACTCCAGGGTTTGACAGCTTCGAGCGGTCCCATGAACATCTCATAAAGGCGCATTGAATCGGCACCGTATTCGCGGATAACATCATCGGGATTGACGACATTGCGGAGTGATTTTGACATTTTGGCGGGGAATTCGACCAGTTTTTCACCGTCGGAAATGCGATAGGGAGTGCCTTCTTTGAATTCGACCTGATCGGTGGGGACGAGTACACCGCGGGCATCTTTGTAGGAAATGCCGAGGATCATGCCCTGATTGATGAGCTTCTGGAAAGGTTCTTTGGTGGAAACATAACCCAGATCGTAAAGAACTTTGTGCCAGAAACGGGCATAGAGCAAGTGGAGAACAGCATGTTCAGCACCGCCGACATAAAGATCGACCGGCATCCAGTATTTTTCTTTGGCAAAATCCCATGCCTGTTCTGAATTTTTTGGATCGATATAGCGCAGATAATACCAGCATGAACCTGCCCATTGGGGCATGGTATTGACTTCGCGAAGACCTTTGCGGCCGTCTTTGGGATTGATATAGGTGCGCCATTCTTTGGCTTTAGCAAGCGGGGGTTCGCCATTGGCGGAGGGTTTGAAATCTTCCATTTCCGGCGGAGTAACCGGCAGTTCTGATTCATCAATAAGCTCAATGGAACCATCTTCGTAGTGGATGATGGGGAAAGGTTCGCCCCAGTAACGCTGACGGCTGAAGAGCCAGTCGCGGAGTTTGTATTTGACGGCGACTTTGCCGAGTTTGTTTGCTTCAAGATAAGCAGCCATAGCTTCTTTTGACTGAGCGACATTGAGTCCGTCGAGCTGAACTTTGTCATTGGATGAGTTCATAAGTACACCGTCGCCGGTATAACAGACTCTGCCGGCGAGAACACCGTCAAGATCATCGACTTTTTCGAGTGGCTTCATAATGCAGCGGATGGGGAGTTTGAATTTCTGTGCAAATTCAAAATCGCGTGTATCATGTGCCGGAACAGCCATGATCGCTCCGGTTCCGTAAGTACTCAAGACATAATCGGCGATCCAGATCGGAATTTTGTCGCCGTTGACGGGATTGATGGCATAGGCGCCGGTGAATGCACCGGTTTTTTCGGTGGCGAGTTCGGTACGGTCGAGTTCGCTTTTCTGGGAAGCTTCAAACTGATATTTTTTGACTGCTTCGAGATTTTCGGGAGTAGTGAGGTTGAGGACTTCAGGATGTTCGGGAGAGAGAACCATGTAAGTCGCACCGAAAAGTGTATCACAGCGGGTGGTGTAAACGGTAATGTCAATGTTTTTATCAGTTTTGAAAATGACTTCGGCACCGGTGGATTTGCCGATCCAGTTGCGCTGCATTTCTTTAATGCCTTCGGGCCAGTCGAGATCGTCGAGGTCATTGAGCAGTCTTTCGGCATATTCTGTGATTTTGAGCATCCATTGTTTCATCGGGCGTTTTTCGACAGGGTGGTTGCCGCGTTCACTGCGACCGTTGATGACTTCCTCATTGGCGAGAACTGTTCCGAGGGCGGGACACCAGTTGACAGCGACTTCATCCAGATAAGCGAGACCTTTTTTGTGAAGCTGCATGAAAATCCACTGTGTCCATTTGAAATAACCGGGATCGGTGGTATTGATTTCCCGGTCCCAGTCATAGCTGAAGCCGAGCGCACGGATCTGACGGCGGAAAGTATTGACATTTTTTTCTGTGGTGATTGCAGGATGTGTACCGGTTTCAACCGCATACTGTTCTGCAGGCAAGCCGAAAGCATCCCAACCCATCGGGTGCAGGACATTGAAGCCTCTCATGCGTTTGTAGCGGCAGATGATATCAGTTGCGGTATAGCCTTCGGGATGACCGACATGCAGACCGGCGCCGGAGGGATACGGGAACATATCCAGCACATAATATTTGGGTTTATCGGAAACATCTTCGGCTTTAAAAGTTTTATTTTCAAGCCAAAAATCCTGCCATTTTTTTTCAATGGAAGAAAAATCGTATTCAGCCATTTTAACTCCTCTCTTTTAAATTAAATAAAGACATTTTCTGATAATATAACATAACTTTTGCAAATTTGCCAGTTTTTAGATTTTAAAAAAGCAAAATTATGCTATATTAAGGGCAGAATATGAATTTTATGGAGCCTGAATGAGTGATTTGTTGAAAAATTTTGAAAATTATCTGACTTATGAGCGCAACAGCAGCGAACATACTGTTGCCGCCTATATCCGCGATATACGGCAGTTCGCCAAACTGGTTTTTGACGATGAAAACTTCTCTGATTTCAGTGCAGTTGACCGCAATCATGCCAGAATTTTTCAGGTGAAATTATTTGAATTGAATATCGGTAAAAATTCAACTTTGCGCAAACTGTCATCACTGCGTTCATTTTTCCGCTACCTGCTCCGGGAAGGAATTATTTCCGATAATCCATTCAGCGGCATATCCGCCCCCCGGAAAGAACAGAAACTTCCTGAAATCCTCTCCGTAAATGCAATAGACCAACTGATCAATGCTGTCGATACTTTCTCTGCTGCTGCTCCTCACAAAAACGCTGAAGATGCTGAATTTGCGCGTCTCCGCGACCGGGCCATGATAGAAATAATTTACTCCGGCGGCTTGCGTATATCCGAAGCCGTCAATCTTAACTGGAGCGATTGTGATTTTTTCAGCGATGTCATGAAAATCCGCGGCAAAGGCAAAAAAGAACGCATCGCCATAGTCGGTACACAAGCGCGCAAAGCTGTATTTGAATACCAGAAATTCTGCCGTTCACTCGGCTTGCCGACCACTGGAGCGAATCCGGTTTTCCGCAACCGCTTCGGCACCAGAATTACGGCCCGCAGTTTTCAGCGCAATATGAAAAATTATTTGAGCGCGGCGGGCTTGCCGATAGAACTGACACCGCATAAATTGCGTCATTCATTTGCGACACATCTGCTGGACAACGGTGCAGATTTGCGGTCGGTACAGGAACTGCTTGGGCATGAAGACCTTGCTACTACGCAAATATATACACATGTTTCATTGAAAAGGATGCAGGAAGTTTATACAGCGGCCCATCCGGCAAGTAGAAAAAAACAAAATAAATGACAGAAAATTTAGCAAAAAACCGTATAATCCAAATAAAACTGCTTGCAAAATCCGAAAAGCATGATATATTAAGTTTTATGTTCTATTGAGAGGGCGTTTAGCTCAGTTGGTTAGAGCGTCACGTTTACACCGTGAATGTCTGGGGTTCGAGTCCCTAAACGCCCACCAGTTTTGACCTCAGAACGGCAACAATCGTTGCCGTTTTTTACCATATACGCTTCTAATTCCCGAAACATGGGTTATATTAAGTCAAATCAGTCATTCGGGAGCAAATTATGGGAAAACGAAAAATGAACTCCGATCGTTACAGAATCAAATTATCAACAGGTACAGTTTACCAGACAGCAAAGGGCGGCAATTACTATTTCCGCTATCAAGTCAAAGGTGAGCGTAAATGCGTCAGCCTAAAAACAGCCAATCAAGAAGAAGCCATCCGCAAAGCTAAAGAACTTATACCTACCGTTCAGGCTTCAAATTTGGAAGTTATTGCCACGCATGTTAAAGTTGCACGCAAACTTGCGGCTCAGGCAAAATATTTGCCTTTAACCAAAATCTGGGAAACTTATGCTGCACATCCGCAAAGAGCATTACCGGCAACGGTTCGTGAACAGCTTTCATACGAAGCAACGCTTGCGGAATTTTTGCGTTTCATGGGTAATAAGGTAAAACAATTTTCTCAAATCAATGAAACTCACACCATGAAATTTGCTGATTATTTGCGGACAACTCAAATTTCAGTATCAACACATAATCGCAAAATTGTCCGTTTGAGAAAAATTTTTAATACTTTGCATGATGTCCCGGCAGATAAAACTGTCGCCAGATATTATCGCTGTCTGGAACAGATAAAATTTGCTCTGCCGTATCTGAATCGTGCTTACTTTTTTGACAATTCAAGTACAAAAACGCTTTATTTTGCAGAATATGAATTATCAAAAGGATTCCAACTCCATTCCGAAATGATTCCTGATTGGTTCAATAAATTTGTTTTGGGTTGATTATTTTTTATAAATAATGGCTAAACTTATTTCGGAATATTTATATATTATCTTGATTATCTGTTAGATTTCTCAAATCAAATAAAGCGACTCTTCCGTCTTTAGAAAAATAACGCCAGCCGTTTATATTTTTATTGTATTTTCCTTTTTCTTTAAGGATTTTTTGAGCTAAAGCAGTTACTGTATATTCTTCGTTGTTAAATTTAACTTTATTTTTGTTATCCAGTACTTCTGCAACAATGTTTTTATCCGGAAGAAATGTAATTTTGTCGCCAATATTTACATCAAACAAGTTAAAAGTACTGTTTTTCCCCTTTGTATTATTTTCTAAAAATTCCTGCTCTTGAATTTGGTCAATCGTAGGAGTAAAAGTTTTTAAATTATTTTCTTCTCCTCGTAAAGCAGCAACCTCAACGAAAATACTATATGCTTTTTCAGCAGAAATCTTAAAAAATTCACGTTCTCTGATTCTTCCATTTGGGAGTTGCTCTCTTGCGTGTAATGAATCGTCAATTATATCAATAAGGTTATGAATACGTTGTTCAACAGCACGAGGATTTTCAGTTTCATATACGGCATAACATCTGTAAGACAATGGAATATTAGGCGGTGCATTAAGTTCTGCAAGTCGACTTTCAATATCATTTCGTTCAGTCATTCCGATTTTTATCCAACCATTGAGACAGGGATTTGTAAGTATATATACCAAACCTTGTGACATTTTTATATTCCTTACTTGATATTTGTGTATGTTTATTAGTATCAATTCAAATATAACTTTCATTTTTGAAAATACAAATAATTCATGTTCTTATTTTGATAAAAATGTAAAATAACCTCAATTCCGTTGATCGCCATAGCAGTAATACGCTCCGCATCACCGACAAAACGGATTGACTTCTGCACCTCCACCGGACTGGTCTGACTTACGACCTTGCCCAGCACTTTCAACGCCTCATTCAAATTCTTCTTTTCAATTTTCATTCTTACCTCCATGAATTTGTTTAGAATTATAAAAATAATTCAGCCCCATCGCTCCAAAGACCGATGAGGCTGTATATTCATGGATGGAATATATAGTTGAAATTGATTGAAAAACATTCACAGCAGTAACAAAAAACAGAGAGATATTAAATTGTTGTTTATTAACAAAAATAAAAAAATAACGATTTTTTCAAAAAAACGCTTGTAATTTCATAGATATGGGTGTATTTTTATGACAGAAGCGAAAGGATCGGTGTAGCGACCGACCCTTTCAAGGGGAAATTCCCCAGCGTATTAAAACGCCATCATGCTTTAATATGCTGAAAAGTCAAGCGTCCGGAATTGATTGCTTGTAACTTTTTTTGAAAGGAGGTCTATCATGACGGCTTCGACCGGTCAGATATGTCCTGTTTCCGGTATTTGGAAGGTTATTGGTTATCCCACAACCACTGCCCCGATTGCCAAAGGTAATCGGATGTCTCCATACAACGGCAAAGCTGTTACTTGGCAACTTGTTCAGTATGCGTAAGTAAAACTACCTCCCGAGGAGATACTTTTCTTTGGGAGGACTTAAACAAGAAATGTGATGAATCAATGAGATATCCTCAAAAAACAATTACAGAATGTGCAGAAATAATTTCCGGGTTGGTAGAGCAAAAAGATGCCGAAGCAATCTTGTATGAAGCAGTATTGCCAAGTCAAATTACTCCTGCCGGTTTTATTCCGGAATATGGGAAAATTCAGCGTATGCCGACTTCCGATATGCCGTTTTTAAATACGGGAGATGTAATTATAAAACGGTTGAATCCGGATTGTGCTGTCGTTTTTGAAGATGAGTTGGTGCAAGCATTGCCATCTGCAAATTTATTCGTTATCCGACCTGTTGTTGATATTCTTGGCTCGTATTATCTGGCATTTATATTGGACAGTTCAAAAATTTTAAGCAAAATATCTCAACGGTCGGGAATAGGGACTAAAGTTTCAGCAATATCAATGACACAAATTGCAAATTGCGAAATACCTTTGCCAACGCTGGATCAACAACGAAGAATCGGCAAATTGTGGCAATGTGCAAAAAAACGCAACAGATTATTGCATGAAATGATTTCAGAAAACAACAACCTTATAAGGTCGATAAGTGAGAATTTATATCAATAACATATATAAGAGGTAAAAAATGGCAACAACTATTGAAGACATTAAACGGGTACTTTGGGCGGGAGCAGATACTTTTCGCGGGGTGATTGATGCTGCGAATTACAAAGATTATGTTTTGACAATGCTTTTTATTAAGTTTCTGGACGATACTTACGAAGAAAATCTGGATGAACTTAAAAAACGCTATGACGGCAATCCTGTCCGTGTTGAGCGGGCTGTTGCACGGTTGCCGTTTCAACTTGCAGAGCATATTCGTTATCAGTACCTGTATGATAAGCGTTTTGATTCTGATATCGGAGCAACGATTAACCAGGCGTTGCAAGGAATCGAAGATCTGAACGGAGAGTTGCGTGGAATTTTTCGGGGAATTGACTTTAATGCTGAATCTGTTTTCGGCAATCCGCAACAGAAAACTACCAAATTGCGTCTTTTGCTCGAAGATTTCCATGAATTAAGTTTGCGTCCGAGTGAAATAGTCGTGCCTGAAGGACAAACAGCGGCTGAAGTAATCGGCGATGCATATGAATATATGATTGGAGAATTTGCAGCACAGGCGGGACAGAAAGCGGGTGCATTTTTCACTCCGCCGATGGTTTCTGAACTTATGGGCAGATTGACTGCGCCGAAAAACGATGAAACTATCTATGATCCGACTTGCGGTTCAGCTTCATTGTTGTTGCGTGCGGCGAAGCAAGCCGACCTCAAAAAGGTTGGAATTTACGGGCAGGAAATCAATGGGTCAGCATACGCAATGGCACGAATGAATCTTTTTATTCATAATGTACCTGATGCTCAAATCAAGTGGGGAGATACACTTGCAAATCCTCTGCATCTGGATGCGGACGGAAATTTAAAACAGTTTGACGTGATCGTTGCTAATATGCCGTTTTCTCTTGATAAGTGGGCTGAAGGCTTTAACCCCGGCGGTGAAAGCGACGGAGAGAAGGACAAAAAAGGCAAAGATAAGAAATTCAAGATGGAAGCGAGCCATGACAGGTTTCATCGCTTTGAATTGGGCGTTCCGCCTGCAAGCAAAGGTGACTGGGCATTTCTGCTGCACATGCTTGCAAGTTTAAAAAACTTTGGACGTATGGCTGCAGTTGTGCCGCATGGGGTGCTTTTTCGTGGGGCGTCAGAAGGCAGAATACGCCAAGCTGTAATTGATAAAAATTGGCTGGATGCAGTGATAGGTCTGCCTGAAAATCTTTTCTTCGGAACAAGTATCAAAGCATGTATTCTGATTTTTAAGAAAAACCGGACAACTGAAGATGTTCTGTTTATTGATGCTTCGGAGAAAGATGCGCAAGGCAACTTGCGTTATACCAAAGGAAAAAATCAGAATATTCTGGAAGAAAAACATATTCAGGCAATATTTGATGCTTATACAAAGCGTGAAGATGTTGAAAAATTTGCCCATGTAGCAACTCTGGAAGAAATCAAAGCCAATGAATACAATCTGAATATCCCGCGGTATGTTGATACATTTGAAGCAGAAGAGCTGATCGATATTGATGAAGTACAAGGTAATATTAAGAGGCTGAAAGAAGAACTTGCAATCGTAGAAGCTCAAATGGATAAATATCTTAAAGAGATCGGCTTGTGAGGAGAAAATATGAGTAAAATAAAAGAATTGAATGTTCAGGGGCGTAATGTCCGTTTTCTGACTTATAATGGCTTGGATTATGTTTGCATTACCGATATTGCGGCATTAAAGAATCCGCTTGAACCGAAAGATGTGGTAAAAAACTGGCTTCGCAGCCGCAGTACTCTTTCTTTTGTGGGATTATGGGAAAAATTGCATAATCCTGATTTTAAAGGGGTCGAATTCGACCCCCTTTTAGCGGAAGCCGGAGAAAATTCATTTACTATGAGTCCGAGTCGTTTTATTGAAGATTATAATGCAATCGGTTTGATCTGTAAGACAGGACGAGGCGGAGCAACTTATGCTCATAAAGATATTGCCTTTGAATTTACCTCGTGGATTTCTGCGGAATTCAAACTTTATCTGATAACGGAGTTTGAGCGTTTAAAAACGGAAGAACAGAAACAGCTGGGGTGGAGTGTCAAGCGGGAGTTGACCAAACTTAATTACCGGATTCATACCGATGCAATCAAAGAAAATCTGATTCCGGCAGAGTTGACCGCCAAACAGACGGCGATAGTTTATGCCAGTGAAGCGGATGTGCTGAATATGGCACTTTTCGGAATGACAGCGAAAGAGTGGACTATTGCTCATCCTGATTTGAAAGGTAATATGCGGGACTATGCGGATATTGCGCAATTGATTTGCCTTGCCAATCTTGAAAGTTTGAATGCAGTATTAATAGAAGAAAAGTTACCACAATCAAAACGCCTTGAGCGTCTGAATCAAGTTGCAATCAAACAAATGCGGATTCTGACTGCGGAAAAAAGCAATTTGCTGATAACCGGAGGTAACAATGAATAATATATTCCCTCATAGTGCTATGTCTTTGAAAGATTACAACGAAGAAAAACAAAAAGAAAAAGAGATTCAAAATCTTCAAACCGCCGGAGCGAAAGCGAATATTGAGTCCTATCAATTATTGCAACAACAATTGGCAAAGCAAGAAGAAATCAATCAGCGTTTAGAGCATGAATTTAGAACAAGTGGAAGAAAATCTAATATAGCTTTGCTTGTTTCAATTTTATCTTTTTTTGTTGGTTTGACAAGTTTGATTGTATCAATTATAGTTAATTTATAAATAAAAAAAGGAGAAAAAAATGACCTACGATGAAATTATTTCAAGATTATCAAATTATAAAAAAGCATCAATTGCTTTAACTACTGATATGCAACATGGTAAAGCCATAAAATTAAATAATGGAACAATTATTAATTGTTATAATTCTGGTAAATATGTAGTTCAAGGTAAAAACTGTGATGAAATAAAAGAATTTTTAAATGAACAATCGTGTAATAATAGGAAAATTTTTGTTGTTTATGGACATGACGAAATTGCTCGAACTCAACTTGAAGCATTATTGAGAAGGTGGGACTTGACTCCTATTATATTAGATCAACAAGCTTCCGGTGGACAAACTATTATTGAGAAATTAGAAGAATATGGTTCTGATGTTGGTTATGCAATTGTTTTAGCAACTCCTGATGATATTGGTTATGCAGTAAAAGACTCTGAAACAAAAGCGAAAGCAAGAGTTCGGCAAAATGTTGTTCTTGAATTAGGAATGTTTCTGGCAAAATTAGGACGAGAAAAAGTTGCTATTTTGTTAAAAGAACATGAGAATTTTGAACGCCCATCTGATATTCAAGGTTTAATTTATATTCCATTTCAACAAAAAGTTGATGAAGTATCATTAAATTTAATTAGGGAATTAACACGTCAAAATTATCGTATTGATTCTTCAAGAATTTAAAATACAATATCTATTAAAAATGAGATTGTTTTTTGATATATTGTTTCATTTTTTATTTAGGTTAAATTATATAGTATGAAAAAAAATAAATTACAACAAACTCCACATATTATTGCATTTTTAGATATCCTTGGAGCAACAAATAAAATGCAATCTGAAGATAAAAGTGATCTTTTTTTACAAGAGCTATATGATATATACAATTTTGCAAAAATTATTCTTGCTAAAACAAAAAATTTTCGAGGGGATAAGCTTAATATCAAAATATTTAGCGATAATATTGTAATTGCAGAAGAAATAGAAAATATTAATGATGCAGGCAAGATATTTGAGGCATATTTTGATATCCTTAATTTTGTGTTATTTATATCTACAAAGGCATTAACTCATAAAAATTTAACGCGAGGAGCAATTTCCGTTGGTAATTTATATATGGATGAAACATTTATATTTGGAAAATCTTTAGTTAACGCTTATCATGGAGAATCTAAGATTGCAAATTATCCAAGAGTAATAATAGACAAACAAAATTTTAAAGATATTTTAACAAATACCAACACTTCTATTGAGTTATTAAATTATGAAAGAGTATTACAAAAAGATATAGATGGAGAATTATTTGTAGATCCATTTGGGGCACTTGAACTAATTTATATGAATGATTTATCCGGAGAAATAAAATATCTTAAAAATGTAAAAACTTTTATTACAAATGAATATAAAAAGTTATTAAAAAATTCTAATATAGCAGTATTACAAAAATATTTTTGGTTGGCAAATCAATTTAATTATTATTGCTTAAAAAATAATTTAGATTTGCAAATAGATTTAAATAACGAAAAAATATTATGATTTAAGGGTGAATATGAATCAATTTACACAACAACGTATTGCTGATATCCAGAGGGGAAATGTCCCAGTTGGATATAAAACGACAAAATGTGGTATTATTCCTGATACATGGAGTTGTTGTCAACCCAAAGAAATATTTTACGGGAAATCAATTAAAAACAATGCTCCTGAATTGCCAGTACTTTCTGTAACGCAGGGAAATGGTGTTATGTTGCGGAGTGAAATGGATAAAGATATTTTGTACAAGGAAGATAGCATATCCAGTTACAAAAGAGTAGATATTGGTGATTTTGTTATCAGTTTACGTTCTTTTGAGGGGGGAATAGAATATTCTTCCTGTCAAGGTGTTGTAAGCCCAGCTTACACTATCTTTTCTTGTTCAGAAAATGTGTGTGGTGATTATTTTAAATACTATTTCAAGTCAGATTTTTTTATAAAGAAACTGAATACTGCTGTATATGGTATTAGAGATGGAAAACAGATCGGCTTTCAAGACTTCTCTAATTTGTTTATACATCGCCCACCGCTGGAGGAGCAGCGGAGGATTGCGGAGATTCTGGGGGGGTGTGATCGGGTGATTGCTTTGAAAAAGGAGTTGATTTCGGAAAAGAAAAAGCAGAAAAAGGCTTTGATGCAGAAACTTCTTAATCCCGACAGCGGCTTCCGTCTCCCCGGCTTCTCCGGCAAGTGGAAGAACATTGTACTTGAAGATATATGCTCATTCGCTGGAGGTGGGACGCCAGATACTAAACGTGAAGACTTTTGGAATGGAACTATTCCGTGGATTTCTTCTGCCGACGTTGAAGAAAAAAATTTTTCTGTTAATCCTCATAGATTTATCACCACGGAGGCAATCAAGTTCTCTGCAACCCAGTTGTGTCCTCAAGAGAGTTTGCTGATAGTTTCTCGTGTCGGAGTAGGAAAAATTGCAATTGCCCAAGAGCCTTTGTGTACGAGCCAAGATTTTACAAACTTGACAAAAATAAATGGGAATGTGATTTTTTATGCTTATCTTCTGAAAACAATATTAGAAGCTAAAGCTCGTCAGACACAAGGAACATCAATTAAAGGAATTACTGTCGCTGAAATAAAACATTTCCAGCTTGCAGTTCCACAATCTCTAAAAGAGCAGCAAGCCATAGCCGATATTTTGTCCGCAGCAGACAAGGAAATCGATCTGCTCGAACAGGAACTCGCCCAGCAGGAACAAAAGAAAAAGTCCCTGATGCAATTACTTTTAACCGGAATCGTGAGGGTATGAGTATGGAAAAGAAATATATTTTTTTTGAGCATTTTAAAAACGAAAAAAATGAAATGGAAACACGACATATATACGAAATGCCGGAAGAAGAATTTGCAAAAATCGCACCAGCCAATGCAAAAGTGTTTGAGGTATATCGTTTTGAAGAGTTATTTACAATGTTAATTGAAAACTTTTGCGAATTTAATAATAAAATTACGTCTTATGCAGATAAGGCAAGATTACAACCTTTTTATAGTAAAGATGTTATTCAAAAAAGAATAGATATAAATAGAGCGGCATTGAATTTTTTTGCTGCATTAAATTTGTATCAAGAATTTTTAGAAAATCATTTAGGGGATATTTTTAATAAAGATTTTTGGGAAGATAATGCAATATTTAAAAGATGTATTGTTATGCGAAATTATATTCAGCATGTTGAATTTTTTCCAATTATTTTTAAAGCTGATTATACAAACTGTGATATAAATATATCTCTTGCATCTGTCCGGTTTCAAATTAAAGCAACAGATTTAAAAGTTGATCAATTATATAAAGGGACGCATAAAGATTTTGATAAATTTTTTACTTTAGATGAAAATATTGATTTATATAAAATTATAAATGTAGGTATGAGCGAAATACAACGGATACAAGAGCAAATTAGAGAAATGCCGTTATACACTAAAGAATATAAAGAAAATAAAGATTTTTTACTTTCCATTGAAAAAAAGATTACAAGTAAAAAAAACAAAATGACAAATTATTATCTTTATATTGCACCAGGCAATGAATATAAAAATTATGAAAAATGTATTTTCTCAACAAATATCATAAAATTTATTGATGATAATATTGAACGATATTCTCATGCATTTTCAACAGCAAATCATTTTATCACAACTGCACCGCAAGAATTTTTAAAGAAATGCAGTGATAACATATTTGTACCAGCAATTAATGAAAAGTTAAAGAAAGAAGCTAAAGAAAAAATCAGAGGAAGACGATTATGCTTGATCATACGATATTTAATGAACGGCCGGAGTCGCAGGAGCGGGCGATAAATCAACTGCGCTCTATGGGGTATGTTTATGTTTCTCCCGCAGAAGCAGAAATCAAACGGGAACATTTGAGTAAAGTAATTTTCCGTGATGAACTCCGTAAATTTTTGAGTGCTCAAAGTTTCACTTACCGCAGCAAAATTACCGCCTTCGCTGACAGCACCATAGGCAAAGCCATTGATGATATTGATGTACCTCTGCAAAATGGTTTGCTTCCGACTTCAAAAGCCATCTATGACACTCTTTTATTCGGACGCTCCTATGAGGAACATCTCCATGATGGCGGTAAACAATCTTTTGACTTGCATTTTATCGACTGGGAACACCCCGAAAAAAATATCTGGCAGGTAACAGAAGAATTCTCCGTTGAACGCCCCAACGGAAAATTTGCCCGTCCGGATATAATTATTATGGTCAACGGTATTCCTCTGGTGGTAATCGAATGTAAACGCTCCGGCGTTGATGTTTCAGAAGGCATAAAACAAAATGTCCGCAACTGGCACCCTGATTACATCCCGCAACTTTTTAAATTTTCTCAACTTGTCATTGCCATGAATCCCAATGACGTCCGCTACGGAACTTGCGGAACTCCGGCTGAATTTTTTGTAAAATGGCAGGAAGAAAATGTTCAATGGCAGGAAGCAGAAGTAAGAAAGCACATAAAATCTCCCAACATCACAAATCAGGATCGGGCGATTATTTCTCTTTTGACACCTGAACGCTTATTGAAGCTTATCCGCTATTATGTTTTCTATGACAACGGCTTGAAAAAAGTTGCCCGTTATCAGCAGTTCTTCGGCGTTGAAAACATTATGAAACGAATTACAGGAGCAGATAAAGCCGGCACGCAGAGCGGTTTTATCTGGCACACTCAAGGCAGTGGAAAATCTCTCATTATGGTTATGTTGACTAAACGCATTCTCGCTGAAAAATCAATGCGTAATTATCGCTTTGTACTTATTTGCGACCGTGTAAATTTGATCAAACAATTACGGGATAATTTTATAAAAACCGGCCTTGCTCCGATTCATGCAAAAACCGGAAAAGGTTTGATTTCTCTTCTCGAAAAGCAAGAAAACACCATTATTACCACTACTATCAATAAATTTGAAACTGCGGCAAGAGCCAAATGCAAAATTTATGATAATAACATAATTCTTCTTGTGGACGAAAGTCATCGTTCACATTCAAGAGATTTGCATAACTATATGATCGAAACTCTGCCCAACGCAATTAAGCTCGGTTTCACCGGAACTCCGCTTTTAAAAAAAGAAGTTGCGACATATAAAAAATTCGGTCCCATTATCGGCAATCCCTATAAATTCGCTGACGGCATTCGCGACGGTGTAATTGTTCCGCTTGTTTATGAAGGCCGCATTGTCGAACAAAATCTTTCCAGTTCGGTAATCGACGATTATTTGAAAACAATTATTGAGCCGCTCACGCCGGAACAAAAAGATGATTTGCAAAACAAGTGGAGCCGCTTTAAGGCGTTGGCTCAAACCGAACAGCGTTTGGCAATGATCGCTCTGGATATTCATCATCACTTTTCCACCTATTGCCAGCCTCGCGGCTTTAAAGCGATGGTAACAGCTGCCAGCCGTGCCGCTGCCATTGATCTTGCCGAAAAAATCAATACCATGGGTGGCATCAAAGCCGCCGCCTTGATTTGTCCTGAAAATGTCAGCGAAGGAGAAGACCAGGAATTGACAACGCAAGAGAAAGTCAAAATTCGCGACTTCTTCAAAAAACAAATCGAACCCAAATGGGGGCAGAATTATGAAGGCTATGCTGATTGGATTAAAGATAATCTCAATGCCGGAGAGGACTTGGACATTGTCGTGGTCCAAAATATGCTCTTAACCGGATTCGATGCACCTCCTCTGGCAGTGCTTTATATTGATAGACCTCTCAAAGACCATACTCTTTTGCAGGCAATCGCGCGGGTTAACCGCATTCACCAAGGAAAAGAGTTCGGCTTGATCGTAGATTATTACGGCATTTTCAAAGCTCTTAATATTGCTCTGGATATGTATAACTCTGATGATGCCAATTTGGATAAGTACAATTTGGAAAATTTAACAGAATCCATTTCTGCAGTAACCAGTAAAAAAGAGGAGCTTTTTGAAGCTCATCGCAATTTGCTGGCAATCTTTGACGGAAAAGATGTGGACTTCAATGATTCGCAGTCCTGCCAAAATGTTTTTGCTGAAGAAGACAATCCCGACGCCGTCAGTTTACGGAAAGAATTTTACGAAAGATTAAAGAAATTTTCCAGTTTGCTGGAACTTGCTTTAAGCAGTTTCGCCCTCTACAAAGAGATCTGCTTCGATAAAATTCAGGAACTTAAGCGGGATTTGAATTTCTTCCAGAAGTTGCGTAAAGCATTGATGCTTATTCATGGAGAGAAAGTTGATTTCTCCAAATACGAAGATGGCATCCGCTCTTTGTTGAATACATTTGTAACATCTAAACCTGTTCAGCAGAAAACTGAAGCGGTTATGCTCCATGATACTAAAGCCATGGAAGCTCAAATGGCAGAGATCGAAGGTAAAAAAGCCAAAGCCGCTTACATCAAAACCCGCCTGGTAGCCGAACTTGAAGGTAAACGTTATGAAGACCCGCTGATGTACAAAAAGTTTTCCGAACGGATTCAAACTACGATCGATGAATATCGCAAACTGCGGGATGAAAATGCTTACTTTGAAAAAATGCAGCAGTTAGCTGACGACTTCAAACAAGGTCTGATCGGTCAGCATTATCCGGCTTGTATAGCCAATGACCAGAAAGCCAAAGCCTTTTACGGTATCGCTGTTGATGCTCTGGGAAAATATGGCAATATGGATGATACTGAATACGAAGAAGCTTTGGGGAAAATGGCACTGGAAATCAATCAGGCAATCAGTGAACTCGCCCGGGTCGATTGGCATCATAATAACTCTATCCACAAAAATATGACACAGGTAATTGAAGATCTAATTTGGGATTTTGCTGATGAGCACGGTTTTGATTTGGACATGGATGAGTTAGATAAGATGCTTGAAACAACCAAAAAAACTGCAATGCGGTGGTACTGATTTATGAAATACTCTTTGCAAACCTGCCGGGGACTCTTGCCGGTTGAAATTACATTCAAAGATGTAAAATCATTGCGGCTTAAAGTATTCCCCGGATCAGAAATTAAGTTGTCTGTTCCAGATAATACGCCGGAAGATTTTATCATCAGCTTTCTGAATCAAAAGTTGTCGTGGATAAACAGGCAGCTGGATGTTTTTGCACAAACTGCTGCAGTAGAAAAAGAGCAATCCATAAAATCCGGAACCTCAACAAGGATTTTAGGGAGGCAATTATCTATTAAGATAATACCGGCTGCCAGAAAACGCATTGTACGGGATGATCGCTGGCTTTTGATCTATACACCTGAAAAGGAGAAGCAGGAAAATATTGACAAACAATTTTTCAACTGGTGGCAAAAAAACTCCAAACAGTATTTTTTATCGCAGTTGGAAAAGATGTTTCCGATCGTGCAAAAATATGGAGTCGAAATACCTGTTTTGCGGGTAAAGCAAATGCAAACCCTCTGGGGCAGCTGCAGCCGGAAACACCATGCAATAAATCTCAATTATTATCTTTACAAAGCTCCGGTTGCCTGTGTGGAATATGTTATTCTTCATGAGCTGATGCATTTTATTTATCCTAAGCACGATAAAGGATTTTACGAAACCTTGACTGTTCTTATGCCAGATTGGCAGGAACGTAAACGATTATTGGATTACGAAATTGTTTTAGGGATATAATGCGAAATTATGCGGTTGTGTAAACGCTAATCTTCGGACGACTGAACCTTGCTCTTCACGTTCATTCCGGAAAAAAGCTTTCTTACGGAATGGATTCTCTCCATCGTAATAATCTTTGAGACAATCGAATATTTTTCTCAAACGGAGCAGTTTTCTGTTATGGGTATCAACTGCAATTTTCGTGGTTTTCAGATAATCGACGAAGCCGGAAACAAATTCAGAGGTCACTTCACAGATAGAAGATAATGCGGAACGATTGTTCTTCGGATTTCCCGTAATACCATGTGCATAATCAATAAATTCCTGAAGAGTCGAGCAATACATCAAAGGTTCATGAGGTGTTAATGGTCTGGCTCGATCAGGATGAACCTCATATTTCGTCCATATTTCAGAAAGAGGAAGATTCAATGCTTTTTTGAATAACCTTTCATTGCATTGCTTTGAGCAAGAACAACTTCCTTGTTGGGTGCATCAATCACAGCATCCATAGCGGCTGCTTGTTGCAGAGCCTCTTCGGGATCGCAGGTTTTCAAAGAAAATTCTCTGCGTTCACCGGTTGCAACTTGAACCCGGTAATAATAGGTGCCTTTCTTTCCCTTTTTCGTAATGTTCCCAGAAGTTTACTCATTTTCTTTCGACTTTTCCATGTATTTTCGTTTTTCATGACGTGACCATTCCTTTTGGCACGTTACGACATAACTAAGCACACAAAATAAAGATTTGCAAGATGTGTGGGGCAAATATGGGGCAAATACATGAAATTTGAGTGTAAAAGTGGTGCCCGGAACGGGACTCGAACCCGTATACCCTGAGGTGACAGATTTTAAGTCTGTTGCGTCTGCCATTTCGCCATCCGGGCGGTTTGGTTCAAGTGTTTTCTGTTCCGTTGAAACAGAAAAACACTTGAACTTTTTTGATTGTCAGGAGATTGCCGGTTTTGCATCCAGGATCTGGAGCTGACGCCGTTTTTCTCCATAATATTCGTTGATATGAGGCAATGCGATCACATCCCATGGGATTTTCGGATCGATCACCATATTGAAAGCGATGAAATCCGTTGTATCGCCATTCATATCACGCATAATTCCTTTTGTATGTCCCGCTTTGATCGGGAAAGTCCGCACGATTTCCATGTGATTCAGGCGGAATGACGGTTGCGGATTGCCATGTCCGAACGGACCGAGTTTCGGGTAGAGAGCGAAGAAATCATCGCCCAATTCCGAAAGATCCACTGTTCCGTCATAAGTCACACTGTCATTGATGTCACACGGAGAGATCTCTTCCCGGACATGTTGTTCAAATTCCTTTTGGAACTCTGCAATTTTATCCTGGGGCAATCCCAATCCGACCGCCATAGGGTGTCCCCCGTAACGGGTCAGGAGATGCGAACTCTTGGACAGGATCTTGATCAGGTTCACACCGGGGATGCTGCGTCCGGATCCGTGCGCTTCATCGCCCTGGATCGTCAGAACGATCGCCGGACGGTTGTAATCGCGCGCGAACCGTGAAGCCACGATCCCGATCACACCCTGATGCCAATCTTTCCCTGCAGCCGTGATTGTCATGGATGTCGCAAATGTGGGAAGCGACTCCACCTGACGTTTGGCTTCCGAAAAGATCTCCTGTTCCTTAGCCTGCCGCCGCTGATTGAATGACTCAAGCATATCAGCATAGCGGTAAGCATCCACTATATTGGAGGCATTGAGCAACTCCAGCGCAGTATTTGCATTTCCCAACCGACCTGCGGCATTGATCCGCGGAGCCAGTTTGAAAGTGATATCCGATGGCGAGATGGAAGAATCCACGTGGGAAACTTCGATCAGAGCCCGGATCCCCGGACGCAACTGTTTACGCAGAGTCTCCATCCCGTACTTCACCAGAATACGGTTTTCACCCAACAGCGGAACGATATCCGCCACTGTTCCAAGGGCAACAAAATCAAGGACATCCTGCAACTCTGTTGCATATCCGCCCAAGTTGTTTTCCCTGCCGTACTTGATGAACGCATGAGCCAGTTTGAATGCGACGCCTACCCCGGAAAGCTGATGCATATCAGCCAGCTCCGGATTCAGTTTCGGATTCAGAATAGCCAATGCCGGAGAAGGAGTATCCCCCGGTTCATGGTGATCTGTAATAATTACGTCGATTCCGCGGGCGGACGCTTCTTCCACTGCAGGATTACTGTTGATCCCGCAATCCACTGTGACCAGGACTTTACACGGAGAGGGAGCCGACTCCAAAGCCTTAACCAAAGACTCCGGAGTGAATCCATACCCGTCATCAAAACGATGCGGCAAAAATGAACTGATCACCGCCCCGTTTTTCTCCAATACCCATGAAAGCAGCGAAGTCGCTGTGATTCCATCGGTATCGTAGTCACCGTGAATCAAGATGCGTTCGCGATTGCGAATCGCCTGCCAAAGCCGTCTGACGGCAATGTCCATACCCGGAAAACGGTAAGGATCTGACAAATCGGCGAATTCATTATAAAAATAAGCATCCACCTCTTCCGCACCGATGCCCCGGGCAGCAAGATATAAAGCCACTGCCCGCGGAATCCGTTTGTTCCTCACCAGTTCCTGTATTGTGTTTTCTTTGCCTTCAGAAGCTGAAATCCATAGTTTTGTACCCATTCTACCTTTCTTGTTTGATAAACCTGCAAGCAATATAGTACCATTTTTCAAAACATCAAATCAAAACAAGGCTTCAAATCAAAAAAAAAGTAAAAAGTTTGGAATATCTTCACTTTTTTCCGCTTTTGGAAATTGAAATCATCAAAAAATGCATTATATTATGATTACATTCCCAAAATAACAGTGCACTCGTAGCTCAGTTGGATAGAGCGTCTGCCTCCGGAGTAGAAGGTCGTGGGTTCGAATCCCGCCGGGTGTACCAAATTAGACATTGATCCGTAAGAGTTTATGACTTTTACGGATTTTTTGTTATATGTTGTAAAATGCTGCAAAAACATGCTCATCGCAGTAGGAATTACGGCATTTTTACGGCACGATTCCGGCATTGCTCCTGAACAGCCACAGTTATAATCTTATTTCTCTATACATTTTATTCCACAAAAATCTCTCCTTTATGGCATCGTGCCGTAATTTTGCCGTAATTTGAACTTAATTCAGCCTATTTTACAGGCATAATACCCCGGACGGGATAGTCCCGTTCTGAAAAACATCAATCTAATGGAGGTATTATGCAAACTTACCCAACCAAGTCCGGCAGAGGTTGT
>JAZSRU010000009.1:0-2669 GCA_045538635.1 Victivallaceae bacterium
TGGATGCAAAAAAGTTTTTTCTTCTCCCCCTGCCTTGTCCCGCCATAGCTTAAAGCGACGGAGGAACCCCCTCATCATTTTCAAAAAACTCTTGTGTACTTTTTTGCAAAGCTCTGTACTAAATATTGACTGATAATTTGAAAAAAACTGAGGGGCTTGGGGTATAGTGAGTTGCGTAAGCAACGAACGGCAATACCCCAATGTGGCTAATCCGGCGGAAGATTTGATTTGTCACTCCTCAAAAAAGAGGAGGGACAAAACGAACATTCCGCCGAAAAATAGCTTGACACCACACAGCCGCTGACACTCACGCGTCAGCGTCATAAAACGGGGATGGACATCCCCCGCCAGGGTCGCAAGGGGGCGGCGCAAGCCCCCTTGCAATAAAAAATCAGTCAATGTTCAGTACAGAGCCAATAAATAAAGAAAAAGTCTGAATATTTCAGTAAATATTTGCTTTTTCTATTGTATTTGAAAAAATCAGGATTATAGTAATTCAAGTTCAACAATATCGTAAACACTTACTCAAGAGGAATATTATGACCAAAAACAGAGATTTTCCAGAAAATTTTATCTGGGGTACTGCCACCGCTTCATATCAGGTCGAAGGCGGAGCTTTTGAAGAAGGCAAAGGTCCGTCAATCTGGACAGAGTTTGAAAAACGCCCCGGAGCAATCCGTGAAAACGCCACCGGCGATGTCGCCAGCAACCAGTTCCATTGCTACAAAGAAGATGTCAAATTTATGAAAGAAGCCGGTATGAAAGCATACCGTTTCTCAATCGCATGGAGCCGTGTCTTCCCCGAGGGTTACGGCAAACCCAATCCGCAGGGGCTTGATTATTACAACCGTTTGATTGACGAATTGCTCGCCAATGACATTCAGCCGTGGGTAACTCTCTATCACTGGGATCTGCCTCTGGCATTACAGCATCAGTTCGGCGGATGGGAATCCCGCGAAACCGTCAAATACTTCGGCGAATATGCCGATTATGTTTCACGCAATTTCGGTACAAAAGTAAAAAATTACTTCACTACCAATGAATTTCTCGGCTGTACCGATCAGGGCTATGCCAACGGTGTCATCGCTCCCGGTTTGCAACTCGGCAATAAACGCCGCAATCAGGTGCGTCATAATATGCTCGTGGCTCACGGAACTGCCATGCAGGCACTCCGCGCATCCGCTCCTCATGCCAAAGTCGGTATTGCAGAAAATCCGTGGCTTTTCATGCCGCTTTATGATACTCCGGAGCATGTCGAAGCAGCCAAACTCGCATTCCGTGAAAAAAATGCTCATTTTATCACCGCCATCATGGAAGGCAGATATCTCGACAGCTATCTCAATGAAGAAAAAGAAAATGCACCTGTTGTTCAGGACGGTGATTTCAAACTCATCAGCGCACCGATGGATTTTCTCGGCTTGAATGTTTATTTCGGCAAATATGTTTCTGCAACTCCCGACGGCGAGCAGAAATACAAAATCCATGCAGAATATCCTGATGATCAGAGCCTGGTCTTCCAGCCGCAGTCAATGTATTGGACAATGCGTATGGTTCAGGAAATGTGGCCGCAGAAAGAAATTTACATTTCAGAAAACGGTATCGGCGGCTGGAATGAAATCGCCAATTTTGAAGGAACCGGACTTGATGATATTCACCGTATCAAATATCTTGACTGCTATCTGGAATCTCTCGCCCGCGCAATCAGAGAAGGTGCGCCGGTCAAAGGTTATTTCCATTGGAGTCTGCTTGACAACCTTGAATGGTGCAGCGGCTACCGTCCGAAATTCGGCTTGATCAATGTCAATTACAACACATCCGAAAGAATGCCGAAAGCCAGTTATTATTATTACAAAAACCTCATCAAAACCGGTTGTCTGCAATAATAAACAATAAAAATCAGAGGACTGTCTGAAACGATTTCAGCAGTCCGTTTTTTATAACATAATTATAAAAAAGGGAGATATTATGCGTAAAAATTTCGGCCCGCAATGCTGGCTCTATCCCATGCCGGCACTCATCGTCGGTACTTTCAATGAAGATGGTTCCCCAAACGCAATGAATGCTGCATGGGGCGGAATTCACGACACAAATCAAATTGCAGTATGTATTGCTCCGGAACACAAAACAGCGGCAAATTTACAAAAACGCAAATGTTTTACTGTCAGTATTGCAGATGCCGCCCATGTCGTTGAATGCGATTTTTTCGGCATTGCTTCCGGCAATGATACTCCGGATAAAATAAAAAAGGCAAAATTTCATGCAGAAAAAGCTGAATTTATTGATGCACCGGTCTTTGCAGAACTGCCGATGACGCTTGAATGTGAACTTGTAAGTTATGATAACTCCACCGGATGTGCAGTCGCCAATATCGTCAATGTCAGCGCAGATGAAAAAATTATTGCGGCAAACGGCAAGATCGATCCCGCAAAATTTATTCCCGTTTGTTACGATCCGGTCAATCATAAATATTTGAAACTCGGTGAAGCCGCAGGAACCGCTTTCAAAGACGGACTGTCTTTAAAATAAAAGACTGCGTTCAGAACACAGCTGAATAAAATTGGGTTCAGGATTTATATATATTGGAAATATAAAATGGGGCTGTTGCAAAAACTCAAAAAAGGTGAGCAACAGCCATTTTCTATTGTTTGAGCAGAAAAGAAGAACTATAA
>JAZSRU010000179.1:0-9677 GCA_045538635.1 Victivallaceae bacterium
AGTTATCTGCCTGCGCTCACTTCGCTGAAGCTCGTGAAACGCTCCTGTCCTCGCGGCGCTAACCGCGCTTTACTTACTCCGAGAGAGCTTATATACTTTATTCAAAAAGTCCCCTTTTCTTTTTTGAAAAGGTGGAGGGTCTTAGGGAGGCGGAAAAATCTTTTTTTCTTTTAATCAAGAAAAAAGTTTTTCCGCCTTCCTAAACAACTTCCTATAATGTATATTATATCATTTTGATTCAACTTTTTATTTTTCCTTTATTTTTTTGTTTACAGCTATTGAATTTCTTTCAAAGATAATAGTTTTGGTTATATGTTCCATAGTGATATTTTTCGGATTTTCAAGATTATGAAAAAGCAGTTTGAATGCTTCGTTCATCATGCTTTTGATATTCATATCCATTGAAGTTACAGGCGGATTGGCAAAACGACTCAAATTGGTATTGCCGACAGAGGCAATGGAAATGTCTTCCGGAATTTTGAACCCCGCTTCACGCAACGCAGCAGACAGCCCGAACATTATTTCATCAGTCATGCACAATGCCGCCGTAAAATCAAAATACGGCATATTTTCAACCGCATAATTATAAGTTGCTCCACTCTGGTCATAATGAAGATTGCTCATTGAAACATAATGAAATCGGATCGGGTCGTAATCTTTGCCGGACAATTCCTGCCATGCAACACGCTGTTTCTTTCCGACAATATTGGATGACTGTTTGCCGCACGAGGTGAAAAATGCAATTTTTCGATGCCCTGCCTCATGCATTTTGCTCATAAGAGTTTTGATGGAAGCGTAATCATCACTGATGATCGCAGGGATTGAAATGCTTTCATGCGATGCGCCGACCGCGACAAAAAGCTGCGGCATCTCCGCAACATCGGCGGCAAAATCTTTATAATTCGGACAATAGCCGCAAAAAATTGTCGGCTGTTTATACTGCAGTGCGGTATGAATGATCTCTGAAATATTTACATCCGATGAATAAATCAAACGATAATCCTTGCCATGATTGTCGCCGGCGAGTTTGCCGTATTTTTCAAAAAGGTGCATTACTGCTACCGTACAATGCGTGTCAATAACCAGATTTACGGCATGATCCTGCCAGTCGGCGGTAAAAGTTCTGTTGAGATAAGTTCCCGAGCCGATGCGTTTGGTTACGAAATCGGCAGCGATCAGATCGCGGAAAGCTCGTCTGACGGTGAGGACATTTACATTAAGCTCCTCGGCGAAATCTCTCTCTGACGGCAGTTTGTCCCCGTTTTGGTAGTTGCGTCCGGCAATGATGCTGACGAGCTGTTCATAAACTTGCTGATGCTTCGGTTTTTCGGAAACAGGTTTCATAAAATCCTTTTTACAAAAAAAAGTGTTATATATATCACTTGTGATATTATACAATATACAATTAATAATGTCAAGAGTGATTATTAAAAAAATATGAAAAATTTTTGCAGTATGATAAGGACAGGCGTTCCCCCCGGCGTTCCACCCGCCATTTTATTACGCTGGCGCATTACGCCGATTGCCTTGTCACGGCGCCGCGAAGAGGGGATGGCCATCCCCATTTTGTGTCGCTGGCGCGATTTTGTCGGCGGTGGGGGAGAGTCAGGCTTTTTTGTGGCGGAATGTTCGTTTTGTCCCTCCTCCATTATGAAAGCGGGTGGAACGCTTTTGCTTGCGCAAAATACTATACCCCCAACCCCTCAGTTTTTTAATTATCAATCAGTATTTAGTACAGAGCCTGATTCTTTATATTATACCGGAGGATGAGTTAAGGTGGTTGCAAAATTGTTTTGTTTTGTATTTTTGCTGACAGTTGATTTTTTTAAAAATTTTGGCGGATAGTTCTATTTATTTGCTTTTTTATTCTATTATTTCTGATGATTATATGTTATCTTATTTAAAAATCAGAAAGGAGCATTTCACGATGCAAAAAAAAATTCAAACCGCTGTTTATTATTTTCCAAATTATCATGTTGACCCCCGCAATGAAGCCATTCACGGCAGCAACTGGACCGAATGGGAGCTTATGAAATGCGCCCGTCCGCGCTTTGAAGGCCATGTTCAGCCCAAAGTTCCGCTGTGGGGATATGAGGATGAAGCAGATCCTGAAGTTATGGCAAAAAAGATCAACGCTGCGGTAAAATACGGTGTGGATGCTTTTATTTTTGACTGGTACTGGTATGAAGGACCATATCTTGAACGCTGCTTGAAAGAGGGATTTCTCGGAGCGGAAAATACCAATGATATGAAATTCGCTCTTATGTGGGCAAATCATGATTGGGTCAATTTTCATCCCGGGACCCGTCAGACCAAACATTATCCGGTGAATTTCCCATGGAGTACGCGCCGTGAAACTGTCGGATTTGTCTGGGATTATGTGATTGAAAACTTTTTGACCAAACCGAATTATTGGAAGATAAACGGTTTGCCGTATTTTTCTATCTATGCTGTCAACCGTTTTATTACTCAGATGGGCGGGGTTGAGGCAACTGCAGAAATTATTGCAGATTTCCGTGAAAAAGCCAGAAAAGCAGGACTTCCCGGTGTGCATATCAATGGTATCTGGTTTGATATTCTGGATACTCATCCGAGCTGTTCTGCGTGTCCTCAAGCGGATTGGGCAAAGAAAATCGGTTTTTCTTCATATACCAGCTACAATGATATCGGCATGATATCCTCGCCGACATTTCCGCGCCTGGAGTATGAATTTGTAAATGATTATTACATTGAAACTGCCGGCAAAGCGATGAAATCATTGCCTGCACCGTATTATCCTGTGGTTACAATGGGGTGGGATTCAAGTCCCCGCTGCGTGCAGTCTGAAACTTATGACCGCGGACCTTATCCATGGATGGCGATTATGGAACCGACACCGGAAAAATTCGGCAAGTCCATTGAGCAGACAATCGGACTTTTGAAAGAAAATCCGGATATTGACCCGATCTTTTTTATCAATGCATGGAACGAATGGACCGAGGGAAGTTATCTTGAACCCGATGAACAATGGGGTTATGGCTTCCTTGAAGCCTTGAAGAAGGAACTTGAAAAATAAGGAGATACAGATATGAAAAAAGAAGTGTTTGCAATTTATTTTCCAAGCTGGCATCCGGATAAGCATTATGAGCAATGGTACGGCAAAGGTTTTTCGGAGTGGGAACTGGTCAGAACGACAAAGCCGCTTTTCAAAAATCACAAACAGCCGCGTGTGCCGACATGGGGATATTTTGATGAATCCGATCCTGAAATGATGAAGCGTCAGATCGACCTTGCCGCTGACAGCGGGATCACCGGATTTATTTTTGACTGGTACTGGTACGACGGCATTGAATTTCTGGAAAAGCCGCTCAATGAAGCCTTTTTGAATGCTCCCAACCGCAACAGACTTAAATTTGCGCTCATGTGGGCAAATCACAGCTGGGGTATCTGGCCGGCATTGGATGAGGGGTGCCGCGGTATGAACGGCAATGAAAATCAGGCGAGCCGTGAGCCGTTTTTGAACGCGTTTCACAGTGAAGATGACTTGCGCCGCGTTATGGAATACAGCTGCGAAAAGTATTTCAAATGCGAAAATTACTGGAAAATCGACGGCAAACCTGTTTATTCGATTTACAACTGCAACAGGATTTTTCAGGATATCGAACCTGCTGATGTACTGCGCATTATGAATGAAGTTGCCAGAAAACACGGATTCCCCGGTATTTATACCATGATGAATATCGGCTGCTGCAATGACAATGAATATTATTGCGGCTGGGGGCGTATTCCTAAAATGCGTGATTCCGGATTTGATTCAGTATTTGCCTACAACAGCGGTTTGCGTTCTGATTTTGAAAAGTATGTCAATCCCGGTGAGCCGACTAAAGATTTCTCGCACAGCATGGTCAATCAGCGTTACTGCTGGGAGCGTATTGCTGAACAGGGATTGCCCTTTTTTCCGAGTATTACAGTCGGCGGAGATGTTTCGCCGCGCTGGAGCAGAGAATTGACCTATCCGTGGGATTACAAGGAAATGGGGTATTATCCTATCACAGTCAATAATACACCTGAACGCATTGCAGAACTGCTGCGTGATGCATTGAGTTTTGATACAAAAGCTGTTATTATCAATGCATGGAACGAGTGGACAGAGGGAATGTTTCTGCTTCCTGATAACCATGACGGTTCCGAACGCCTTGACAAAATAAAAGAAGTCCTTGAGGTTTATAACAAATAACAGGAGGTATTTATGAAAAAACCATTTACTTTGATCGAACTTCTCGTTGTTATCGCCATTATCGTAATTCTTGCAGGTATGCTGCTGCCGGCATTGAACTCGGCACGCAACAGAGCGCAGAGTTCAAAATGTATCAACAACTTGAAAAATATGGGTATGGCTCATACCAATTATACCGTTGACAATGACGACCATATCCTGCGCGGCAAAGCCAATGCCGGAGCCAGTGATTACAGTCAGATATGGTTTCATGTATTGTCAGGTTCCGGAGTCAAAGGTGATGTGCTTGCTAGTGTTAAAGACGGCGGCGGTTACGGTCTTGATTACGGCGGTTCAAAAAAGCCCGGTGTGATGCGCTGCCCGTCTGAAAAACGCGGTATCGGTACAGATACTGCCAATAATTTTCTCTATCAGCAGTACATTCAGAATCCTTATATCGCTGCGATCAATCAGAATTTTGTCCGTAAACTTTCATCAGTTTATCAGGCAAGCGATGCATTGCTTTTCGGCGACAGCAGCTGGACAACTACATACAATGCATCCAATAACCGTTGTTTTGCTTTCCGTCATGGCGGTAATGATGACCGTTTGAATTCATGGAGCGCGCCGACAGGCAACGGACGCTGTAATTCTGTTTATGTTGACGGTCATGCTGAAGGAAAACCCTACAAGCAGTATGCATTATCAACTTCACTGCTTCCTGAACCGAGCGGCAATTATTCTTCAAATGGCGTCGGTGAGGTCAGTACTACAACTACTGTACTGCTCATCGGATATTACTACACAAAATAAGGAATCAGCGAATGAGAAAAATATTATTTACAACTTTTGCATTTCTGGCAGGAGCTGCAATGCTTTCCGGAAATCTTATTCAGACAACATCGTTTGAGACTTCACGAGCGAATGTTATGGTCGAATCTCCGGAATTTATAAAAATCGATCCGGAATGCGGTTATAAATTCAGCGGCAGACTCGTTGGTAATGAGGGCGGCAAAGCTACTGTCGGTTTGTCATTCTTTGATATCAGCAAGCGCAAAATATATCCTTCTCAGGTCAACGCTGTCGCCAATACTGAAACCGAACTTGTCAATCCGGTCAAAAGAGGCGATACTGTCGTCATTGTCAAAGATGCTTCAAAATGGCGCAATCCGCAACAGGCGGCAATCATTGCTTTCAATGCCAAAAAAGACTGTTCTGATCTTCCCAATGCTTTTGTTTCATATTATATAAAAAGTATTCAAAAAACTGATGCTGGCTATGCAATTACTATGAGTAGACCTGTTGCCGGAAATTACAAAGCCGGAACTCTCGTCCGTCAGCATCATGACGGCGGCTGGAACAATCTCGGCATAGCTCCGCAGAATATTACTGCCGGCGGAACTCCTCTCAAAGGTGAAGCCAAACGCGCGCTCAACAGCGGTTTGTGGAATCGTGTATGGCCCGGTGCCGCTTATGCCAAAGTTTATATCATTGCTTCCAAAAAAGCCGCTCTCAAAGATATGAAGCTTGAGGAAGTTGATAAAAATACAGCTCTCGCTCTCGATGAAAACCGCATACTTGAAGGAAATGTTCTCAAAAATACAGTTCATGCTTTCGGGGTGAAAAAGACTGTTAAACTTGCCGATTGTTTGCAGATCGCCACTCATAAAGGACGCTGCGGTTTTTATCAGATGGGCTTGAAGTGGAACACTGAAAATATTACTCAAATCGAATTTACAGTCAAAGCCACTCAGCCGGGCTATCTTTCTTTCGGTTATGTTACCAGAAAAGACGGCAAAGCTGTGAGCGGTATTTCCGGACTCAAACCGGTTCAGGTTATGCCGGACGGAAAATGGCACACAATTGTTTTTCCTGTTGCCAAAGGTACGAAGTGGCAGGGGATCATGACCAATTATGAGCTGGTATGGAGCGGAAATGAAGGAACGCTGGCATTGAAAAAAATCAGTGCAGTAAAAGTTGAAAATGTAATTCCGGATGCGGTCGCTTTCGCTCAAAAAAAAAGCACTTTTATTGATACTCTGATGCCCCGTATGCAGTGCCGTTTGAGCTGGCTCAATGGCGATGTGCCGGAAGTTGAACTTACTGCATACAACCGCAATCTTGAAAAACTTGAAGATTTTTCAGTAAAAATAGATAAAAACAGCAAATCTGCTGTATTTTCAGTGCCGGAAGATGCGGTGCGTTTGAAAGCGGAATTGAAAAACAATGGAAATGTCAAAGGCTTTCCGCAGCTCGTAGTTACGGAGGGCTACCGCCGCCCTTTTGCCCCGTCTGCCGGTTGGAGAGGTCAATGGATCTGGCATCAGCGTGAGTGGGGACCTTTTCATGCTTCGGTATGGTTTGAAAAAAGTTTTGACCTGCCGGAGAAGCCGGAGTTTGCCATTGCCGTCGTGATGGCGGATGATGAATCCTATACTTACATAAACGGTGAATTTGTCGGAGGAACCCGTGATTTTCAAGCTCCGCGCCGTTTTGATATTTCCAAATATCTTAAAAAAGGCAGAAACCGTATTCTTGTCCGTGTTTTCAACGGGATGCAGAATGCAGGTCTTGTCTTCAACAGTTTTATCCGCTGCAATGGCAGAGAAATGTTTATTGACTCGGATAAAACATGGAAATGCGATCCGGACAGCAACCTTGAACGCCGTTTTCCGAAAAAGATAGACAAAGCTGTTGTCGAGCTTGGCGATCCGAATTTCACTATGCCGTGGGCATCAATGATACCTTTCAAATACGCCGGTCGTGTCGGAGTTCTTGATGTTGAAAAATTTGAGGTTGGAAAAATTTCCGCCAGAATAGAAAGTCTGCCCGCTGATATTGTCCGGCAGATAAAATTTATTTTGACTGCACCTGACGGCAAAAAGCGTTCAATGATTTTGCCGATTTCTCCGGACAGCAGTCATTGGAAAAAGGGCGGCAAAATTGAATTTACCTTTCCAGAACCTCGCTGGGAGGGGAGTGCTTTCAAGCTTGCAATAGATGATGATTATATTTTCTGCAAAGGAGCAGAAACATCCGTTGCGGTGGACAAAAAAGTTTATCCGTCAGTTCAGATACAGCAGGCGCGTCTTCTCAATAGCGGCAAAAGACCTGTATTGGAATTCGGCGGCAGAAAGTATAATCCGATTTATTTCAACAGCGTTCGTTCGCAAGGCAGAAATAATTGGTTTGAGGTCGATCTTGCTGCCAAAGCAGGTATCCGTACTTTCCGGCTGGGGGCAAATTTTCTCGATTTCTGGAAAGGCGAGAACAAGTATGACTTCAGCAGATTTGATGCCGTTATGGATACGCTTTTTTCTCATGTTCCCGAAGCAATGGCAATCATTCAGCTGACAGTTCACATGCCGGACTGGTGGCTTGCCGCCAATCCCGATCACGAATCAAAACATTTCAGCGGGGCAGGGCGCATGAAGCAGTATGATAAACAGGCTATGGGATCAAAAAAATGGCTCAAAGATGCCGAAGCTCCCATAAAAGCTTTGATAAATCATATCAAAAAACGCAGTTATGCCGATCGTATATGGGCGATGACCATTTGTGAAAACGGCAATGGTGAATGGTTCCATTGGGTTACAGATGCCAAAGGCAGGCTTTCTTACAATGGATGCAGTCCGTCAGACTATGAAACTTTCCGCAGTCAGCTTCGTGAAAAATACAAAACCGATGCCAATCTTGCCAAAGCATGGAAACAGCCGGGAGTTACTTTCGCAACCGCGAAAATGCCCGATCCATCACAGATGAATAAAGGTTCGATCGGTACAATGCTTGATCAGGAAAAAGATGCCCGGCTTATTGACTGGTATATTTTCCGCAACCGTATTTTCGGCGAGGCACTCTGTCATTTCGGCAAGGTTGTCAAAGATGCCACAGATAATAAATGGCTCGTTGGAGCATATTACGGTTATTTCAATGATTTGAGCGCAAATGGTTACTGGAAACTTCAGGTTGTTGGACATAATGCTTATCTGGAAGTTGCAAAATCTCCATACATTGATTTTGTCCACGGTCCATCCCGTTACACCTACCGCAAAGTCGGTATGTCTGACGCTCTGATGCAGATATGTAATACATTTACGACTTACGGCAAGACAGTTTTCTGCGAGCAGGATACCAGAACTTTTTACGGCCGTCCGGAATCTGATTCCATGAAAATTTATGTCGGAACTTCTGACAGCGGTCATACCAGTATTGGTCAGATGAATCGCGGATTCGGTATGGCTCTTGCCACCGGAACTGCGTATTATTATTATGATATTACAACCAGTGCGCTGTATGAAAAAATAACTCTCGACACCATTACGGATCAGCTTGAAGCATACAAAAATCTGCCGCCGCTCCGGAATCATATTCCATTTGAAGTGGCAATTATCGGAGATCGCGACAGCGCATATATGCTGAAATCTGCGGGTGAAGACGGGATTTTTACTGCGGCAGTTACCGGTTTGTTTCAACGGTTCAATGAACTTGGTGCGCCGTATCATAATTACTCATTTACCGATCTGCTTGATCCGGCGGCAAAAGTTCCGGCACACAAACTTTATATTATGATGCCGACAATTGTTATGAGCAAGGAACAGCGCAGTGCATTTCTGAAGCGCATTGAACATGAAAAAGCCGCGGTTGTTTATCTGCATAATATCGGCTCAAATTATCCCGGCAAAACTCCGGATGCCAAAAATTGCGGTGATTTTATCGGATTGAAAGTTTCAATGCTTGATAAAATGCAGATCCCGTCAGTCAAACTTGCCGCAGATTACGGTAATGTTTCAGGCTCGAATTATAATAAAACTTCTCCGTGGTTTTATCCTGTCGGCGGTTATGACAGGATAATTGGCAGAGATAATGACGGCAAAGCTGTTCTCGTCATGAAAAAGAAAAACGGCGTCTGTCATTATTTTTCAACACTTGCCAATCTGCCGATGGAGTTTTATGCAAGTCTGATGAAAAAACATAACATTCATCGCTATTGTGATAATTTGACCGATCCGGTCTGGGTGGGCAATGATGTTATATTTATTCATGCCAAAACCGGCGGCGAAAAATCTTTCATTCTGCCGTCAAATCTGAAAGCACGCGCCATAATCGGCCCGTTCAAGGGGATTTTGCGCAGCGGCGAAAAATTCAATGCCGAAGCCGGTATGACTTACGGTTTTGTCGTTGAGAAATAAGAAAATTTCTATACCGGGAGATTTCAGCAAATATTTACGCTGATTCTCCCGATATTTTTTTGGCTTTGTACTAAACATTGACTGATAATTAAAAAAACTGGGGGGTTTGGGGTATAGTATTTTGCGCAAGCAAAATACGGGGCGTTTCATCGCCTTTTATTTGCTATCGCCTTGGCAAAATCTCAAAGTATATTTTTACTTTTGGATATGCTAATGCGACAGCATACAAAAAGAGAGCTTGCTCTCCCCAATGTGGCTAATCGTGGCAAAAGATTTTCTTTGTCATCCCTCAG
>JAZSRU010000003.1:0-5474 GCA_045538635.1 Victivallaceae bacterium
GTCTTTTTTTTACATTGCATTCTTCTCTGAAAAATGCGATGTATCATGTGTGTGAAGGTTTTGAAAAAACGGTGATTTCCATCGGGAATTCCGTCAGGAAATTTGTTGCGGCAGCACGTTCAATGTGGCGGGAACGCATCGCTCCGGCAAAGCTTCCGCGTTTTGCAAAACATTCATCATTTATGGTTTTGCGCACATGATTTTTTTCCTTGAGCAATCAAGGAAATGATTGTATGATTTTTAAATTATGATTTTTTCAGGTTAATCCTGATGTTTGTGCTGCGTTTTTTACACGCGGTTTTTTTATTTTCTGTTTTCAAGCAGATTGAAAAGAGTTGGTTTTACGGAAAATTCTTCCATCAGATTTTTTACAGTTTCCAAATGCTTTGCCGGATTGTTTTTTTCCCGGCGCAGTTCCGCTCGTATCATAATATTTTTCGGGGTATGGCTCAAGTCCACAAATTCCATCAGCTGTACATTGTAATTGCAGCTTTTTAACAGTTCCGCCCGTATCGTATCGGTAAGTAGAGTACAGAATCTTTCCTGTATAAGTCCATAATCTTCAAATACTTTCAATGTTTTTGCGTTGAATTGTCCATTAAGTTCATGCTGACAGCACGGGACGGAGAGAATGTATTTGACATTGCGTTTTACGGCGTGAAAAAGAGCATAATCGGTCGCAGTATCGCAGGCATGCAGAGTTACGATCATGTCGATAGGGGCATCATCCTGATACTTGCCGATGTCGCCGCATTGAAAAATCAAATCATTGCATCCATATTTTTCTGCGATTTGGTTGCAGTTGTCAATTACCTCTTTTTTGAGGTCCATACCGGTAATTTTTACCTGCCAGCGGCGTATTTCAGTCAAATAATAATGAAGGATGAAAGTCAGGTATGACTTGCCGCAGCCGAAATCAACAACGGTAAATGGACGGTCTGCGGGGGGGGATACAGATTTCAGCATATCATCGACAAATTCAATAAAGCGGTTGATTTGTTTGAATTTTGCGGCAGATTTTTTAATGAGAGTGCAGTCTTCATGGAAAATTCCAAGATCGATCAGAGCAGGGATTTTCATTCCTTCGTTGAGGATGTAATTTTTTTCGCGGTTTTGAGAAGTTTGTATTTCATGATGAGAATTTTTATTTTTTCTGCGGCTGGAGAGTATGCGTTTTTTTGCGGCGCGGAAACTGTAAATGAATTCATTCTCAAAAATTTCCATCTGCAGCAAATCTGTTCCGAAAGATGCAAATATCGGATGTTGGAAAAGGTGTGCATCTGCGGATATTTTCTCGTGAAATGCCTGTTTTTCAGTTAATTTTTCAACTTGAAAAATGTTATTTGCAAGGCGTTCGGCGGTGATTTTTTTCCACTTTGAATTTTTCCCCGGCGCGCTTAAAATCAGGCGTTTTATCTGCATTATGTCAATTTTTTCAAGCGTACTTTGAATTTCGATCATCGGTTCAAGCATATATTTTCCAGCCTTGTTCGAGGTTTTCGATTCTGGTATCCAGCAGTTTTTCAAAAGAGCCGAACATTGAAGCGGCTGTCTGAAGCGAACTGTCCGGATCCGGCGCACAGACGATCATGAAATATCCGTTTTTGAGTAATTTTTCAATAACTTGCAGACATTTTTCATCATTGCCGATATCAATGCAGTTGGTGTATTCCCATGCACTTTCGGCAACAGGGCGGAGGGATTTTTCGAGTGCGGACAGTTTTTCATCCGGGAGCTGCAAAAAATCATTCAGCTTGAAATCCGCAATCCGGCTGCAATAGAAATCATTGATGCTCTGCCATTCAAATCTTGGAGCATTGTTGACTGAAAAGATTTTTTTCACATCGTTCCTTGCATCTTCTGATTGTATTTTCTCTCCGATCAGCGAAAACAGCATGAGTATCAACAGCAGTTCCCAATGTCCGTAGTCGGTCATGATTTTGCCGTTTTCGGGATAATTTGCATGAAATCCGATTATACGGTCCGGCTGGTTATTGCTCAAAAGTATGTCATCAAGTACATCGAAAAATTTACGGAAATATTCCTCTTTGTAAGGGATTGCCGGTGTATTATCTTTGGCAAAAATATAATCTCCGGTCAGACATTTTCCGATGGAGTAAACTCCGGTTTCATTGATATATTTCATAATTTTGCTTTTTCCGTATTGTAGAGAGCAACTGCACTTCCTGCGTAATACCCGATATCCTGACGGAGTTCGCTGGGGACGATTTCGCATTGTGCGAGAGATTCGGGCCATGCGTAATCAACGATGTATTTTTTGAGCGGTTCGAGGAAAAGTTCTCCGGTCGCCCAGACAATGGTGCCGAGGATCAGTTTTGACGGATTGAAAATATTTATCAGACTGCCCATGGCAATAGCATTGTTGCGGATCATTTCATCCCAGTAGGCGAGGGCAAAAGGATCGTTTTCACGAACCGCCTGAACGAGAGCTTTCATGTCGATATTTTCCGGTGAACCGGCGATTTTAACGATAAGATTGTCCGGTTTATCTGCAAGTTTGCGGCGCAGATCATCAGCGATGGCGCGTCCGCCGCAATATGCTTCGTAGCAGCCTTTCAAGCCGCAGTTGCATTGTCTGCCGCGGGGATAGAGATTGGTATGCCCGTATTCGCCGCCGAAAAATCCTGCGCCCTGCACCAGAGTTCCATTGGTAACGATTCCGGCACCGATTCCGGTACTCATGGTCAGATAAACATAATCACGGCTGTTGCGGCCGGCACCGAAGTAACCTTCGGCAATAGCGGCGGCATTGGCGTCGTTTTCAAAATATCCTTTGAGCTGAAGTTCATCTTCGAGGTATTTTTTGAGCGGTACATTTTTCCAATAAGGATTATTGGGCGGATTGGTGAGAATGCCGTTGGGGATGTCAGCGGGGCCGGGGGTGCTGATACCGAAAGCGGGTATATCTGCGGTATCAATATTATTTTCGCGGATCATTTTTTTGACAGTATCTGCGAGTTTTGGGAGTATATCTTCCGGTTTTGTATTTACATTGTCAATGCGTTCTCCGGCGATGAATCTGCCGTTTTCACTGATCAGTCCGATACCGATTTTTGTGCCGCCGATATCGAAGCCGGGATAAATTTTTTCACCCATGAAAACTTTTCCTTTTTTTTTGAATTTTTATTTGATTTTCAGCAATGTCATATTAATATAATACAAGTCATTATTTTTGCAAAAAAAATTGTTTAAAAATGTAAATATTTGAAAAAAGGAGGGTTTATGCCATTTTTGTTAAATTCGGCAGTTTTTGCCGCACAATCAAATGGAGCGTATTATGCCTTTTCCGCCAGTGACGGGATGGGTAAATTTATTGTAATTGTGCTGTTGGTGGCATCGGTTGTGACATGGGCTTTGATGATCGATAAGTATTATTCATTGCACAAAGCAAAAACACTTTCAAAAAAATTCTTCAATATTTTTTCGGAAAACCGCCGTTCTGTCTGTGCCGTGGCAAATCATGCCGCCGATGATCCGTCGCCGATATGTTGTGTATATACTGCGGGGGTTCTGCGATTGAAGGAGTTTTATGATAATTCATCCCATAGTGCCGGCGGTTTTACCGCTCCGGAAAATGCTCCGCGTCTGACTGAAGCGCAGATAAATGCGATCGAAGCTGTGCTTGAGCGTGAAATTTCAACCCAGATACTTGAACTTGAATCCGGGACAAGTCTTTTGGCTACAATCGTTTCGGTATGTCCGTTTCTCGGACTTTTCGGCACGGTCTGGGGGGTTATGCTGGCTTTTGTCGGTATGGCGCAGCAGGGTAGCGCAGATATCGGTGCGATGGCTCCCGGTATTGCTTCTGCATTGCTGACTACAGTTGTAGGGTTGATCGTTGCCATTCCGTCGGTAATCGGTTACAATATAATTGGTGCGCTTATCCGTCAGCTGACTGTCAGTATGGACAATTTCAGCGAGGCATTTATGGTAAAACTCAAACTTGATGAAATTGCAAAACAGGATGCAAGATGAAAAGACGCCGCCGATCATCAAATCTCGGAGCTATTGACCAGATCAATATGACTCCGCTTATTGACCTTACATTTCTGCTGTTGATCGTTTTTATGATTACCATGCCGCTGGTTGAATACAGTCTGCCGGTGGAAACTCCGCAGATGAATGCTTCACCGATGCCGGAAAAAAACAGCAGAACTGTTGTGCTGCACAAAGACGGACGGGTGAGTATTGACAAGCAGATCATGTCAACAGCGGAGATGATCTCAATGCTTGGCAGTTTGAAGGTTTCAGCTCCGAAAACTGTAATTCTCCTGAAAGCCGACGGAGCATGTTCTTATGACAAAGTCATTGATCTTATGAAGGATATCAAAGGCTGCGGTTTTGAAAATATCAGTTTGGTGACATCAAAGGAAGATTGAGTTTTTATGAATAATCCTTTGTACTCAAAATTTGTGGAAAAAAAGAGTTTGAGTACTCCGAAACGGCGATTGAAAATAGTTAATGCTGTTCTGGCGGTACAGCTGGCGATATTGTTTCTGCCGCTCTCATATTTTCTGCTTATGGATCATTTGAGTAAGCTCCGCAAAAAAGATACCGTTGTCGTACGGTTGGTCGAATTGCCGAAAGACGGCGTGAAAACGGTTAAAAAATCTGCCCGCCGACCTCGCAGAGCTGCGGTCAGAAAGAAGAAGACCGCTCCGAAAAAACGCGTGCAGAAAAAAGTTCAGCCTAAACCTGCTCCTAAAAAAAGTACGGCAAAACCCGTGAAAAAAACCGTTCCTGTTCCGGCAAAAAAAGTCGTAAAAACAGTTGCAAAACCTGTGAAACCTGTAAAACCTGAATATAAACCTCCCGCATTGCCGGATGACTTGGAAGTGATTACCAGCAAGGATTTGAAACGCGTTCCTGAAGAAGATGATGAGCATGAAGATATTGATGATGACGGTGAAGTCGGTGCAACTTATCAGGAACAGCTTGTAAGTGCGCTTTATAAACTCTGGCTGCCGCCGAGCAATAAACTTTTGAATGGCCGCAAGCCGAAAGTTCATGTAAAAATCCGTTTCAACCGGTACGGCAGGGTAATTGAGAAAAAAATTATTGAAAAATCAGGTTTTATCTATATGGACAGATCAGTTGAGGAACTGCTCAAAAGTCTGGTGCAGCTGCCCGCTCCCCCGCCGGGAGAGCCGACTGAAATCGAATTTCTTTTTGTCCCGTTGGAATGAGTCAGCGAGACGGACATGAGAATTCTTTTACAAAAGGCTCTGTACTAAACATAGACTGATAATTTAAAAAACTGAGGGGTTTGGGGTATAGTATTTTGCGCAAGCAAAATACGGGGCGTTTCATCTCCTTTTATTTGCTATCGCCTTGGCAAAATCTCAAAGTATATTTTTACTTTTGGATATGCTAATGCGACAGCATACAAAAAGAGAGCTTGCTCTCCCCAATGTGGCTAATCGTGGCAAAAGATTTTCTTTGTCATCCCTCAG
>JAZSRU010000187.1:0-4625 GCA_045538635.1 Victivallaceae bacterium
TGCGGTGATCGTGCATGATAATATCATACCACTCTGCCGGAGTATGATCTTCCGGCGGCAATGGAGTACAGCATTGAGCTGCGATTTTACAGCCCGTCCAATCCTGAAGTTTCCAGTTTCCGTAAAGAGTTGGATATTCCAAAAGCAAGTGGCAGATATTGTCGCACCGTTTGAAAAACTGCGGTTGAGCTTGCAGCAGATCTGCCCAGTCGTCCAAGCGGAAATCCCATGCCGGACAAAATTCTGCCAATTGCGGTTGTTTGAGCAAGATCCGCCACCAGTCATCAGCCGGAATTGAGCTTAAATTACATTTATCGGCAAATTGTCCCTGGTGCTCAAGCAGATAACGCAAATCATGACCGGTGATTTTTGCAAAATCGCAGTACGGTGCAAGTTGCGGATGCTCCGCTAAAAGATTGCTCCAGCAATATCCGGTCAACTCTTTCAATTCCGGACACTTTTCTATTTTATCCGGATTTTTCAGCAAAAAGCGAAAGTATTCAAAATAGTCCATATCATTCTCCGTACTGTAATATATGGCATCCCGACCGGTCATGCAAGTTAAAACTTGAAGAACAATCTTATCATCTGGAATCCGTAACACGCCAGCGCCAGCAGAATCAAAAACGCAAGAATTGCTCCGCCGATAAAAAGTAGTTCGTTCATAATAAAACTCCTATGATAAAAAGTATGGTTAAAAATGCCTGAACCGTCACTGTGGTTTTCACCTGTTCAAAAGTTTTGCAGCATTCTGCCCACAAAACAAGGGATAATATCACGCTGAAAGCACCGCAAGTACCGCAGAATATTTTATTGGAGATGCCGAACCAGTTGAAAACTGCATACATCGTAAAAAACAATGTTCCTGCAAGAGCAATCAATGCCGACAAACCAAACATAATGTCATTGCTTTCTTCGGAAGATGTCACGGGCATCGAGCCTCTTGAATCGCCGTTGCCCCCCAGATAAAGACAAATGGCGTGCCACAAAGGTCCATGCCCCATTATTCCGGTGGTACGGAATTCTGCAACATGTGCAAGTTCATGGTATAACGTAAGTTTCAACTCATTCTTGTCCTCACTTTGCAAAAATTTTTCATTTAATTCAATATGATCTGAATATGCTCTGCCTAAAAATTTATCGCCAAGATTTGTAAAACGGATTCCCGGAACTTTGCCCAGTTTTTCCGCCGTTACCAGATTGGAGGAGAATAATTCCTGCCACGCTTGAATGGCAAGTTCTTTACAAAAATTTTTCATATATAAACGATCTCCCCGTTGTAGTCTTTGAAAAATTCATCCAGTTCACTTTGAGTGTTGTAAACACTTTTAAGTCGTCTTTCCAAAGCCGATCGTGTATTGTCAGGAATGTGCAGACGATTGCCGAGAATGACGGTATCACAGTCAAAAAGATATTTCACCATTGCCGGAAAAATCCTGCCATCCGATACAACTCCGATTTGATTTTCGCTGTCCTGAATTGTTAAACAAAAAGGATCAACGCTGTCATAACGTACAGGTAACAGGGAAATTCCGAAACCAAAATTCACGAAAACTTTATTTCCCGGTACGGTCAGCAAATATGTGGAAACCCCTTCCAAGTACAGCCGTTCTGCGCACAGATGCGTAGTGATCAATGGCACACCATATTTAAGACAGAAACGGTCAGCATTATGACTGCGCTGGTGATGTTCGCAAGTAACGATTATTGCCAGCGGCGCAGCGCCATTAACGATATAAGCGTGTTCCATATCTGCAAGCGTCCCGCCGCCATTGATGGCGATATTGCCGGACTCCAGTTGCAGTAAAACACCTCCGAAACGGTTACTCTGATACCTCAATTTTATTCTCCGTTCTGTGAAAAACATAAACCTGATCAAAGCGGGCAGCTGTGGCATAGATCAGCTTCTTAGCGGTTGCTTCCTGCACGCACAGCCAGACTTCTTTGCCCGTTTTTCCACGCATGGCTCCGGGGAGTTTCCCGCCGGGACGAAGGATCAGAAGTTCTGCTCCGCGGCGGGCGGCGCGTTGTTTGAGTTCCTGTAGAGTCATGATCGTTTTCTCCTGTCTGTAAATGAATTGTTTTGATTTATTTGATTTTTATTTTGTTGTATATTAACAGTGATGTAACGGTAAGTAAACTGCCGGTAGAGAAATTTTGGCATTAAAGCCAAAAATCAGAACATTTTCGCTGGACAAGATGCCTTGTGGCTCTGTGACTTCAACGCAAAACACGCACAGAACATTTTACCGGTCAACTGTATCCGGAGCAGCGACTACAGGAAAGCCAAGTCCTGTGGGAGATTGGCACAAAATGCTGCAAAAGCCTACATATGGATAAAGACAAAACGGATCATCCTGAAAAATGTCCGGACGGAAAGCGGCATGCCTTTACGCCTCCGCGATAACATGGAAATGTTCAAAGACGTGGAAGTAATCCAGCTGGCAAATTAATACTCACATCATTCAGTGGCCGCGCAGCTGTCTTCAAAAGATGAGACTTTATGTGTCTTCTGTGAAATTCATCCGGAGAAAGGAGGAAAATGGGCGTGTGATACAGAAATTTTCAAGAATTTTCAAAATTGCGCTTGACAGGATTGAAAATGGGTGTATATTAAACCTCGCTTTGCAACAGGTTGTCCGGTTGAAAAGACATCGGGTTGAAAAAAATCCGGAAAATTTTCAAAAAGCGGCTTGACAAAAGCGAAAGCGGTGCTAAATTAAACAGCACGCAACAAAAGCAGGCGAAAGTCTGTGTGATGATTGAAAGATTTGGTTGAAGCTTGTTCGAGAGCTTTTCGGGATCGTCGTTCGCGGTTGGCGCGGATGTTCTTCTCAAAGGTTTCCGGTTTTGAAAAAATCGAAAAATTTTGAAAAGAGCATTTGACAAATCGGAAAACGGTGCTAAATTAAATGCCATGCTCAAAATTGAGCGGTGCGACCGGATACGGTTTGCAATGCTGATTCTGAAAAGACTCTGACGTTGTCTGAATAGACGGCGACGGGATAAAAACCAAATTACCGGCAAACGGGTGTTGATCAATCGGAGCTGATCTGGATGGTGTGTTACGCACTTTTTAGATCCGGATGAGATCCGGCTGACCTTTTAGCGCTTTGTTTCCGGGGTTCCTTGAAAAATTGAATAGTGCGATGAGCCCAGTCAGATTTTTGAGAATGATCTCAAGATCGTAGTTTAAGATGAGTGAAACATCTATAAAAATTCACAATTAAATCATTGAAAGCAAGTCAACTTTCGATGGGCAAACTTGATAAAACGCTTTAATGCGTTACCATTTTTGTTCGGAGAGTTTGATTCTGGCTCAGAACGAACGCTGGCGGCATGGATTAGGCATGCAAGTCGAACGGTGAAGCGGGGCAACCCGCTGATCAGTGGCGCAAGGGTGAGGAACACGTGAGTAATCTACCCTCGAGTTGGGAATAGCTCCTGGAAACGGGAATTAATACCGAATGACATCATTTTACCGCATGGTATTTTGATCAAAGCAGCAATGCGCTTGAGGAGGAGCTCGCGTCCCATTAGTTAGTTGGTGAGGTAACGGCCCACCAAGACCATGATGGGTAGCTGGTCTGAGAGGACGATCAGCCACATTGGGACTGAGATACTGCCCAGACTCCTACGGGAGGCTGCAGTCGAGAATTTTGGGCAATGAGCGAAAGCTTGACCCAGCAATGCCGCGTGCGGGATGAAGGTCTTCGGATTGTAAACCGCTGTCAAGAGGGACGAAAATTGACGGTACCTCTGAAGGAAGCCACGGCTAACTACGTGCCAGCAGCCGCGGTAATACGTAGGTGGCGAGCGTTGTTCGGATTTATTGGGCGTAAAGGGTCCGCAGGTGGTTTGTTAAGTTTGACGTGAAATCCCGAAGCTCAACTTCGGAACTGCGTTGAAAACTGATGAACTGGAGTATCGGAGAGGAGATTGGAATTCCAGGTGTAGCGGTGGAATGCGTAGATATCTGGAAGAACACCGAGAGCGTAGGCAGATCTCTGGACGATTACTGACACTCAGGGACGAAAGCATGGGTAGCAAACAGGATTAGATACCCTGGTAGTCCATGCCCTAAACGTTGTCAACTTGATGTGAGCGGATTTACTCCCGTTCGTGTCGAAGCTAACGCGATAAGTTGACCGCCTGGGAACTACGGCCGCAAGGCTAAAACTCAAAGAAATTGACGGGGGCCCGCACAAGCGGTGGAGCATGTGGCTTAATTCGATGCAACGCGAAGAACCTTACCTGGATTTGACATAGTTAGGACCGTCGTAGAAATACGATTTTCCGCAAGGACCTTTCTACAGGTGCTGCATGGCTGTCGTCAGCTCGTGCTGTGAAGTGTCCGGTTAAGTCCGACAACGAGCGCAACCCCTGTTACTAGTTGCCAGCAGGTAAAGCTGGGCACTCTAGTGAGACTGCCTGTGTTAAGCAGGAGGAAGGCGGGGATGACGTCAAGTCAGTATGGCCCTTACATCCAGGGCTGCACACGTGCTACAATGGTCGTTACAGAGGGAAGCAATACCGTGAGGTGGAGCTGATCCGTAAAAGCGGCCTTAGTTCAGATTGCAGTCTGCAACTCGACTGCATGAAGCCGGAATCGCTAGTAAAGGCGT
>JAZSRU010000103.1:0-29155 GCA_045538635.1 Victivallaceae bacterium
TCCCTCAGCGTTCCACCCGCTTTCATAATGGAGGAGGGACAAAACGAACATTCCGCCATAAAAAAGCCTGACACCACTCAGCCGCTGACACTATCGCGCCAGCGTTACAAAACGGGGATGGATATCCCCCGCCGGGGTTGCAAGGGGGCGGCGCAAGCCCCCATGCAATAAAAAAGCAGATGAAACGCATAAAAAAACCGCACACCGTTTTTGGCGATGTGCGGTTTTGATGGTTAAAGGTTAATGATTAAGCGATGGAAATATCATATTTGATCTTATCGTCTTCAAGTTCACCGAGTTCAACTTTGACCTTACCGTCAATAGCTCCGGTCGGGATGGTTGTGCTGGTGAGCAGAGTCCAATCATTCTTGACATCATCCCAAGTAGAAATCTTGATTGAACCGCCATCTACTTTGTCAACACTCAATGTCTGACCGACAGCAAGTTCAAAGATGTCAGCAGTATTGTAGATACTCAAAGTTTCGTCAATATCACCTGCGTTGCAATTATTGAAGACTTCAACAACATTGACCTTGTTAAGACCTTTGACATCTTCAACATCTGCGGCATCTTTACCATTAATTTTTACACCATTGGTGAGATAGATGGTATTGGACTTGTTACCGGTAATGGATTCAAGACCGCTGATATCGCCGGTGAGGACCAGAGATGCATTCTTGCTGAATGCGAGTTTATCTTTAGTACCTTCGCCGAAAATCAGAGTTTCGGCGGTCAATTTAACACCGCTTGCGAGCTTGAGTGTATCGTTTCCTGCTCCGAAGTCAATTGATGTGACATTTGCAACTGCATTTGAATTGAATGAGAAAGTGTTATTCTTTTCATTGGCAGTGATTGCAGCAGCAGTAAACTTACTGTTTTTGCCGACGGTCAGCTTGCTGACACCGGTCATATTTGCAGCGCTGAAGCTTGCGTAGTTACCGATGGCGACAGTGGCATTGACACCGGTGAAATTCTGCATAGCGAGAGAAGTTTCATTGGTGTAAGCGGTCGGGTTCTTCTTGGTCTTCTTGTAGTAAGTACCGTTGGCGAGTTTCAGAGTTGAAACATTGCTCAAATCACCGTTGATAACGACATCAGTTCTGGCGCCGACGGAGAAAGTATTTTTGCCGCCCTTCATATCGACGGACTCAATTACGACCTCCTTATTGGCGCCATTGCCAGTCATATCTGCGCCGAGAGCAAAAGTATTTTTGCCTGCAGTACCGATGATATCTTTTGCGCTGAAAAAGCTTCCGGCGCCGATGCTGATACCTGCGACATAAGTCATATCACCAGATGCAACAATTTTTGAATACTTACCGACTTTGATGGTGGTACCGACGTTGATATCGGAATTCTTCAAGCCCTTCTTAAGTTCAAGAGATGCATAATTGCCGAGAGTGATGCTGTTTGCCATATCGGGAGCATTAACAGTATCTTCGACAATCAATGATGTAAGATCATCTTTCTTGCCGCTTGCAAGTTTGATGGTGCGGACATTGTCTACTGCGCCTTTTATTTCTGCATCAGTTCTGGCACCGATTGAGAGGGTGTTTTTACCGCCTTTCATATCGACAGCACCGATTGTAGCTTGATTGTCTTTGCCGAGGCTGATGGTGGTGTTGAGGTTGGTACCATCGACAAGTCCGAGATTGACTTCTGCGCCGGTTCCGGTAGAGAGTTTACCGAGAGCATAGATTGCGTTTGCGGTCAAGTCTGCACCACTGCTGAGGCTGATATTGGTTACACCGCCGTTTGCATCTTTGGTGATTTCATTAACTTTAGCAGATTCATTTTTGCTGATGCTGAGTTTAGCAGTACCGGCTTTAGCTTCAACGGAGAAGTCTTCGGTCATACCATTGAGAGAACCATTGAAGTCCTGAATGGTAGTTGCGGGAATATCTTCGCCGCCTTCTGAAGGTTTGACTTCATTGAATTTGACGGAGCTGCCGTCTTTGACAATTTCGTAAACGACGTCGTCTTTAACATCATCTGTGTTATTTTTATCAGTGAAGAAATAGCCGACGGTGGAGTTACCGACAACGACATAATTATTGATTGTCTTGATATTGGCGAGGTTGTCAATAGAGATGTTGATACCGGCATTGATATTGACATTAGTCAGGTTGAGTTTAACACCTTTAACAGTATTGCCACCGAATGTATTATATCCAATACTGATATTCAATTCAGCATTATTCTTACCGGTAATGGCAGTATTACCAAGCTGAACCATGAACAGACCGGGAACATAATTAACTGTACCGTCAATAGTAATATTGTTGACAGTTGCGCCTCCGGCTACAATAAACATATTGAAATCGCCATTGAGTGTAACTGAACCGACAGTTGTATTAGTGAAGTTGAATCCGACCATGCTATCATTTGTTGTAACGATAGATTTGATAACAGATTTAGCTTCAGCAGTACCCTGGAATTGATAAAGTCCGTTGGAAACGGTAATATTCTTGTTACCGGTGACATTACCGGTATACTTACCGTTCAGGGTAATATTGCCTTTGAGGTTCAAATCAGCTGAAACATTACCGTTGATGGAAGCTTTGTCAGCGACGGTGATAGCTTTACCTTCAAAATTTACGATATTGAGGTTAACAGCACCTTTAACATTGAACTTACCGTTATTTACGACAGTTGCTCTGTCATCAGCGTTGAAAGTACCGCCGTCATTAACATTCAAAGTACCATCAGTATCAATTACCAATGAATTTTCTGCACCATCAGCGCCGATAGTGTTCAAGTTGAATACACCGCCCTTATTGACATTAACGACTGCGACGCCGTCTTCGTTAGCATAAGAGGTATATCCGATCTTGTTGTAACCGCAGCCGGAGTTATTGCGTACATTCAAGGTACCGTCAACATTAGTAGTACCGTATGAAGCGAAAAGCCCGTCACCGCCGAAGCTGTCAGTCTTGTTGTAGAAACCGATTACATTAATCACTGCACCGGCAGCAATATTCATTGAGCTGCTTGCTTTGACATAGAGATTTGCCATATTAGCAGTAACACCGTCAGCAATAGTCAAAGAATCTTTTCCGAGTTTTCTTTCTGCAAGTTTAGCACCGACAGAGAGCAATGCTGTATCAAAACTATCCTTGATAACAGTTTTGCCGTAAACCTCGATATTACCTGTAACTGCTTCATTTTCGAGTTTGGTGACACCAGTCAAGTTACCATTGAAGCCATCGAGTGTCAAAGTACCGTTATTTGTGAATGAATCAACATCGAACGTGGCAGCACCTTTAAGAGTGATATCCTTGCTGTTGGTCAAGCTACCGGCTTTGAAATCAGATGAATCAATACTGACAGAACCGTCGTTAACAAGTTCACGATCGCCGAAATCAACTGTACTTGCGTTGCTTGCATTGATAACACCGGCATTATTTACGACAACGTTAGTAGGCCATCCTACAGTAGCAGGAGAGGTAAATTCAAGAGTTCCCTTATTCAAATTGAGTGTACTCTTTGCTGAATTACGGAAACCTGCAGCAGTAGTTGTCAATCTACCGCCATTGACAATATTGACTGAATAATTGCCTGTTGCTTCAGCCCAAACAGACCCTTGACCGCCGCCGAAAGTCAACCAGCCTGCGTCAACAGAAACAATACCTTCGCCCTTGCTTCCATCAACAGTGAAAGAACCACCGAGAGAAGAAGTTGCTGTTTCAGTACCGGCCAATTTGGGCTCCCAACCACCCTTGTTAATATTAAGTTTACCATAAACTGTCATATCACCATTGTTCTGGAATTTACCGGAAGTAGTCAAGACAGCACCCTTATTAACAACGACTTCTGCCTGATATTTATTATAGAAGCCGTCACTTGCTTCAGTATTTACATTACCGGCAACAATTAACTTGGCTTCATCATACCAAACTTTATTATCGTCATCAACGGTATAACCGCCAACATCGACATTACCGGCAACTACATTGACGTCACCGGAGAAAGTAATTGTATTATTACCGGTTGCTACGCCGCTGACAGTAGAATCTTTAATTTCGCTATCTCCTGCTGCAACGACCTTACCGCCGACCGTTGAATCGACCAGAGTTGCACCGTTTTCAAGTACGATTGCATTGCCGATCAATTTGGAGATGTTAAGAGTTGCTTCAGCTTTTTCTGAAACAGTAAATGTTCCGTTGTTGGTGACAGTACCTTCGGCATTGAGTGTGGCGTTGGTCATTGCCAGAGTTGTACCTTCGGCGATGGTGATATCACCGGTCCAATTCTTATTGGCGTTGGAGCCATTAGCTACGGAATCATCCCAATAAGCGGCATGTGCATTAATAACACCGCCATTGACGGTAAATGTTTTTCCTCCGATCATCAAATTGGCAACATTCAACTCTGAATCAGTGAAAGTTGCATTTTTGTTGATTGTCAGATTTCCATAAACGATTTCAGGATTCATGTCATCGTTGCGGTAAACAGCCTGACCATTTTCATCAATGCCAATCACGGTATTGCATACAACAGTGAAAATGGAGTTACTCACCGTCATGCTATCATCACCAGAAAACGCCAAATTACCATAGGGAGTATATCCACCAAACAGAACATTGGTGTTGACCATGTCAACTTTACCATTCATGGAAGTATTCACGCCGCTGACAAACTGAATTTCTTCCATCTTTTCTTTGGTCTTGGCATTACCGGTACCGGTAACATTTACAATACTGTTGGCAAGGAAACTTGTATTATCCAATCCGACACTGATGAATTTACCGGTTGAACCGACTTTTACAGCAACAGTACCAGTGGCATCGGCGGCATAGGAACCAAAATCGCCACCTCCATTCTGCCAGATACCATTGATATCCAAGGTGATATCTTTTCCATCAGCACCATATCCACAGAAGTTTTGAGTCTTCTGATCCGGAGCAGTATTCAAAGTAACACCGGCACCGAGCGTCATATTGACAGAAATCGCAGCTCCATACATACCACCGTTGGCAATAATTGTGGCGGGGGCTCCATTCACAGCCTCAAACTTGAGATCTTTATCAATAGTAATTCCTTTAGCGGGCCACTGACCTTCCACAGTACCATTGACATAGATGGTTTTGGTGGCGGCAGTCATGGCGTTGATGGCTTCGGCGGCGCTGTCAAAGGCGTTGACACCGGCGATGAACTTGCCATCGGCATCTATAGCCGTACCGAAATTGGCATCAGTGGCAGTGGCATCAAGCATGATGGCAGTCTTATCGGCAGTGGTCACATAGGTGTCCCCACCATCGGTAACTGCGTAAGCCTTGGCGTTGCCGGTAACAGCAACTTCGACCACATCTCCGTCTCCGGTGATGTCGATAACTTTCTTGATACCACTGAAGTCCTTGGCCACATTAACAGTAATAGTACCGGTACCGGTGATCGAACTGGCTGTAAGCAAAGAATCCGCATCCATAGTGATATCGCCGGAGTGCTTCAACACTTTTGCAGTAAACGACGAGTCGTTAATGGTAATATTAGAGTCTTTCCGTGTGGCAAGCTCGCTACCTGTGAACTTAATACTTGCTCCATTGGCAAGCTGGATTGTACCTCCAGTACTGGATTCATAATAACCACCAACATACCAGGAGCCTGCAAGGGTTGCCGAAGAATTATTCAAGGACAGCACCCCATCCTTCGTTATTCGACCTTCCCAATTCTGAGTCCAGGTTGCACCTTCTGTCAAATACATTTTACCGCCGACAGAAACATCTTGAGAACTGGTAATATTTCCTTTTACATGCAATTCGCCGCTGGCATAAATATAAGAACCGGTAACATTTACATTGGCTTCTTTTTCAATATAAACCTTGGCAGTAGCAGCGGCATCATTGTCGCAACCAATATACAAACGACCACTGGTAACATTTTCTTTGATAGTCAAAGTGTTAGCTTTGTCGGAGTATCCGGCTTCAAAGTAACCTGTGCTGTCATCAAAATTCTGATCAATACCGACCAGCACGTTGCCAACAGTAGAATCCTGAATAACACCGTTGCCAACGACCTTGATTTTACCAGCAACATTGGATTGATCCAAAGTTCCGGAAAGTTCCAGAGCATTGCCGGTGATGGTAGCCTTAACCGTAGAAGCCTCCGAACCAGTCACCTTAAGAATACCACCGTTTGTCAAGTTAATGACAGAGTTTTCCTTACCATCGATTACACCGCCATTGACTTCAATTGTGCTTCCTTTGTAAACTTTAACAATATCGCGTTCACCAATCTCAAGAGTACCGCCATAAAGATTGATCTGACCTTTATAATCCGAATAATCCTCTCCACCTCCGAGCGAGAATGTGTTCGAAGCGGTAGGTCCGCTACCACTATGATGAGCAACTCTGAATGTGCCGCCTTCCTCTACTGTAATAGAGGAAGCAACATCCCCAGGAGAACTATACAAGTTACCAGACTGCACAGTAAGTTTTGAGTTGGCATCACTAATAATTACCTCTCCTCTAATAGGTACGTTTGCCAAATAAATAGACGATCCCTCGGTTATTTCCAGAACACCGTCTTTTCTGATAGCAGCACCCTGTACAGCTTGACCATCGACAGCATCCACACTGCCAACGCCACGAATAGTTGACCCATCTTTGAGAACAAGTTTATATGTTCCTTTATAATCAGCCTCGGACAAAGTATCACCGATCCACAAACTGGAGTCAGGCCCCTGTTCTCCGCTGATAACAACATTTACGCCGGAAAGTTCCAAAGTGGCACTATCTGTGATATTTTCGTCGGCACTGTAAGAACCAACCTGCAAGCCGACTACTTTCACATCGGCGTCGGTGATTTTGGAAGTTTTGGACGCGGCTTTGATCGCTTTGTATTCCAAATCAGCGGTATAGCTTTCGCCATTCAAATACAGCACTTTGTCAGCAGCAACTACCGATTCCAAAGCACCGTCTTTGTAAGTCGAAGTGGAAACAACTTCATCATCAGCATTGGTTTCGATCAGTTCAACAGAACCCTTGGAAGAAGCAAGCAACTGTTCAAGTGTGACACTACCAGTAGCTTTGGTATCTCCAATAAGCTCAACAGATGTATTACCTTTTTCGGCAGAACCGTCTTTGTCAAAAGGCCATACAAGATTATGTACTGCTTGTATATTGGAATTGCTAATATTGAAAGAACTGTCTTCAACTTCAAGATTAGGACGACCGGATTCATAAACAGGACGTGCCCAGATAGCTGTCCAAACAGTACCATCTGCGGGTTTACCTGTTCCAACGATAGTAAATTTACAACCATTTATAGGATCGCCCTGGTTGCAAGTACGGATACAGTAAATATTACCGTTGTACCCAGCTCCCATCTTGGAAATATCGTTATTAAATATACATTCGGTGAAAGGTCTTTCGCTACCGCTGCCAAGATCAACCATCGCATTGGTAAACGTACATGTATCGAAACCGCCACCATAACTTTGTGCTATGGATATGTGCCCACCAGTAAAATCGCATTTGACAAAAGTCTGCGGACCATTACCGCCAGTGTTGGTCGAGGTGCCAGTTGGCGCATTTCCATACGGAACTTTCACGAGTACAGTGTCGGAAGAATAGTTTTCTCCACCTACGAAATCGCAATTTGTTATAATGCTATCTTTCGCGCCGCTAAGCACAAGTGCAGCTTCTATTTCAGAGGAGCCAACAAACTTTATGTTCGTCAGGTTAATACCGCTGAACATTGAAGATTCATACCCGGCAATTATTTCCTCGTTTTCATCTTTCACCCAGCGGCATCCAATGCGCATGCCTCCAGTCAAAGACACGAGCAATTCCTCGCCATCAGTCTCGCCGACAAAATCAATATTGTTGAAAACATCTCCTTTGGCATCATCTTCAGATTTTCTGTTTAAGTCTACAAACTCTGAATATTCACCGGCCGCCAGGTTGATTGTCCATCTTTCTGTGGCATCGGTGCGATTAGTTTTTACAGCCTCAAGCGCACCGTTGATGGTGGCAAAGGCGGTTGAATTCCATACTAAACCTTCAGGTTTTTCTGAATCAGCATTAAAAGCTGCTTCATCAGTCCATGCGGCATTTACATAGATTGTACTCATAACTGAGTCCCTTTCTTTGTTTTTGTTTAAGGTTGTTTGTTTTATTGTTAAATGTTAATTTGTTTACTCTTTAATTTTCTTGAGAGCTTTGGGATTTTTGGGATTTTTGAGATTTTTGGGAGAGTTTTCTCAACTCTCTCAACCCTCTCAATCTTCTCAAACCACTCAAAAAAACTCATTCACTCTTCCCTACGGTGTTTCTGTATGCAAGTCTGAGTTTTGTCATTTTTTCTTTCACTCCGCCATCTTTCAAAAATTTGTCCTCCAAAGACTTTATCTGACGGCTGAGCAAAACTTGAGTCTGGTTTATCAATGTCAGCACTATATTGGCAACAACATCCGCTGACCTCGTCTCGATAAACTCTCTGTATGTCTCGTAACTTGCATCTTTCTGACGGCACAACTTACGCACATACATTGTCTTTTCTGAATCCTTGTCCCATATTTCCAATTTACGGGTTTTCAGGTAATCCAGATAATCCTCCGACAACTCACTTAAACTCGCAAGAGCTACACTTGTAAGAAACAACTCACTTTGTTTACTGCCGGCAGATGCCATCGCCCCCTCAACTATATTCTGCTTGCCGCTCCGTGCCGCCTGTATCATCTGATCATACGTCCGGTCACTTTTTTCCAAAAAGCGTTCCGCAAAACAGAATGTTGCAAGGTAAACAATCTCTGCCCGCTGATATGAAAGCAATTTCTGATATGGTTTTGTTTTAAATATCAGCTTATTTCCTTCACTCATTACAGCTCCTTTGTCTTCAATTTTTATTTTTGAGAGCTTTGGGATTTTTGGGAACTTTGGGAGGTTTGGCAATTTCGCCGCCTCTCAACTCTCTCAATCTTCTCAAGGTTCTCAAAAAACAGCCCCGGTGAAAATTCATCCCTGAAAAAAGCACAAAAAGGTACTGCAGATGTTGACTCAATTCAACTCCGCTGTACCTTTTTGCACCTTTTTCATAACAGATATCATTTCTCACCTCACAAACGCAGCAGGCGCAATGTGCAAAACATTCCCCTGTTCCGTCTGCCTTTCATATTATTAAATGTTCTCCGGATATGACGGCAAACTCCCGCAGCAACTCCGCTGATAACATTGATCGTGATGGCAAATAAATCTGAAACCGTGTTCCAGATAGCGTAAAAAGCTGATTGAGAACCCTTTACACAATAATTTCTCTCCGTTTTGAGTTTGGATTGGATGGAGAAATGCGCACCACGCGCAACTTCTTGCGCGGAAATTCCGCAAGTTTTGTCTTCACTGTTGACCGGATTGGAGGATTGAACTGTAAATGCTTGATTACAAAGATTTTCAGACACAGCAAAGCTGTCCGTCAAATCTTCATTCAACAGACAGCAAAGTGTCAAATCTTTCTTTGCAGCACGCCCGTCGGCGACCGCAAATGTTTCATAATCAATCATAAAACATACCCAATCCAAAAAAATATATGAAACTATTTCAATATAAACTGAAAAATTTTATTGTCAAGCCTTTTTGCAAAAAAACAGCAAAAAAATATCCTGCTCACCTTTTTTTCAGGCGGCAGGATGCTTTTTTTCACAGCCGGAAGTATGAATTTACTTCCGCAAATGCTTAAAATTTATTGATTGAATTGAACATGACCATTTTTTCACGCATGGCTTCGCGCATAGCACGGTCCGGTTCTTTGGTCAGAACGCTGAACCAGCAGGTCATCTGTTCGCGGTTCATCAGAAATTTCTTCAACTCAGTGTTGAATGCCGCTGTCAATTCAGAATAAATATTGATTTTGGCAATACCATTGGCAATAGCTTCTTTGAGCTGATCCTCCGGTGTGCCGCTGCCGCCGTGGAGTACCAGCGGAACATCACAGACCTTTTTGATCTCTTTCAACAGCGGGATATTCAGCTCCGGCGCAGATACATAAACACCATGGGTTGTACCAATAGAAATCGCCAGCGCATCAACTCCGGTTTCTTCAATAAATCTGACCACAGATTCAGGATCGGTGAAAACCGTTTCGCTGTCAGCACTTCTGCCGTTTTCAGCCATTCCGTTTGCCGCTCCGGTAATGCCGCTTGCCACATGACCAAGCTCTGCTTCAACATGTATACCGCGGGATTTTACCATGTCAACGACCTGCTTGCAGAGTGAAGAATTGGTCGCAAAATCCTCCGCAGACGCATCCAGCATCACGCTGTTGTATCCTGCATCCGCACAACGGGCGCAGAGTTCAACTGTCGGCGAATGATCCAAATGCAGACAGACCGGAACTTTGACCTGCTGTGCCGCAAATTTTGCTCCATTGACCCAATAATCCAGCAAATTGCCCTCGATATCCGGTGGAATTGAAGCAAGAATAACAGGTGAACCCATTTCTTCAGCGACTTCGACTGCCGCTTTCATCATTGTCGTGTTTGAGATGTCAAACATCGGGACGGCGTACTTGCGTGCGGTTGCGTCCTCAAGCATTTCTTTGAAACTTACGATTGCCATAATTTCATATTCCTTATGTTAGCGGAAAAATCTTTCCATTTGTTGAACTTTTTCTCATATTCAGATGCCTGAACTGCATCAGGATAAACCACTCCGGTTATTTCCGGCGCAGGAATCGTTACCCGCTCCTCAAGCGCACGCTGCACCAGCATCGCCGCTCCGCGGCAGCCGGCCTCTTTCTCTTCACAAAGATATATCGGAAGATTCAGAACATCCGCGTGCAGCTGGACAACTTTGCGGTTGCGGAAACCGCCGCCAGTCGCTATCAGCTTATTTATCACCAGATTCGACCGCTTGAAAAAATCAAAATTGAGCCGCATTTCCAATGCAACCCCCTCAAGCAAACCCTTTAACAGAGTTTCCCGCGTCGTGCCGAATCGCCAACCGTAAACACACCCCGGTGTCTCCGCATCAAAATACGGCGTACCTGACGGAGTAAAATACGGCAGCACATACAAATCTGTAACACCATCAGGCATAGCATCCAGCAATTTGCCGTAATCACGCGCCTCATCACGCACGATTTCACGCATAAAGTATTCGACAAGATTGCTCCCGGTCAATGAATACCCCACCGACGCATAACAATCCTTTACCGCAGAATCATAAGTACAGAGATTTGATTCCATAAGCTCTCCGGTAAATTCCGCCCTGCCGAGGATCGGCACAGCACATTCCACACTGCCTGCCGCATACATCGCCATACCGGGTTCATGCGCGCCGCAACCGTAAGCTCCGATGATCTGATCATGACCGCCGGTCACAAAAAATACATCTTCATCCAACGACAGTTCTGCCGCCGCTGCCGCTGAAATTTTCGCCGCTGCAGTTCCGGACGGCAAAGCTTCGGCAAACATGGAACTTTTTACTCCGACAGCTTCGCAGATTTCATCGCTCCACTCGTGGCGCACCACATCAAACATCATCGTGCGACCCGCCAGCGGATAACCGATGTATCCCATGCCCGTCAGACGATATGCCAGCAAATCTTCAAAACAGAAAATATGTGCAGTTTCAGCAAAAACTTCCGGTTTATTCTCTTTTATCCACAAAATTTTGCCGAGCGAAAACATCCCCGACGGCGTATGTCCGGTAATGCGGTAAAGTTTTTCGCGCCCGAATTTCTCCGTAAATTCAGCAATGTTTTCCGTCGCACGGCTGTCGCCGGAAATCATCGCATTGCAAAGTGCTTTGCCATCCCGGTCAAGACAGGTGAATGCTTCGCCCTGCGACGAACAGGCTATACCACGCACAGGAGAAATTTTCCGCACCGCCTCCGCGCACTCACGGATACATTCAAATGCACCGGCACAAACCTCATCCGAATCAAGCTCCATCGCATTCGCTTCCGGAATCTGATATTCATATTTGCGGTACGCGGTGTACAGATACTCGCCGTTGCCGGCAAATGCCGCAGCCTTTACCTGACTGGAACCGATATCAACACCAATATAACTCATCTTCTTCAATCCAGAACAGTTTGAGTATATTTGAGATAACGGTTGAATGCTTCATCCAGAGCTTTCTGCCAATTGCCCTCTGCCACGCTGACATGGTGACGATAGCCGCTGTAACCGATAGTTTTGAGTTTGGGTTGCAGATTTTCGATATGAGCGTGTGCGCCGCATCCGAAAAATCCTTCGCCGAGCGGTTTATCAGTGAAAACACCTTCGCCGGAATAAAAACAGAGTTTGCCGTCACGGGTGAGTGTTGAAGCAAATGTGAAATCCATCGGCTTGATAAATCCGATATTACATCCGTAGCCGCATCCTGCACCAAGACTTTTGGCAAACATCATATGGTCGATGACTTTGCCTTTGGCGCGCATAAGTTTCTGCGGCACCGGACCGCAATGGAAAAGGATACAGCCGTCATCATCACCCGGATAATTATTGTTCCAGTCCAGACAGGCAGTCGGTCCCTCTGATGCTGCCTGCAATGCAAGCATGGCAACAGCATTGCCGACATCCAATTCACATGCAGCAACAATATTGCGGTCATTGAGTTCACTCAAAATGACACAGGGAGAAATTTTTATTGTATGCTGCAAATCGCTCCAGCAGCGCAGAGCGACAGCATCAAGTTCATTTTCAGCAATCATGCGGTCGATGGCAACTGAAATTTTTGCCAAATCGCGCACTTTGTCAGCCGGTACACATGAAAAATCTGTGTAATTGATGTAAGTTTCGATCTTCTTTTTCAATTCAGTATCATCATCTTTGATCGAAGCAACTTTGACCAGCAAGTCTGAATTGTCGTAAACTTCGGTGGTAATACCGTACTTCTGAAGCGCAACTTCATCGAAACGGATGGTTTTGAAAAGAGTCGGACGAGCGCCGATTGCACCGATGCGGCAGCGTTTCATACGCTTGACGATACGGCAGGTCGCACCGAACTGTTTGATATCCTCTGCAAACATGGGATCAGACGGCCCCATGGTATGTTTGCAGCTGACGCTGAAAGGAATATCAAACTGGGTGAAAACATCCATAATGGAGAATTTGCCGCAAAAAGCATCACGGCGGTGTTCAAAATCCATTTTGTCCAGTTCATCAGGATATGCCATAATGTAAATCGGCACTCCGGCATCGCGCAAAGCTTCAGATGCGCCGTTTTCATCTCCGAAATTGGGCAGACAGAGGATCACGCCGTCATATTTGCCGCGGTATGAAGCGAGCCACTTCGCGTATGCGCGTCCTTCCTGAGCAGTTTCAACCGCGCCGTAACGGGTGAGTTCAGCGGGCATCATGAGAGTATCAAAACCGAGTTTTTCCAGAGTGGATGAGAGTTCAGTTCTGGCGGCATCAATGAGAGATTCCGGGAAAAAACCGCGGTTTCCGAAATAGAGAGCAAATGTGGTCTTCATAAAAAACTCCTTTTTTATCGTTGATACGGGAAATCACTACCTGATATATTATAACCGCTTTTTTAAAAAATGGAATACACAAAAAAACATATTTTATATATTTTTTGGCATTTTTTTGCGATAAAAGCTATTTTTTTACGGAAAATATGCTATATTCAAAGTATTATGATGAATTACACTCTCAAAACCGACGAAATGAATAAACTCATGGAACTGCTGTTTCATGTGCTGGACATGCGTGTAACTTTTTTTGATTTGCAGGAACAGGAACTCAACTCTTTCACAATCAAAGACATGTCAATTTTCTGCAAAGAAAAACGCAGTGACGCAGAGTTCAATGACAAATGTATCGAATGTGACAGACAACATATCGAACTTGCCAAAAAAAGCCGGGAAATTCAGATTTACCGCTGTCATGCCGGATTATGGGAAGGGATCGTGCCTATTTACAACAAAAATGATGTCTATCTCGGTTCGATTTTTTACGGTCAGCTGCCGGATGAATCAGCTCCGATTGAGAATTTGCGCTCCGTCAGCAAAACTGAAATGCTCCATGTCGGCAACCTCCTCAAATACCTCGGCGAATACATTTCTGAAAATGAACTCATCCGCAAATCAAATCAGCCGTGGGCAGCAAAACTTGAGGAATATATCGAAAATCATCTCTGCGAGAATATCACCCTCCCCCGCCTCGCAGCCAAACTCGGCTGTTCCGTTTCATATCTCTCGCACCGCATCCCTGCCGAATTCGGAATGCCGCTCAAAAAATTCATCCGCCGCAAACGGATGCTGCGGGCAATCTCTCTGCTGCAGAACGGCAGAAGTGTTGGTGAATGTGCCGAACTGCTCGGCTACAAAAATCAATTCTATTTTTCCAGCGATTTCAAAAAATTTCATAACTGCGCACCACTTCACTGGCTGCGCAAAAACAAAACGAGGTAACTATGGTTCAAGTCAAATGGTATGGCGTCAATTCACTCGAATTCAAACACAACAGCGGCTCTTTTATGATCGACCCGTATGTTTCCCGCAGCAAAGAACTGCTTACTATCCCGTCCGAAGTCGATAAATATCTCAATTCAACCCCGGATTTCGTACTGATGACTCACGCGCATTGGGATCATCTGCCCGATATGCCGCAGCTCATCCGCAAAACTGATACCGTCCTGTATGCTTCAAAAACAGCATGCAATATCATGCGCGCTCTCGGCGTTCCGGAAAAAAATCTCCATGAGCTTGCTTACGGAGAAAAACTCTCCTTCCACGGCGTTACTGTAACAGCCCTTGAATCGCGCCACATGGGAGTTTATAATCCCGCTGATATTTATACAGCAATCCCGTCAGATGCAGATTTCAATACAGCCGCAGCATGGCGGTGCGGAGAAGTTTTTGCATTTCTGCTTGAATTTGAAGACATGACCGTATTGAATATCGGCTCCGCCAATCTGCATGAGCCGTCAATGACCAGGATTGAATGTGATTATCTTATCGGCGGCATCAGCCGGTACAAAGAGGGGTTCCCTGAACTTCTGATGCGCAACATCAAATTCAAAACCCTGATTCCGACTCATCATGATGAATTTCTGCTGCCGCTCGACAATTTTCATCTCCGCAACGACCTCGAAAGGCTGCACGGAGAAATCCCCGGACTGAAATCACAACAGCTCAATGTCCTTGAATGGACAACATTGCAGGTATAAACCCTTTTTATTCCCACGGAAAAATATTCATCCCGCTGCCGTCGCAATAGGAGTGGAATTTGTCGGCAAGAATGTTCCAGGAAGCAAAATTATCCGCATAAAGCGGTTCTCCCGTTTCCGCATGGAAATTTTCACGCATGAAGCCGACAGTTTTTATCGAATTGTGAATAAGACTGATTATATCGTCGGACAATTTACGCGCCTCATCTGCGAAACCATACCGCAGCAGACCGTGAAGCACAAACCAGTTGATCGGAATCCACACCGGCCCCTGCCAGTTTGAATTGGTCAGACGGTGCCAATCTCCGAAGCGCGGCGGATTGCCCCAGCGTGCGTTATTGTAATATTCACTTGATTTACTCAAAGAACGGATACCCCACGGACTGCGGAAATGTTCCGGAGCCAGAACATATTTTTCAATCATGCGTTTTGCCCGCTCCGGTTCTGCCACGCCGGAAAAAAGCGTCAGCAATGACGGACAGCTGACATAAGCGTATTTACCGACTTCATTATTCAGATTTTTGTCATCATATGAGGTCAATACTCTGTCTTCAAGAATATTGTATGCGGAGTAAGTTCCCATTCTTTCATCCCAGAGATATTCATTGACTGCGGCTTTGATTTGAGCGGCGCGTGTTTCAAAATCTGCATCGTCTTCACCCAGTTTGCGGGCAATAAATCCCATCGCTTTGCACTCCAGATAAAGCAAAGAAGCAAGATCCGGTGCCAAAATCGTACCTGTCGGAAAAATCGTGCCTGCAATTTCATTATCAAAACCGGACATCCATGTTTCACCCCAGCAGAAAAGGCCCTTGGGGGCAGCATACACTTTCAGCCAGTAATTGAGATATTTTTTCAATTTGCCGAAAACGGTTTTTACTGTTTCTGCATCACCGGTCTGATTCAGATAAATTGCCGCATTCTGCGCCAGAAACGGCTGAGCATGAAATCCCGATGAAAAACCTCCGCCGTCAACAGAATTACATGTGCATGAAACAAAACCGCCTGCCCGCTGAAATTTCAATATAGTCAGAAAGAAATATTTCATTATCTCCGCTTCGCCGTCCATCGCATAACGCAGAGTCATGTGATGGCAGTCCCATGTAAAAATACAGGATGAATAAAAAATTCCGGTAGTCGTGGTCAATGACGGATAATCAAACAATCCTTCCGGTCCCTTGCGGACCTTCTGCATTACATCTTTTATAAACGAATGAACTTCATTATATTTTTCTGTATTCATATTCAAACTCCTTTGGTTTCCATAAAAAATAGCACCGATAAAAAAATTTTCAATATTCACCATAAAAAATTATCAACAAATAAAAGGAACCATAAACATCAAAACAAATAAAAAAACAGTTTTTACCTATTGGTTCCATTGACAAAATAAAGTTTTGTGCTATAATAACAATCTGCAAGGAGAAATCTTCCCAATGAGTAAAAAAGATATCGTAAAAGAACAAATACTGCGGCTCATCAGCCAAACTGCACAGGAAAACAGCAGACTCCCCGGAGAACGCGAACTCGCCGTCATGCTGCATGCCGGCAGAAATACTGTCCGCGCAGCATTATTTGACCTCGAAAAAGAGGGCAGAGTCGAACGCCGACGCAAAACAGGAACTGTTGTCAAATATGTAGAAGAAACTCCATATACTGATCTCGCAGGTCTGGTAATCCGGACATCAGGACATCTCTATTCAGAAATATATCATGCAATCGTATCTGAATTCAACCGCAACAATTACAGAATCCAGACTGTCAGCACAGACAATGTTATTTCACGAATCAATATGCCTTTTGTCAGAATTACAGGTTCAGTCAAAAAAATGCTGGATGCAAAACCGTCAGTCATTGTCCTTTCCGGTGTCGCAACAGGCAGGATACCATACCATAAGGAAATCTGCAAACAGCATCCGATTCTGCTCAATTTTTATGATTCAAGTGCAATGAGAGATTTTTCCGGAGTGTGGATAGATTACCGTCAGGCAGGATATCTCGCAGGGAAATATCTGGTTGACAAAGGCTGCAAACATCCGCTTTTTTTCTCAAATTACATACCGCACGGCGCGCGTTTCAATACGGAAGCCTACAAACATCACAAAGATAAACTTCTCATTGACGGTTTCCGGCAGGCTTTGATTGAAGGAAATATTGATCCGGAACCCGCAGTAATATCTTCACAAAGCGTTACTTGTGAACAACATTTGAGTTTATTGAACAATATTGCCTCTTACGCAAAATATCTTCCCGACGGATTCTGCGGTGCGGCGGACAATATCGTTATTCATTTTATGCAGCATCTGATGGAAATACATCATAAAATCCCGGAAGATATAACCTTTGTCGGCATAGGAAATACTCCATGGAGCAACAATCCTTCAATTGTTCCATTCTCCTCGGTTGACCTCAACTGCAAAGGTGTCGCCGAAGCTATCGTACAGCAGGCTCAACTGCCATTTGAAGAAAGAAAAGATATTTTTGTCATGCCGGAACTTGTGATAAGATAAAAACAAAAAAACTGCTGCAATATCTTGAAAAAGATAAGCAGCAGACTTTTTTTACACCGGGATCACAATATTTACTGTTCGGCTGATTCCTTTTCGAGTTTTTTGATTTTGCGGAATTTAGCCGGAGTATTACCGCGGAAACGGCGGAATACTTTTATAAAATAGTTTATGTCATAGAAACCGCAATTATTGGCAATAGTGTATATCGGAAGTGATGACGAAATCAGCATTTGTTCAGCTTTTTCGACGCGCAGATTGAGCAGATATTCAACGGGAGAAACACCGACCAGACTGCGGAATTTTTTTGTAAAGCCGCTTACACACATATTTGATTTTTTTGCAAGCTCATTCAAGGTGTAATGTTTCTCCGGAGCTTTTTCCATATCATTGATGATGCTCAATATATACGGACTTGATTTTGTCGGAACCGCATTTGCAAACGGCATTTTTTTGGGAGAACAGCGCAGAACCAGCAATAATATTTCAAGCAGGATCGCCCGCGCGGCAACTTTGTAGCCCTCCTGTCTGCCTTTCAATTCTTCAATCAGCCGCCCGATATAATCATCTATTTTCATGCGTTCCTGCAAATCAAGATGAACTTTGTTCCGTTCTTCATAGCAGCTGTCGCCGAAAATTTTGTTCCATGCCGCTAATTTTTTTAACTCTTTCTGCTCGGCAGAAATCAGCGACGGCGAAAAAATTATGTTATAGTAACATGCAAGGTTGCCGTTTTCAAACGAATGATACTCCTGAGGCATGATTGCAAAACAATCTCCCTGCATTACCGAATAACTCAACTTTTTGTCGCCGGAGATCAGAGTATGAGAGGCATTGCCTTTGGCAAAAAACACCAGTTCAAAAAAGTCATGATTATGCATGGAAATAATATCCTCCATATTAGTCGTAATAACACGCAGAGGAAAATTATCCCGTTTGTATTTTGCCATTTTTTCTTTTTCCACAGCAGCCTCCTTTTTATAAAAATACTGCATTTTCAAGTAAAATCAAGTAATTTTTAGCGAATAATACTGTTTTTTTCTAAAATTGTCGTATGCTTTTCAAAAAATACATGCTATATTACGTTAAAATAATAAGAAAATTAAGGAAAACACCATTACTAACCATTAAGAAAGAAAAATATGAAAAAAATAAATTTCCTGCTGACAATTATTTTACTGTTTTTAACCTTCATTGCCGCCGCAGAAACCAAAATTACTGACTGCATTATCGCAATCCCGGCCAACAGCACGACACTTGAAAAACGCGCCGCAGCCGAACTTGCTCAATATCTTCATAAAATAACCGGCAGAAAAATTCAAATTACAGCCGAAAATAAAATTGCTCAAAACTCAAAAGTAATTTATGTCGGTCATACCGGATTTGCAAAAAAACAGAATATCGACTTTGCCAAACTTCAGCGCGAAGAATGGATCATCCGTTCCGTCAATGACAATCTCATTCTTACCGGCGGATTCAACCGCGGCATTATTTATGCGGTTTACGATTTTCTCGCAAAACAGGCAAAGCTCCGCATTTACGATGAACATACAGAGAAAATTATTAAAAATCCGGACTTGACCATCGGCAAATGGAACCTGCAACGCAAACCGTCTTTTGATGCACGCTGGATCTATGACTGCCTCGACTGGTCAAAACATTCCGACAAATTCAAAGAATTCAATAAACTTTACAGCTATACTCAAACTTCAAGCGGTATGCACAAACTCGTCGGCGGTGAACGCCCGTATCATACAGCTCACGATTACATGAAACATTGGCCGAAAGATAAAAAAAATCTTTACGCTCTCCAGCCCGACGGTTCTCGCCCGATCCCCAAAAATCCGGTCGGCCCCGGGCAAATGTGCCTTACCGACCCGGAAGTGCGCTCACTCGTTATCGCACAACTCCGCAAATTCATCGAAAACGACCGCAAAAATGCCAAAGCCGGCAATTATCCGCCGCCCGTTTTCTACGACATCAGCCACAATGACAATTATCACAAGTGCGTCTGCAAAAATTGCATGGCGATCGCAGAACGCGAAGGTTCTTATTCCGGAACTCTCATTGAATTTATAAATCACATTGCGCGCGATATTGCCAAAGATTATCCCGATGTCATAATCCGGACTTTTGCTTACACCTATACCGCAGTTCCGCCCAAAAACATCAAAACCGAACCCAATGTCAGTATGCATCTGGCTTTTCTCGGTGCAGAAATGGGCGGTGAATATTATCATTATGACAGCATGCGTAAACTCTCACACGAATTCAACAGCGAAGTGAAAGAGAGAGTTGCTGCATGGTCAAACTTCTCAAATTATATCTGCCGCTGGGAATACTGGCGTCTTTTCCCGTCGATCCCGGAAGCAAATCTGCGTATCGGTTCTGTTGCCGATGATATCAGATACAATTACGGATGCAATGTGCGTTATCTTTTTGCAGAATACGAATATCCGCATTGGAACAGTTTCTTTGCCCTCACCCGCTACCTCGGCAGCAAACTGCTGGATGATGTCAATGCAGACGAAAACGAAATCAAAAAAGAATTCATGAGTGATTATTACGGTCAAGCCGCACCGGCAATGACAGAACTGCTTGATTTTATGCAGCAATCACAGGATGCATTTCCGCACCGGATCGGAGAATTTGCCCCCGGTCGCCGCGCATATATGAATGAAAATTATTTCAAAACAGCTTTTGCAATACTTGACCGCGCCGAACGCGCCGCTGCAAATGATAAAAATGCGCTTCTGCATGTCCAAATGGAACGCGCTCCACTCATCGGCTCTCTGCTTTACAGCCGTCCGTACCTCAAAAATTTTGAAAAATCGTATAATTTCAACAAACTGCTTGCAGAACTTGAAAAACTTTCTACCGCATATATCAAATATTATTACGGCAATGACGGCCAGAGAAAATCAGCTGAAAAAGGCTTGAAAAACGCAATCAAATCTTTGCAGACATACAATTTCAAAGCAGAAGTTCCCTCTATGCTGCGCAATGCCGCAGAAAAAGCAATCGTTTTAAGCGCATTACAATTCTCTCAAAGCGGCAAAGCAAAGCTCACCGATGACAACCGGGCTTTCCTCGGCAAAACTATGCAGCTCCCCTTCCCCGCCAAAAAAGAACTTTCATTTATAATAAACGACTGGATGGAACCCGGCGAAGCAGTTATTCCCGTCACCCCCAAACAGCTTCCATCCGACGGAAAATATCATTGGATCAGCCTCGGAGATTATCCGTTTGTCAATAACGGCAGATACCAGCTCTATGTAACATCACCGAAAGAACTCTGCACCGGATTTTACCGCCAGTTTCCCGCAGACACGACCGCAGAAATATTTATCTCGGTCAAACGCACAGAAAATGCAATTTTTGTTGACCGCCTTGTGATCGTACCCAAATCAGTCAAAAAATTTGAACTTCCCAAACAATTCACCGGCAAAAAAGTCAATGTTTTTCCGTGGGGTGTCGTTAAACGCGCAAATGGCGCATTCACAATAAAAGACACCGCAGGAGCATGGAACGGCGCTGCCGCTCTTACAAGTGCCGGCAAAACTAAAAACAAAATTACCGAATTCGGAGTTTATTCACCGCACAGCAAAAAAGTTCTGGCTTCAACCCGTATCCACTCCGATAACATCCGCAATGAAAATTACAATCTTATCAAAATCGGAAAATTCAAAGCATCCAACGGCATATTCTTTTATGCCGGAGCGAACTGGGCATTGCAATTCCCGTTCCGCTGGATCAGCGGCAACGGGACACTGTACGCATCAGTCAAATTTTCCGGCCCGATGTATGTCAAAGGTTCAAAAAATCCTGATGCATTAATGATAGATTATCTGCTTTTCGTTAAAGATTGAAATAGGAGAAAAAAATGAAAAACATAATTTTGATTTTTATATTCGTTTTTGGTGCAGCATATGCATTTGCCGCTGCGGAACCGGTTTTTCTCTTTGATTCTGCGCATCAGAGTTCCATTATTCTCAAAAACGGTGCAAAAATAGAAAATGGTATTCTCAAACTCAACGGCAAAAAAGGTTATGCAGAATTTAAAAACAGCTCTGATTTCAATTTTACCGACAGCGGTATGACTCTGGTATGTGAAGCAAGACTTTTTGAAGATCCCCAAAAAGATAATTTTATCACCCGCGATATGTTTCTTTCCAAAGGTTATGAAATCATTTTTTCACGCGAAGGCACTCGACTCTATTACAATTTCAACAACGGCAAACGCTGGGCGGCATCATTCTGGGGAGGCTCAATCCCCCCAAAAAATCAATGGGTGCAGTTCGTCTGTGTCGTTGAGCACTTAAATGATATTACGCAGGCAGAAGTAGGTTACAGAATTTCTTTCTACATCAACGGCAGTATCGAAGCTCGCGGCAAATTCATGTATGTCACTCCAAAACATGACAAAAAACCAATTCAAATCGGTTGCGGATTCGGCGGCGGCACCTGGCTTTTGAACGGAGAAATCGCCAAAGCCGCAGTTTATGACCGCCCGCTTTCAGAAAATGAAATCTCCAATTTGATGGCAAATTCAAAATATGTGAAAATCATCGAAAATGATGTCAGAAAAATCTATCCTGAACTGCAAAAAAAACTTGATTCTCTCACAAAAGCTGCCAAAACTCCGCAAGCCAAATTTCTGATGGATTCCGTCAATCTCGCAATTCTTGACGGCTTTAATCAGCAGGATGTAAATTTGCTTCCGTCTGCAAAATTGATATCATCAAACGCTTCCTTTGATAATCTTTTTACCAAATGGCTGCAACAGCAGAGCAAAAAAGGGCTCGCGCTGCTGAAAACTCCCCAAGCCGCCCTCGTTACAGCTTCTATGGCGCAAACCGGAACAGGTTTTCCCATTTACGGTATGTATGATATCCAAGCCCGGCGTTCAATTTTCGGACGCAAAGGTCTGGAATGGGAAATCAATGCCGTGACTCCCGACAAAAAAACACTGAAATTCACCTCTTTCAAATCCAAATGGCGCATCCTCAAAATACAAAACAATACCATGACCATTCAATGGCAAGTCGCAGAAAATATCAAGGCTCTTTCAAATATAACCCTGAAAAATGCCCGTTTGGAAGCTGATTTCAAAATCGAAAACAACAACAAAAATATCCGTATCGAAAGCGTAATATTCCCGAAAGTGCGTTTCAGAAAACTCGACGGCAATGATGCTTTGACTTATCCCTCAATGTCCGGTATTCTGGTGAAAAATCCGACCCGGGAACAATTTACCGGCGGTCAGGAGGGTTATTTCCCGTCCGGCAAAGCAAATATGCAGTTCAGTTCATATTACGACGAAAAATCCGGTATTTACTTTGCTTTTGAAGACCCGATGGCGCGCTCAAAATATTACTCCGTCAAAGGCAAACTCAATAATATCATCTGCACTTGGGAATCATTTGCAGGATTCACCCCCGCAGAAAAAAACGGCGGCAACGACTTTAAAACCGACGGCAATTTTGTCATCGAACTTTTTAAAGGCGACTGGTTCGATGCCGGACAGATTTACAAAAAATTCCTCGCAAACAAAGCAAATTGGTGGATAAAAAATCTTCCCCGCACCTCAACTCCTGAATGGTTCCGCAATAACTGCATCTGGCTGCTCGGTGTCAAATGTTCACAACTTCCGAACTTCAGCAAAACTAAAGCCGAAGCCATAAAACTCCGCAAATATTTTGAAATGCCGATTGGTTTTCACTGGTACGGCTGGGATGACCCTGCCAAAGGCGGATGGCCGCATTTCTACCCCAAAGACTTCAGCTTGGCAGCTTTGAATGAATTGAAATCTCATGGAATTTATGTCAAACCATACATTGATTCGCGTTTGTGGCGCGAAAAAGATGCCCCCGGCGGTAAATCAGATTGGATGTATTCAACCTGCGGCAAAAAATTCGCTGTCAAAGATGCTGCCAATAAACCGGTTATGGAAAACTACGGCGCACCGTATGCCGTGCAATGTCCCGCCGCTGACGGCTGGCAGAAATATATGGTATCGCTGACTGAACGCCTTGCTTCGCAAGGATTTGCCGCCGTTTACCACGATCAGGTCGCAACCGGAAGATTTTACCTTTGCCATGATGTTTCTCACGGTCACAAAATCGCCGCAAATGATGCATGGGTCGAAAAAGGCTATCAACCGATGTACCGCAAAATCCGCGCTTTGAATGAAAAATATCCTCACCTCGCCCATGATACAGAGGAAGCTGCCGATCCGTATTTGCAGACAATGGACGGTTATATGGTATGGCGCTGGACCGATCCCGGACAGATTCCGCTTTTTGCTTCGATTTATTCCGGCAGAATTCAATTTACCGGCAGACTTTTCAATCACCAGTTCCCCGGTGATTACGAATCATTTTTTGCCAAATGCGCAGAACAGCTGGTCTGTGCCGAACAAATCGGCTGGTTCGATTATCCCGATATGCAAGATGCTCAAAAAAGATTGTATGTCAAAAAAGCCGCGCATGTCAGGAAAACTCTGCTCCGTTACTTCAATGAAAGCGATATGCAGCATCCATTGACTTTCAAAACCCCTGTTCCGGAACTCCGTTCCAAATGGGGTGCTGTCGGCAACTTCACCGTGGTAACAACGCCCAAAGTCCGTCATAATGTATTTTTGCACCAAAACGGTATGAAAATGATAATTTTCGCAAACAGTACAGCAGAAACAATCAAACTTGCTCCGGAACTCGACTTGCAAAATAATCAGCTCGCCATCTGCCGCGAAGGTGCATCCGTCCCGGAAATAACTTCAAAAGTACCGGAAATCAGCATCAAGCCGCGCTCTTTTGAAATCTGGCTCACCGGAAACGGCGATGAACTCAAAAGCGAAGCTGCACGCATCAGTGCCGATCTGCTCAAAATCTCAAAATTCACACCGGATTGGAAATAATTTTTTTACAAACAATACTGTTTTTATGAGATAAATATGCTATATTAAACAATAAACAATAATTAAACCAAAGGGATCAAAATGAAAAAAACTCTCGATTATCAGACTTATTACGACCGCATCCTCGGTGGATGGATAGGTAAATCTCTCGGCGGCATCATCGGCGCTCCCTATGAATGCCATAAACAGTTCAACAAAGCCGATTACAATAAACTCTGGCCCACTCAGCTCTATCCAAATGACGACCTCGATATTCAGGTCGTATGGCTCGAAGCACTCCAGGAAATCGGTATTGCCCCGACTGCCCGCCAGCTCGCTGAATTCTGGCAGGAAAGATGTTTCTATACCTGCTGCGAATACGGTGTTTTCATCAACAACCTCGAACACGGTATTTATCCGCCATTGACCGGCACATGGAACAATGAATTTTTCCAAAGTTCCGAAGGCTGCCCCATTCGCAGTGAAATCTGGGGTTTCATCGCTCCCAACAATCCCGCACTGGCTATGAAATATGCCGCAAATGACGGCTGCCTCGATCACGGCGATGTCAGTATCGGTCTGGAACAATTCCTCTCTGTCGCCGCTGCTGAAGCATTTTTCGCCAATGATCCGGTTGAACTTTTTGAACGCGTCTGCACTCTCGTTCCCGAAGACAATCCCGGCAGACTCCTCTATTTCGGAGTCAAAGAACTCTGCGAAAAATATCAGGACGAATACGAACTCTGGCTCAATATCGTACGCAAATACGGCGATGCAGACGGTACAAAAGCTCTTATCAACAACGCTTTCGCCATGATGGCACTTTTCCGCGGCGGCAATGACTTCAAAGAAATCATGCGCCTCTGCATCCAGATCGGCTGGGACGTCGACTGCTCATGTGCCACCGCCGGCGCACTCTGGGGCGCACTCCACGGCAGCAAGGCTTTCCCGCAGGAATTCCTCGACAAAATGGGCAAAACTCTCATCTGCGCCTGCGATATCAAACACAAATACACCGCTCTTACCGATTTCGCAGCAGAAACCGCAGCCATCGGTATCGAAGTCGCTCAAGTCCTCAACCCCGAAATCGAATTCATCAACGCTCCGGAAGTTACCGTCCGTCCCCTCCCTGCTCCGGTTTACAGCGCAGCTTACACCTATCAGAATAACGAACCCGTTCTCTGGGCGAAAAAGACCAACACCGTTACAATCACCTTTGAAAATCCGTTTGACACCGCATTTGACGGTGAAGTCATTTTCGACATCCCGTCTCACATCAAAGCAGATAAAACTTCAGCACGGATTGCCATCGCTCCCAAATCAACCGCAGATGTAACTTTGACCGTCATTCTCAAGGATGAAGAGGAATTCATGCCTCAGCTCAACCTTATCAATCTCTCTCTGAATCAGAATGGCAAATCCGTACTCGAAGACAAATTCGGTTTCCACGGCGCAAGTCAATGGGATGTTTACGGCCCCTACTGGGATATGTGGGACAAAGAACAGTACGAAGTCTGCCCCTATCAGAATGAAAAACTGAACTGCAACCCCGGCAATCTCCCTGAATTCGGTTCCGATGCCACCAACTGCCATATCCGTACCAAATTCAAATACCTCGATGAAGCAACTCTCATCAAAGAAGATTTGCCGTCAGAACTGCCCTTCTCCGTCGAAAAAGGTACAGAAAAATATACACGCGCCGACCTCCACTCTTTCAATGGTCCGCAATGCTGTTACCTCGTCCGCGAATTCAAATCCAATGAACGCATTGAAGATATCCGTTTCATCTGCGGCGCAAGCTGTCCTTTTGAATGTTATCTCGACGGCAAACTCATCCAGTCCCGTGCAACTCACGATCAGGGCGCAGTTTACCGCAACATCGAAAACATCACTTTCACCGGTGAAAAACAGCGTCTTGTCATCAAGCTGGCATCCAGAATCACCAATTTCAGCTTCAGCGTTGCCGCCTGCAAAGGCAATCCCAGCAGAACACGCGCCTATTCACCTTATCTGAGCAGTTACTCAATCAAAAAAGGCAGATAAAAAATGAAACCTTTTCCGCATATAGCACCGCTTTTCTGGCTGAAAGGTGAGGACAGAGATGTTCTGCTTGATGCCATGGAGCAACTGAAAGAAGCCGGCATTTATGACTGCATTCTCGAAGCACGCCCATTTCCCGACTGGCTCGGTGAAAAGTGGTTCGATACATTAAAATTCCTTTTTGAGTTCGCAGAAAAAAACAACATGCACCTCTGGCTTTTTGATGATGTCCATTTCCCCAGCGGCGGTGCCGGCGGCAGAATACCGGAAGAATACCGTAAACTTCTTCTGCGCCGCCGTTATGCGGATATCGACGGAAACGGAGGTACTTATTCGCTTGATGTACCGGAATCTGTCGCAGACAATACAACAGGCAATAAACTTTTCAAAGCGATCTGCGCGCCTTTTGTCCTCCCCAATAACTTCAATAGCTCCGGAGCATTTGATGTTACAGACAAAATCCAAAACGGCAGACTCTCTCTGACGCTGCCGCCCGGACGATTCAGAATATTCTTTATCCTGATCACCCGTGAAGGAGGAGAAAATCATACAAAAGACTGGATGAATATGCTGCAGCCCGCGGCAATAGACAAATTCATTGAAATCGCTCTTGAACCGCATTACCGTGAATTGAAACAATATTTTGATAACGGTGTGTGCGGCGGTATTTTTTCCGATGAACCGCGAATGGGATCAGCTCCGACCTACCTGTCGCTGCCCAATGGTCAATTCCCCTGTCTGCCGTTTTCATACGAACTCGCGGAACGCCTGAAAGACAAACCGGCAGGATTCTGGCCCGCACTCTGGCACGACTGTGAAGATGCACCGCGTTTCCGCGTTGAATTCATGGACGCAGTTTCACAGCTCTATTCAGAATGTTTTCCGCGCAAAATGGGCGACTGGTGCCGCAAACACAATGTCCGCTATATCGGACATCTTGTTGAAGACAACGGTTCTCATTGCCGATTGGGATACGGCAACGGACATTTCTTCCGCTGCATTTCCGGGCAGGATTATTCCATGATCGACAGCGTTCTGCATCAGAATATACCGGGAATCGAAGAAGGTATTCACTCTTCTTCATTCGGTCCGCATTTCAGCGGATTTTTCCAATGGGGCCTGGGCAAACTCGGTTCAAGTGCGGGACATCTGTACCCGGAATTCAACCGCCAGTGCGTCTGTGAAAGTTTTGGTGCATACGGCTGGAATTTCGGATTGGATGCGATGAAACGCATGACAGATCATTTTGCTGTGCAGGGTGTGAACGCCTTTGTGCCGCATGCATTCTCAAATGCGCCATTTCCTGATCCTGACTGTCCGCCGCATTTTTATGCACGCGGCAACAATCCGCAATGGAAATTTTTTGAATTATGGCGCAAATACTGCAGCCGTGTCTGCGAACTGCTTTCAAACGGGATTCACCTTTCCGGTGCGGCAATTCTTTATCATGCGGAGGCAGAATGGTCAACCCGTCCGTTTACTCCGTTTGAAACTGTCGGAGCGAAATTGCAGCAAGCTCATTATGATTATGATGCAGTTCCGTTTGACATCTTGAAAAATGCAGAAATTTCCAACGGAAAAATGATCATCAACGGCGAAACTTTCAATGTTCTCATTGTCCCATGCGGTTATCTGCTGCCTGAATATGAAGAAATATTGAACCGCCTTGAAAATGACGGTTTGAAAATCATCCGCTCCGATGAAATTGATGAGGCGGCAAAATTCCTCACCCGCCCGGTCGCTGAAGGAACTTCTCCGTTCCTGCGCTGTTATCAATATGAAGTTGACGGCGAGAAACGCATTTTCCTCGTCAATGAAAGCATCAAAGATACCATTGAATTTGATATGAATATCAACGGCTCATATCTTTATGACGCGATAAATGATATAAAATATGCATGGAGAAAACATCTCCGTCTGCTCCCGGGAGAATCACTTTTTGCCATTGCAGAAGCAAAAAATATCCCTGAATTTCTGCCGCAGCTGCCGGAAAACTGCCAACTTGCAGACTGTTGTACCATCATTGCAGGAGATTCATCAAAAATATCTCTGCATGCAGACACAACACCCGGTAAACGCACATTTATTGAATGTGAAACAGATTGCGGAGTTTTGGAAATCTGCTGCAACGGAAAAGATTTTACGCCGCTTTTTGCGCCTCCGTACCGCACTGAAATAACCTCCATCGTGCAGGAGAAAAATGAGATTTCTCTCCGTATAACCACAACTCCTGATGTTCCCGGCAATCCGTTTGACCTCGAACTGCCGCGCAAAACAGATATAAAAATATCCATAATGCAAACTTCAGAATAATCTCTTTTCAAAAAAAACAAAGCGGCTGTTGCAAAACCTCAAAAAAGTGAACAACAGCCTTTTTCTGTTGTTTGAGCAGAAAAGAAGAACTATAATAAGTCATGACTGGAGAAAATCATAACTTATTTTACAAGTTTTCGATGTCAGTTGTCCCTTTTCTCAAACGGTCGGTTTGAGAAAGAGTGGATTGGATATATTTTTAAGGAAATAAAAAAAATTCGGAATTGTTTTTATCGGTAACAATAGCAATTCCTCTTAAAAGTTTTTGAAAGATGGGGTGC
>JAZSRU010000183.1:0-3064 GCA_045538635.1 Victivallaceae bacterium
GTATGCAGGAATAAGGCAAAGGACAAGCAAACAGAGCAATGCAGAACTGCCGGCCCATTTCCAGATTTTTCTGGCTTTACGGAAGAGCAGAGAATAAATAAAAATCAGCAAAGAAAGCAAAAGGAGCGTCCAGAAAATACTCATTGACACCTGATTTACGATGCCAAAACTGATGGCAAGCAATCCTATCATCCACAAAAAGACCGCACCGGCAAAAGCTCCGCAAAGAAACAGGATTTTTAAAGATATTATAAGCGCAGTTTTTTTGCTGTTTTTATTCAAATCATTATTCATTGATGTTCTCCGTGTTGATTATTTTTGGCAACTGTCCAAGTTTAATATATCATATCCTGTGAGTGTTTACAACTGCCAATAGAGATTTTTCAGATAATAAAAAGTGCAATTTGAAATTCATGTTGCCGATGCTATATTACATTGACGGTGTCTGATTTTGAACTTTATTTTACCGGAGGAGCAAAAATGACATCAGTAAATGAAATCAATAAAATCATCATTCGTCAGCTCAAGCTGAATAATTTAGAATATGACTGTGTTTTTGATCCGGAAGAATCCTGTGAAATCGTTCTGTGTAATGACTTTGAACATTTTCCGCGCCTGTTGGATGAAAAATGTATTTTTTCAGATTGCACGGATGCAGAACTTGTGCAGCTGTTCAATGCAGTGATTGAACGCAAGTATCTTGATTTTGATATTATCGGAGAAATTTGCAAGATGCTGCCAGAAAAAGGCTTTCTGGTCAGCGATAAATTGGAAAAGATTATTTTCCAAACAGAATTTGATTACAGCGACTACCAATTGTTATTTGCATATTTGGGCTGCGACAAAAAATATGAAGCTAAAGTCATTGAATTCTTGGACACGATTTCAACAGATTTCCGGGACGGCTTGTTTATCGCATGTGACCGTTTAAATACCCCTGCGATCATCCGTAAAATGTTTGAAAAGTTCACTCAAGGGATCTCCGCAGATGCCGATTATGGATTGTGTACTGGTGAATGTGCTGCTTTGGAGTATTTTATAAAGAAATGGGAACATTCACTGCCGGCAGAAGATTTGCAGCCGGAATTTCTGAAATTCAAAAGTTTTGTCGAAAAAAACTGGTCGCCAATGAGAACAGAACCTGAAACAGAAAATAGAGAAAATATTTTTGTGCAATTCTTTTACGATTATCTTGTCCGTAATTGGTTGGTATTGCGGGCGACATTTACGCCGAAACTTTACGAAATCAAGGTTGTTTCGCAAGAAGAATTCAACAAACTTTCTCAATCGTCAGACAGCGAAAAAGAATTTTTGAAAAAAATTTCCCCAGAGGAACTTGTGCAGGAATTTGAACTGGGCGAAGCCGCTTTGAAAGAAGAATTTTCCAAATTACCGGGTAAGTGGGAGATGGCGGAAGAATATCAGGAATGTCTGTTTCATTGCGGCGGAATTTACACACACAATCTGATTTCTCCGCGTTATATCAATGCTATAGTTAAAGCCTTTGAAAAGACCGGACACCCGGAACACCATTCTTATCATACCGCAGTTGAAATGTGGGAGGAAAAATATCCGCTGTTTGGATTTGGGGAAATGCTGCTTCATGACCGGGTTTTGTATGTTCCGGATGACGGCAATGATTATACAAACTTTTTCTGAACGGAGCAAAAATGAAAAGACTGTTATTTATGTTTTCAATATTGAGTGTGCTGCTTTTGACGGGATGTAAAATTCAACAACAAGAGTATAATAGATTCAAGGTTGGGGGAATTTATCAAACTGAAGTTGATGCTTATGTTGTATTTGGTTATGCAACATTTATATGGCAAAACCCGCGATCTTGGCAAGAAATTGGCGTGCTGATGTCATTCCCGGCAAAGATTTCTGACGAAAACAAGAAAAATTTAACGATTCTTAAAAGTAAAGGATCGCTTGAAATGAAGAGGTGTTTTAATTATTCTTGGGGAGGTTTGGTATTTTTTATTCCCCAAGGCCTTGTTTATAAAATAGACAATATCTATACTCTTTATCCATCGGAATGGGAAACTGGAAATTCCACTGAGATTGTTGTTGAATTTTTAAATGGAACATTACAAGGTAAAAAAGCATATTTGGATATATATGCTTTTCCAACTTCCAAAAGATTGAATATATCGAAATAAAAGGTGATCATTATGAATTTCAGAAAAACATTAACTTTTTTGTATGCAGGGATAATCCTTTTTATTGCAGGCTGTGCAATTAATGCCACACACACCAAATATAAGGTGGGACAAATATATGAGCTAACGAATGACTCTTTTGTTGTATTTCAGTATGCTGCCTTTATTTGGCAAGACCCTAGGGATTATCAAAAGATAGGTTATTTATACCCCTTTAGGTCATATCCTGTCGCTCAAGAGTATCAACAGGAAATCAAAGAAAAAAAAGCAATGGAGTTTGAAGGGATGGGGAGTATTTCAGGAGGATGGACAGTTTATGTGCCAAATGGTTCGAAATTTAAAATATCTAGAGTATACTCACTTATACCCAGCATTGACACAGCTATTATTATTGAGGTGATTTTTTTAGATGGAACAATAAAGGGAAAACATATAAAGTTATCTCCCTTGTTTAAATATTCAAATAATGTAAAGCTAATAGAATAATTTTCTCATAAGTTAGCTTATTGATTTCTCTGATAATTGTTCTACGATTGTTCTGAAAAATTCTTCAAGGAAGTCTTCTTCTGTTTTGTTGAATTCAATTTCTTGGGTTTGAGCTTTTTTCTGTTCGATCAGTTGGTCAAGTTCTTCTTCATTCCGTGGGGCAAAAGCGAGGACGAAAAATGAAAAATAATGATACTTCAGAGCATTTGCTCCCTCCGCACGGCGGATACAGCAAACTTGTCACATACAAACTCGGGCGTTTGATTTATGATGCGACTGCCGCTTTTTGCGAACATTATTTTGACCGCAAAGACCGGACTTTTGATCAGATGGTTCAAGCGGCACGTTCAGGTGTGGCAAACATTGTGGAAGGTTCTGAAGCCAGTGCCGCCAGTAAAAAAACTGAACTGAAATTG
>JAZSRU010000129.1:0-21806 GCA_045538635.1 Victivallaceae bacterium
TCAAAAACTTTTAAGAGGAATTGCTTTTATCGTTCCGATAAAAACAATTCCGAATTTTTTTTATTTCCTTAAAAATATATCCAATCCACTCTTTCTCAACCTGACCGTTTGAGAAAAGGGACAATTGACGTTGAAAACTTGTAAAATAAGTTATGATTTTCTCCAGTCATGACTTATTATAGTTCTTCTTTTCTGCTCAAACAATAAAAAAAGGCTGTTGCTCACCTTTTTTGAGGTTTTGCAACAGCCTTTTATTTTTTAGACTATGTTCAGTACGCAGTCATTTTTTATCAAGATAGTGTCTGCAAAATATCAATCGAACATTTTTTCGAGATTTTTGCACGCATCATCGAGCAAACCGCATTCATAAAGCAAGTCGAGAACCGTATAACGGATGCGTATCATTTGGGCGGTCGGAACGACTTTGAATACCTGTTCGCGGGTCAGACCGATTTCAGCCGGACGGGTCGGGCAGTTTGCTTTTTTGAGCAAAGAGCGCAGTTCTTCAAACGGAACGAGCTGTTTTTTGAGCAGATTGCGTATCGCATTCCAGTTTTCAGCAATGAGCTGTCGTCTGGCGAGAGTTTCGGCGGGAGTGAGATATTTTTTCATGGCAGTATCAATGATATCTCTGCCGTAACTGTTGGAGCCGATGAGATTTTCGGCTTCTCTCTGACGCTCTGCTTTTTCAATTGGTTTTTTCATGCGCGGGGCAACTTCTGCAAAATCGTGTTCCAGCACATATTCCAGCAGCAGTATTTCCATCAGGGTACCGATGCCGACTTTGAAGCCGTGGGAAACTTCTTCCCCGTTGAAAGTCAGACCGCCCATTTCCCAGACATGACTGAACATGTGTTCTGCTCCGGATGCAGGACGGCTGTCATGATACATCTGCATACCGTAACCGGAAGAGGCAAGTCCGGCGAAGACTTTGCCCATGTCTGACGGATCGGCGATACGGTCGCGGAGCGGGAGTTGCACGAGCTCCCAAATATCCTGGCGGACAGGTTCAAAACCGAGCTGTTCCGCAATGAGCCAATCCGCACCGGCGGTGACTTTGGCAAGCATATCCGCGTATCCGGCGGCGAACATTTCCGGTGGTGCAGTTTCAAGGACGTCAACATCGGCGCAAATGGCATGAGGGGCGGGGCATGGAACAGTTTTTTTGGTTCCGTTGACGGACATAGCTCCGCCGTTGGAGGAATATCCGTCCACAGAACATGCGGTGGCTACACAGCAATAAGGGGTGGTTCTGATGCCTGCGGCGCATTTTACGAGGTCATTGATTACGCCTGACCCGACGGCTACGGGGACGCAGTTTTCCGGCATTATTTCAGCGAGTTTCTGTGAGATCGCATAATCCGGATGCGGTCGCGGATCAGCGGGGAAAATGTATGATTCAAAGGGTTTGAATCCGGAAGCAGAGAGTAATTCTTCGACGGCTCTGCCGGCGGCGCGGTAAGTATTGCCGTCAGCGATGATCCAGGGCTGTTTACCTGGGAAATAGCGTTTGAGCAGTTCGGGTACGAATTTATTTGCGCCCTTGCCCAGCAGAAAAGCGGCGGTCTGCAAACCGGGCGGCATGGGGATACATGGCATTTCCATATATTGTTCCTTTCAGAGATATTGCATAATTATTGATGTTTTATGCCAATATAGCATTTTTTCGCAGAAAATCAAATACGGTATTTATTTTATTGATTTGTATCATTTGGAAAAATTTCAAAAAAAACAGTATCAGTATTGAAATTTTTTAAAAATATGTTTTATTAAAAAAGGCTCTGTACTAAACATTGACTGATAATTTGAAAAAAGTTGAGGGGTTTGGGGTATAGTATTTTGCGCAAGCAAAATACGGCAATACCCCAATTATGGCTAATCGCGGTGAAAGATTTGATTCATCATTCCTCAAAAAAGAGGAAGGATGAAGCAAATACTTCACCGCAAATAATGCTTGCCCCCCCCAATCGCTGACATTCACGCGCCAGCGTTACAAAATGGGGATGGATATCCCCCTGCGGGGTAAGGGGGCGCAGCCAGCCCCCTTGCAATAAAAAATCAGTTAATGTTTAGTACAGAGCTTTAAAAAACAGACAGATTAACCGTTTAGTTTAATATAACATTTTATCAGGAGCAAAAAAATGGCAGTATCATTGAAAGATATTTCAAGAGTTACCAATATCAATACATGTTCCATTTCTCAAGTGCTGAACAATCACCCAAAAGCCATGACTTTGCGTCCCGAAACCAGAGAAAAAATCCTCGCTGCCGCCAAAGAACTCGGTTACTGCAAAAACGAGATGGCAGCCTCTATGACGCAGAAAAACAGCAAAGTTCTTGCCTTTGTTACATGTCCGATGGGAAGTATTGAATATACCGGCATTATTCAGAACGGTATTCTCAATACTGTTACAGAACGCGGATATACTATTATCGTCTGCCGTCTGGAAACTATGACCGAAGAGGAGATCATTGCCAAAATTATCGGCTGGAGAATTGCCGGAGTTGTTTTTCATGTCGCCCGCAGGGAAGTTGTCAGCAAAATAGTTGAAGCATTGAACAAAAATTCGATCAGTTACGGTTTTGTGAATTTGAGCAATCATGGCGGTATCGGTGTAACTTCAGATGATTACAACGGTATCGGTTCGGCAGTAAAATACCTTGTTGACAGAGATCATCGCAAAATTGCGTTTGCAAGAGCTTTCCTGCAGGGCAATTATGAATACGATTTGCGCCGCATGCAGGGATATTATGACAGTATGGCAAAATTCTGTCCGCAGCAGAAACCGCAGATCATCAATATAACCGGAGCCGATGTCGCAGATAAACAGCGCATGCATAAAATTATATGCTCTTTGAAAGCTGAAGGGGTTGACGGCGTTGTTTGTGTTGCAGATTTTATTGCCGTTGCCTTGAACAATGCAGTGCTTGAAATCGGCGAGCGGGTGCCGGATATTTTTTCGCTTGTAGGTTATGGAGATTCCGTTGTTGCCAAAGTGATGTTTCCGCCTCTGACAACAGTATATCAGGATTTTACATTGATGGGGGAAACCACGGTCAATTTTATCATTGACAATATAGAAAACAAAAATATGTCCATGGAGCGCAACATTATGCATCCGACTTCGATTCTGGAACGGGAATCGGTAAAAAAATATTCATGATAATAAATTTTAAAAAATAATGAGGAGAATTTATTTAATGAGGCATAAAATATTAATATTTTTGATTTTGTTGTGCGGCGTGTTTGTTTGCGGGGCAGAACGGAAAATGGATGTCGTGAAATTCGGCAATGCCGTTATTTCTTCCGGTAAGTCCGCCGAATTCAAATTTAAACAGGAAGATGCCGATGACCGTCAGATACGGTTGATTTTCAAAGCGAGAATCGATTGGAGTTCTCTCGGAGGTTACGCTCCCGTAATGCGAATAACGGTTAATGGCGCACCGGTCAACGGAATGCGTCTGCTCAATAAACCGCTTAAATTCCGTACCCGTACCGGCGGTGTCGGCAACTGGACCAGTCTTGATGGTGATGCCAGCTGGATCGTGATGTATTCTCCGGATTTTTCCAACCGTATCAAAACTGATGAAAATTACAGATACGGTCTGTATGAAAAAGAACAGGAACCTTACCGTTTCGTGCTTGATCTGACCGGAATGACTCAGCATGTCGGTATGAATACAGTACAATTCGCTTCCGGTTTGAAAGTCGTTCTTGAAGATATTGAAGTCCAAACCGGCGGCAAAGTCATGCCGCGCATAAACCTGCCGCCCAAACCCCAGACCGCCCCCACCGGACCTTTGCAGGACAAAACGCTTAAAACTTATGCAGCAAATAATATAAAACTTGCCGCTGAAAAAGGCAGTCTTGTTATCAATGCCAACGGCAGAAAATATTTTCTTTCATCTTCATTCAGCGTTCCCGGCGGAAAATTCGTTGTCATCGGCGGCAAAGCTCCGGTGCAGAAACTTGATACTCCGCAATATACTGTTGAGCGTAAAATCACTGTCGAAAACGGCAGAGTGAAATTTTTTGATACATATACCAACAAACTTGATAAAATTACCGGAGTTATCGTCAAAAACAAAATAATTCTCCCCGCCAAAGCTGATCAGTTCCTCTATGGCGGCGGTGTCAATATGCTCAAAGAAACCGGAGTCGGTACAAATTCCACTTTTTTTGCGCAGCTCGGCAAAGATTGTGCCGTTATTGTTCCTGAAGATGATATTTTCCGCAATCAGGGCCGTTTCTCAGGCAAAGACAATACCATGACTCTGCTTGACCGCAATCTCGGTCTGCCGCCCAAAGGAAGTTATACTCTGGAATGGAGTTTTTATATCCTCAAAGATTGTGATTATTTTGATATGGTCAACCGCGTCCGTGCCGATTGGGACAGCAATTTCAAACTTGAGGGCCCTTTCAGCTTTCCATACGGCGGAGGCTGCAATAATTTGAGCTGGTTTTACTGGGATAATAAAAATGCGATTCCCCGTCCGGTGGTCAATGAATGGCTCAACAACCGTCCCGTCAAAATTGTCATAACTCATGTTCCGGGCAATTATCTGACCAAAAAAAGTGACAATATGGCAACGCTCGGGCATGGTTCAGCGCTGACTCATCTGCATTACAAATGGTGGCGTGATTCGACCCGCAATATGACCGAGGCATTTAAAAAATTCGCGCCCGATGTCAAAATTTACAGTTATCTGCACAAAAATCTCTGTTCCGAACCCGGTGCAAAAGTCAAATACGCTGACAGTCTGGCTTTAGATGCTACTTCAAAAGCGTTGTCAAAGGGACTCTCTGTCCGTCTGCTCCCCACCAGAAACAATTCTTACGGCAAGGCTCTGGCGGAAACTTACAAATATATGGTCGAAAATCTCGGCACTCATATTTACATGGATGAAATCAACCTCAGCGTTACTGCATGGGAGGAATATCCCGAATGGGATAACTGCACTGTCCGTATTGATCCGGCTACCCACGAAGTTATCAAAAAGGTTTCCATTCCCAATTTGCTGGTAAAGGGTGTTCTGGATGATATGTGTGCTTATTTGAAGTCAAAAAACCGCATCCTGATCGCCAACGGCGCACCGGTTCTGCGTTCTCTGCATCAGAATAAATCCATTCATTTTGTTGAACAGGGTATGGGAATCAAAGGTTTGTATGGTATGCATCTCAGCACTCCGGTTGGTTTCTGCTATCATCACGGAACCAAAGGATTTGCCCATTATCTTGACGCGCTTGAAGCGGGGGTTGTCTGTTTCCTTTATTCCGGCGACTGGAGTTTGCATTCATTTCCGCTGACTCCGGTGCAGATCGGCAAAGGATTTATTATCGGCAAAGAACGCATCCTGACCAGAGAGTCCGGTATTTTCGGTTGGAACGACAACTCAGAATGTGTTGTTTTCGTCTATAATAACAAAGGTGAACGCATTGACAGCGGTAAATATGTCAAAGTCAACCGCAAAAACGGCAAAGTTTTTTACGGGGTCCGTATCCCCGGTGATTTTATCGTTATAATTGTCAAAAAAGACCAGCCGGATGCTTCACTTGTTTACAAAAAAGCCGCCGCTCCGACCAAAGGTATTTTTGATAAATGGACGATCGTAGATGCCTCACTCCGCGCCCGTCTGGCACTTTATGCTGATGAAACGCAAAATGTACTGCATCTCAAGGCTCCTGATAAATCTTACGGATTTTTCTGTCAGACACCTTACAATGTCGATTACGGCAAAATTGTCCGTCTGAGCGGCAGAGCCGGGGGCAAAGGTTCTTTGCGTATTGGAATCCTCGGCTACAAAGACAGAGGTTACAAATCAACTATGGCTGTCGATAAAGCAATAAAATTGACTGACGACATGCAGGATTTTACAGTCAGATTTCATATCAGCAGACATGATACCAAAGCCATCCGTCCGGTGTTTAATATCGGTAAAAATTCGGAAATAAAGATCAGCGATTTTAAGATCACCATCGAAAAATAAAAAGGTATTTTCAGTCTGTATCTGTTGATGTTTTGTGGATTTTAAGTTGTTATCAGTTCTGCGCTGATGTATTTACGGAATGGCTTGCTGCGGTCGAGTGCGGGATTGAAAAAATAGTTTTTTGCTTCATGGCCGAATGATTGCAGCATTTGACTCATCATGCCAATACCGTGAAAATGCGCCAGCTGTTTTTCGTAGTCGAAAACAAGCAGATAATAATCGCGTCCGGGTTGTTTGCCGAGTGAAAGTCCGCAGGAAATAAGAAGCATTGCCATTTCCACATCCAAGAGGACAATGCCTTTGGTAATATTGCTTTTCAGAAACAGCCGGTTGGCGATGGATGAAATCTCCTCAGCGAAATTATTTGTTGGAACTTCATATATATTATCCGGTGCGACATGCGCTCCGAGGCGGTTGATATTTTTGTAGGCGGCAATGATTCTGCCGGAACGGTATGGTGCATTGATTGATGGAGTGCAGTAGATCAGTGATAATTCCCGTCCGGCTTGTGAGGTCAGCCATTGCAGCCCCTCATAGAGAGATTGTTCCGGATCTGTGGTAATGAAATTGAATCCGTCATAATCGCGGTTGAGCAGCAGCTGCGGCACATTGGCGTGGCGCAATGTTTCAAGTATGGTCAGACGCCGGGCAAAGGGATAATACCAGATGACTCCGGTCCCGGGGCGGAGCAGTTCGGCAAGATGCAGTTCTGTTTCGCGGTCGTGTATATGCATCATGGCTTTCGGATTGTCGAGTTCAGCGGCAAAGATGGAGCCCAGATTTTCTGTAAAGTAACCGCTTGAGTGATAAATAACATATAATTTTGATATTTTGTTGTTTCGTGTCCCACTGCGGTTGGCTACGAATGTGCCGCTGCCCTGCCTGGCATTGAGATGACCTGAAGAGATAAGAGTTTTTAATGCTTTATCGACGGTGTCATAGGAAAGATTGTATTTTTTTACCAATTGATTGCGTGACGGCAATGCATCTCCGATATTGAGTCTGCCGACTTCGATATCTTCGAGAATTGTTCTGATGAGGGCATTTTTGCGATTTTGCATGACGATATTTTCCTTTTCATATAATCAGATAACTTTAATATACATCTTTGCGCATAAAAAGCAAATAAATATTGGAAAATATACAGATAACAAGATAACTTTTCTTGTAAAAATAAGAAAAATAAAGTTGTAATTGGCATTGCGCATTATTATATTAAAACAGAATCATGAAATAATGGGGTGTTTTATGAATTTGAAATATTTGTCAGTTTATTTTTTTCTGTTTTTTTTGAGCGGAGTGATATCTGCAGCAGATAAGGCTGTCATTCATTATGATTTTATGCCCGAAAAGATTGGAAGCGGTCTGATTGAAAATCTGGCATCTGACAGGTATAAAGCGAAAATTCACGGTAAATATTCCGTCAGCCCTGATCGAACATTGTTCATGGACGGAAAAAGTACTTCTTTGGTTGTTGAGCAGTCAGAAAATTTGAATTTGGGCAATGAAATGACTTTTATGTTTGTTTACCGCAAACATAAAAATCCTGATAACAGCAAATCTGATTTGAATATGGATGCGCTGGCTGGCAGAAAAAAGAGCTTTGTGGTCAGCCGGCTGGCAAATAATCTTTATGCTAATTTGCATGACGGCAAAAAATGGAGTGCCAATTTTCAAATTCCGCAGGTTTTTGCTGCACGGCCGGACAGTTTTCATCATATTGTATGGACGGTGCGTTATGTCAACAATATAAATGAGGCCGAAGAATTTACTGAAATGGAGTTTTATTTTGACGGCAGAAAAGTTGGGGGCAAACGCTTCAATGATGTCCGTTTGATAAATAATGATTCTGTTTTGGAGATCGGCAGTGCTGATTTCATGGGGAGTCCCTGGAAACTTGGCGGCGAAATCGGCAGTGTCAGAATTTTTGACCGGGTGCTTTCTGAAAGGGAAATCTGTCAATATGCCGCACAGGAAAATCTGATAACTCCGGATTTTGAGCGTGAAATGACTTTGCCGACTGATGTTGCCAAAGTTGTTGAGGCATTGAATTTTTCCCCCGCGCGGAAGAGTGCCGTCCGCAATATTGCCTGTGGTGCTTTCCGTAATGTTGATTGGCGTAGTATTGCTGCTGATCCCGAAAAATATCTGCTGGAAATTCCGTCAAAAGAATCTGTGCTTACTGTTCTTGAAACGAAGGATTTCGCGCATATCGTTTCATGGTATGATCTGAAAAATCAGCGTGAATTGCTGCTGCCTGATTCAAAATGGGTCAACTGGACATTTGAGCGCGGCAAGCGGCTTTTTGATATCGATCCGCTGAATAGAAAAGTTAAATCCCGGTTGCACAGAAGTTCTGCTCCTGCGGAATTTAAAATTGAGTATCATTGCAGTTCCGACCGTAATTTTCCATTTTCTTTCAAAGCACAGACGGTTTTCCGCTTTGCTGATGACCGTTTAGTCTGTTATCATACCGCAGATTGTCTGTCGCAGAGCGGAATCATTCATACGGTCAAATATCCGGATGTTAAATTGGCGATGCTTGAGAGCAGAAGTGAAAAAGTTTTTGTTCCAGAAGGTCCCGGAGTTGTCCATAAACTGCCGGTTCAGAAAGGATTCCGTTACAATCATCCGTATCCGCGTGCATTCTGTTCAATGCAGTATGGAGCGTATTATGATGATTCCAGGGGGATATTTTTCGCTGCTGCAGATCCTGCAGGACGCAGTAAACGACTGCATTTTGAGGGGAAAAATAATAATCTGAATATGGCATTTTCTGTTCGTGTACCGTATGATGCGGTCGATAAGCCGAACCGTTTTGATATGGCAAGTTGGTTTGTTATGGAACTTTTCAATGGGGATTGGTTTGACGGAGCCATGATTTACCGTAAACTTCTGCATGATATAAAAGCTCCGTGGATGATGCGGCGTTTGCGTACTCCTGAATATTTCAGAAATAATTGTTATTGGCTGCATGAAGCATATTTCGGTTTTGTGGAAAATGATTTCATCAAATTAAAAAATTATATCGGTCTTGACTGCTGCCGCGTAGATACATGGTCATGGTGGGAAAAGGGCAGATGCAATTATCTGACTCCCGTAATGCGTGCTGATCCGCAATGGATCGAATATATGAAGTATATGCGGCAAAACGGTATCCGGGTGATACCATATACCAATGGCAGGTTGTGGGCGCAGCTTGACAAACGCGGAGAAGATTGTTTTTACAGCAGATATGGTAAACCCAATACCGTTATCAGTGACGGAACTGCAAAACAGGAAAAATATGCTGTTGCGTGTGATGTTATATGTCCTGCAACCCCGGGATATCAGAAATTTTTTTCAGATTTTTTTATCCGTCTCGGCGCACAGGGTGCAGATGGAATTTATATTGATCAGTTGGGGGCGACTCAGCATTTTCCGTGTCATGCACCAAATCACGGGCATCGTCTGGCTGATTATGATGCATGGAATCTCAAAGGTTATATTCCCATGCTCGAAAAAGTGCGTGATATGTGGGAGAAACGCGGCGAAGAAAAATTTTTGACTACTGAGGATAATGCTGAATTTCTGGTCGGTTTGATTGACGGGATGCAGGGGTATCGCTGGATGAATAATGGTCAGGTCCCGGCATTTCATGCGGTATATGGCAATCGTGTGCAGTATTATAACCGCCGTGCGGCATCAACTGATGCCAAAATCCAGACTCTTGCGGAACAGTTGACTTTCGGGGAGCAGCTGGGAGCGTTTACGGTGCGCGAATTGACTTTTCCTTTTATCCGCCAATTCCGGCATTATGCCAAAAAAATGATATATTTCCGTCATGCTCTGCTGCCGTTTTTCAATCAGGGGGAGATGGCAAAATCGCTTGAATTGAGCCGGAATATTCAGTCGCCGCCGCTGTTGTGGGGAATGTTCGGTTCAAAATATGTAGAAAAGCCTGCAATTCAGACTGCGGTGTGGCGTCTTGGAGATGTTTATGCTGCTGTTCTGGTCAACAGTTCGGATAAAAAAGTTAAAGACTGCATGAAGTTTGATTTTGCTGTTGATGGAAAAGAATTTGAAATATATTTTTCAAATGGTTCATCGCTGCGCCGGAAAGGAACTCAAAAACTTGATTTTGAACTTGCGCCGCGTGAATTTATGCTCGTAACGGTTTATCCGGCAGACAAATATCCGGCAGATTTGCAGAAATATATAAAAGATGATTTCCGGAAAATTGGTGCTGTTGCCATTGAAGTTGATCCGTATGACGGGAAAACTCCGTTAGATAAAGCGGTGCTTGATCCCCGCAAGGGTATGAATCTGGTTGACAGCGTAATTGTTTCCGGCGCGCGCAGAAACCGCAAAGATGGATTTGTGGATTACAATTATCTGACATTTATTTATGCCGGACTTTTTGACTTCGGCAGTAAAGCTCCGGCAAAAATTGCTCTGGAAGTTGCCTGTTCACATTCATTTACAGGTGCGGTTCAGATTTATGAGGAGGAAATTTTGCCGGAAAATAAAATCGCAGAGATAACGATCTCTGATAAATTCAAAACTGCAAGCAATAAAGATTTCAAATATATAACAGCTCCGCTTTTGAAAAAAATTACAGGAAAAAAACGCATAATTTTCACCTGTGACGGATTTTTCACCTATAATTTGCGTTCATGGCGGGTTATGGATTGAGAGGTTTTTTTATGAAAAAATTTGTTTTATTGTTGGTTTTCGGAATGATTTTTCAGTTGTCCGCTGCTAATCTGGGTAAATTTGATAAAGAGGCGCAGAGTTGGCATGTATCAAATGGTAAATTCAGTTGTACATTTTTTGAGGGATGTATGTATCCGGCATGGTTCAGTGATGCCGGGAAGCGGGAATTTCCGTTTTTTGTTATGGATGATTTTCTGACTGTCAATGGCGGAAAATACAAACTTATTGAGGAACGCTGGGCGGAATTTGATGTAAAAGAAAATAGCAGCAGCCGTTTTGTTATTGCAATCAATGGACAGTTTTGCAATGGATTGCCGCCTTTCAATACTCCGTACAAAAATATAGATATCTGTTATCAATATACCATTGAACGCAATTCAGACATTGTAAAAATCGACATTACTGCACAAAAAAAGAAAAATGAGGATGTCAGATTTTATTTTGTCCGTCCTCGCTGGCGCTTTCTGCCGTTCAGATTATTGAAAACTGCAGACGGCAGCAATATTGCTCTGGAACAGAGATTCAAAAAGCAGAAGGAGTTTGAATGTGATTCTGTCGTGCTGCTCCATGATTCAATGCCGTTGAAATTCAGCGGCGGTAAACAGATTGTAAAATGGGAGAACCGGGAAAACGGTTTTTTGACTGTTGCAGAAAAAGCGGGAGAGATATTTTCACCTGCAAACAACAGGAAAGTTACTTTTTCAACAACACTTCAGTTTGGCGGTGATATAAAATGAAAAAGTTTTTTGTTGTAATATTTTTATTGCTGCTGGGCTTCGCTTTTGCTGTGGACGCTCCGGTAATGCATTTTGATTTCCGCAATATCGCCTCTGACGGCAGTGTGAAAAATTCCGGCAATGGAAATTATATTGCCAGGGTCAGCGGCAAATATCAGCTTCTTGAAAACGGTATTCTTGCAATGGATGGTCTGACGACACAGATTTTCGTTGACGGTTCAGAGGATTTTGATGTTTCAAAAAATGCGACATTTGTCATGCTTTACAAACGCGAAGAGTTGCCCGGCAATGATGCTTCAAATATGTCAATGGATGGACTTTTTGCCAAATCGGGTGAATTTTTGCTCACAAAGTACAAAAATAATCTTTATTCAAATATAAAGGTCAATAATCGCTGGGGCGCATCATGGCAGCTTTTTGATATGTTCAAAGAGATTGACGGCAATTGGCATCATGTGGCAGTTTCGGTGCAGTATTTTGATAACCCGGCAGAGGCTGAACGCTGGGTGGAGATAAATTTTTATCTTGACGGAGTGTCTGCCGGACGCCGCCGTTTTGACGGAATCAAAATTCCGCATAATCGTAAAAAACTGGAAATTGCCGGTAATTCCGGCATGGGACCGTCATGGAAACTCGGCGGCAAAATCGCTGATGTTTCAGTTTATGACAGAGTTCTTTCGGAACATGAGATAAGGTCGCTCGTTTTGCAGCAGAAGCTTGCCAAACCGGCCTTCAAACCGGATAAAGAATTGACTGCTGCACAGAAAAAAGCGATTGAAAAATTACAACTTCCGGCTCCGGCAACAAGTGCATTGACAAATATTTTATGCAGTGATTCAGAGCATTTTGCCGGTTTTGATTTTTTGAAGAATGCGGATAAACTTGTATCTCTTGATGGCAAAAGTTCCACTCTGGTAATAGCGGAAAAGAAAGATTTTGTTCATATTGTTTCATTTTTTGACCGTTTGGCGGGACGGGAGCTGCTGCGTCCTGAAAATCCGTTTGCAGAATGGCAGCTTTTGCATAAAAAAGAACTTCTTACATTCAATCCTTTTGATATAACAGTGAAATCATATTTCAAACAGCGTCCTGTAAAATATGGCAATGGTATTAAATTTATCATTGGTTATGAGCATCCGGATTTTACTGCAGAGGTTGAATTTTATTATGCAAATGACCGGTTGGAAATGAAAACTGCCGCAGTTCCGCGGGACGGCAGCAAGATGCTTTTCAGTGTGGCATTCCCGAAAGTGGCATTGAAAACTTTTGTCAAAGAAAATGAAACTTTTGTTGTGCCGTACGGTTGCGGTATTGCTTATCCGGAGCCGTCAAAAAAGAATATCCGTTATTCAAATCCTTATCCGCGCGCATTCAATACCATGCAGTTTTTGAGTTATTATGATGCAGAAGGCGGAGTTTATATCGGCTGTGAAGATCCGCTTGCGCGGGTCAAGCATACAGATGCCGGAGTATCTGCCAGATCTGTCAATGCTGAATATCTGCATCGTGTGCCGTATAAAACTTCGGGAATTGTAAATCCTTTCAAAACTGATTTCAATGCCGCATTGGAGATTTTCCGCGGCAATTGGTATGATGCGGGGATGATTTACCGTCGTGAAATGGCAGAAACAAATGCACCGTTTTTCCGCAAAACTCTCCCTAATACCGATACTCCGGAATATTTCCGCAACAATTCATTTTTTGTCAGCGTTACTTATCTTGGTGAATATGATCCTGCGTTTGAGACATTGCGTGATTATTTCGGAATGAATTATATGATCGGTGATATCTGGAGATGGTGGGAAGAGGGCAGAAATGTCAATCTCGCCCCGACTATGCGGGGTACTCCGGAGTGGATCGAATATGTGAAGCAGCTGCGGTCAAAGGGTATTCATGTCCTGCCATATATTGACGGCAGATTATGGGCAAAATATGACCGGCGCGGAGAAGACTTTTTCTTCAGCAGGATTGCTGTTGGTACTCCTGTGGTCAGCAACGGCAAAACGATTATTGAAAATTACGGGATGCCGTGTTATGTCATTTGTCCTGCGACTGAGGTTTATCAGAAAATATTTTTTGATTTTATTATGCGTTTGACCGCGCAGGGAACGGATGGTTTTTATGTTGATCAATGGGGGGCGACCTATCAGCCTTTGTGCGACCTTGCGGATAAACACGGACATTTGTTTGCGGATACGGCAGCATGGGGAGTTGGCGGTTACTGGAAACTTATCAATGCCTTGCGCGCACATTGGCGCAGCAGAAATACTCCCAAAATTCTTACTACTGAAGACAATGCAGAATGGTGCGTGAATCATCTTGACGGATTGGAAGTTTACCGGTGGTCAAATGAATATCAGATACCGCTTTTTCCGCTGGTTTATTCCGGACGGGTGCAGATGTACAACCGGCACGCAAAAAGCAAAGATGCCCGTTTTCAAACAGTTGCGGAACAGTTGAATAATGCCGAACAGCTCGGTTCTTTCGGAATGGGAGAATTGATTTCACCATTCAATCAGGATTTGCGCGCGTATGTCAAACGGCTGGCATGGATACGCCGGGCGATGTTGAAATTTTTTAATGAGGGAATGATGTCGCGTCCGGCATCGTTTGCGGAAAAACTTCCAAAGATCAATCGTCTATGGAGTGATTTCGGCACCCGTTCTGTTACAAAACCGCAAGTCCAGTCATCTGTCTGGAAATATGATGGCTGTATCGGTGTTGTATTGGTGAATACTGAAAATTCAAATTGTGCCAATACAATTATTGTGCCGGAAATTCCGGATAATGCGGATTTGTATATTTTTGAATTTGATTCACCGCTGCAGAAAAAAATTCACAAAGGGAAAATACTTGAGTGGAAATTCAATTTGAAGCCGCGCAGTTGTGCGCTGCTGCTGATCGTTCCGGCAGGAAAAAATGCATCTGAATTGCTGTCGCATATCAAAAATTGCTTTGAACATGTCAACTCAACTGCGACGGCAAAAGATTGTTTTTCTGCAGATAATCTGCCCGGTACTGCCGTTATTGACGGACGCAAGGGAACAAATCTCGTTGATTCTGCCGTTGTGATCGGAGCGCGGCGCAACCGTTTTTATAACCGTATTGATTATGTTTCGTATGCCATGCTCTATCCCGGGGAGGTCGATTTCGGCACTGATGCGGTGCAGCAGATTGAATTGGAACTTGCCTGCGGCACTCCGCAGGGCGGCAGGATAAAGATATTTGCTGATGGTACGACTGCGGCACATCAGATTGCTGAAATTGTCCTGTCACCCTACTTCCGTACTGCAGATTGGAATACATATGCTGCGGTGAGTGCCAATTTGAACAGAAAATTGGTCGGCAGACATAAAATAATCATTCTGGTCGAGGGACTCGGTTTTGTGAATTTAAAACATTGGAAATTAAAGTAAGGAATCAGGATAATGTGGAAAATTTTATTTTTTGTATGCATAACAGCAATTTTTTCAGTATGCAGCGGCAATGAATTATTGAAAGTTGTATGTTTTGATGAGCAGTTTTCTTTGCAGACTCTGGCCGGCAAACAGATAAGAATAACTCCCGGGAACAACAGTAAATATGCTGTCAGGCTCGTTACTGCCCCGAAAGGAAAAAATTTCAGTGCAGTCAGCCGCAAAATGCTGCCGCGTTTTGAATATTCCGGTTCAACTGCTGTTGTTTCAGCGGATGTTAAAGGCAGAGGAAAATTCCGGCTGGGGCTGCATGTGCTTTATCGCAATGCAAAGGGGGTAACGCAATTTAAAGTTGAGCAATCTCCTGAATTTATTGCCGATGCAGACAAATATAATAAATTTGAATGGCGTCATCAGATCAGACAGGGAAATATTTCCCAGCTCGGAGTAATTATAAGTGCAGACGGGGAAAATACCGCTCTTGAATTTGATAATTTTGTTTTTTCTCTCCGCAATGCCAATGCGGTTCAGGCGCAATTCCCGCTTGTTGAGGCGGCTGAAAATACAAATGTTGAGGTGAAATTTATCAAAAAAGCAAAACTTGAATCTCCGGAAGCCTTTAATGGAGTTGAATTCCGTCCGGTTGAGGCAAATTCTGATATCCTGACTGTCAATGTATCGCCCGGCAGTACTCATGCCGGAATAATTGATGCAGGATCAGGTTCATTCAGCAATATCCATTATCACAAAGCCGATGCATGGCAGAAAATCAAACAGGATGCCGCCAAAGTCAAACTTGCAGCTCCGGTGCGTGTACTTGTCATTGGTGACAGTCAGAGTGATTTTGAGCGCGGACATAATTATATTGACATGTGGAACTATCGAATGAACCTTAATAATAACGGTAAATTTTATGTACGCAATGCAGGTATTGCCGGAGATTTCAGCAGTATGGCTTTGCGCCGCTTGAAAGGGGACAAAAATGCTTTCGGAGCATTCCGGTATGAAGGTTTGGAGAATGAAAAATTTGATTATGTTGTCGTTTTTCTCGGACATAATGACAGCCGCAAAACTTACCGTCCGGACCGGAAAATTTATACTCCGCTGGTGGAGCCGGTTCAGCTTCGCAAGGATTTGGAGGAATTATTTTCTCTTGTAAAGAAGCGTTACGGCGCAAAGATAATAGCTGTGACTCCGGCAGTTCTTGATTTTGAAGTATCTTCTGGTCGGGTCAGTTCTGCCATTGCCAGAGGAACTTCGCATACGATTTTCGGAGATATCAAACTTCTTGAGCAATACAGCAGTATTTTGCGTGAAACTGCTTTGAAATTTGACGGGATGATATTGGATATTTTTTCTGCCATGCTCAAAAATCCTGACGCAAAAACTTTTTTTCAGAATGACGGTGTGCATTTCAACCGCAAAGGTTATGAATTTGCCGCCGATGAATTTTTAAAATTTTCAATAAGAAATATACATTAACCCGAAAGGAGAAAAAATGAAAAAATCAAACTTCACCCTTATTGAATTGTTGGTTGTAATCGCGATAATCGCCATCCTTGCAGGAATGCTTCTCCCCGCATTGAACAATGCCAGAGCCAAGGCCCGGGAATCCACATGTTTATCCCAGCTTAAACAAATCGGAGTAGTATCAATGCTTTATGCCAATGATAATGATGATTATGTTGCAGGGTGCCGCATGTTCAATTCTTCATCAGATGCCGGTCCCCGCTGGGATCAGCTGCTCAATGCTTATGCCGCCAATGCCATGCTGTGGATATGCCCCGGTTCCAAGGAGGCATCACGCGTCAGCGCAACCAAGCTCAAAAGTTCCAACTGGAGTGATGTTTATACTGATTTGCGTGCTTATCAGACTGTCGGTATCAATGCCACCGGCGGTACAACATCCAACAAGGCATTCGGTTATACTGCACATAAAGCAGTTGCCATACCGCATCCTTCGGAATTGATTTATGCGGCGGATACTTCGAGCCGTGAAAGTTCATTTTACGGTACGGTTTACAACGGCACTGACGGCAGACCGATCAACTGTTATATTTTCCCGGATCTTGCCAATTCATATTATCCGCATCACCGCGACAAGCGTTACAGTATGCTGATGCTGGCAGGCAATACCGCTATCATTGATTTTAATCAGCTTGACAAATGGTGTTATTCCGCGCAGAACGGACATAAAAGCGGAGATGCGATCCATCTGCTTGCCAGACCTGAAATTTAAAAAAAGAGTTGGGAATAGCATCTGATTGCCGCTTTTCCATACTTTTATTTGAATAAAATTTGCAAAAATGGCTGTCAGGCTGTATTTTATAGGAAATACAAAATGAAAGAAGTCTGACATGAAATATTTTTATACTTTTATTTTTGCAGTATTATTGTTTTTCTGCTGCAGCTGTGACAGAAAAAGCCGCCCGCATCTGGTGATGGTTACCAATGCGACTTTTCCGCCTTATGAATACATTGAAAACGGAAAAATCGAAGGAATCGATCCTTTTATTGTCCGTACCGTTGCGGACAGAATCGGATATGATGTTGATATTCAGGATATGAGTTTTGATTCTGTTATTGCCGCAGTTCAGTCCGGCAAAGCTGATATTGCCGCATCAGGTATCACGGTGACAGAAGAACGCAAAAAACAGATCAATTTCACAATTCCGTATGTTGTTGCAAAACAGGTTATTATTATTCCTGAAAATTCTGCGATCAAATCGGTAAATGATCTTAAAAATGCCAAAATTGCTGTTCAGCACGGTACAACAGGCGATCTCTATGTTACTCAGAATATAAAAGAGCCGGAGCGTTATTCGCATGGGCCGCTTGCGGTTTCTGCTCTGATTGCCAAAAAAGTTGATGCTGTGATTGTTGACAGTGAACCGGCGGAGGTTTATATCGCCCAGCGTTCCGGGTTGAAAATTCTTACCGAGCCGCTCACTTACGAGGAATATGCTTTTGCAATCAACAAAAAAAATACGGAACTGCTCAATAAATTTAATACAGAATTGCAAAAAATGAAGGATTCCGGTGAACTCAAATCAATCATTGAGTCTTATAAATCAAAACATTCAGCATCGGCCGGAGAAAATAATGTCGCAGCAGAAACATTCACCGGAAAAATAAAAGAATCATTTTACATCAATTTCGTCAAAGATAACCGTTATCAGTATCTTCTGTACGGCTTCTGGAATACTTTGCGTATAACTTTCTGCGCGTTGATAATTGGAGTTGCTATCGGTGTCGGAGTGGCCTTTGTCCGCAGTACCGCAGATCAGACCGGCAAATTGAAAGTTCTTGATTTTTTCTGCCGTATTTATCTGACGGTGATACGCGGTACGCCGGTAGTTGTTCAGCTTTTGATTATTTATTTTGTGATATTCAGCAGTATTGATATTGATAAGATTTTTGCTGCAATTATTGCATTCGGCATCAATTCCGGAGCGTATGTGGCTGAAATCATCCGCAGCGGCATTATGTCTATTGACAAAGGGCAGATGGAGGCGGGGCGTTCTCTCGGCTTATCTTATGTTCAGACAATGAATTTTATTATTGTGCCGCAGGCGTTCAAAAATGTTCTGCCGGCTCTCGGTAATGAATTTATCGTATTGCTCAAGGAAACAAGTGTTGCAGGTTACATTGCATTGCAGGATCTGACTAAAGGCGGAGATATCATCCGCAGTCAGACTTATGATGCATTTCTGCCGCTTTTGGCAGTGGCGTTGATATATCTTGTTGTGGTGGTTGCTTTGAGCAAACTTATGGAATGTCTGGAAAAGAGGTTGAAGAAAAATGAGTGAAGTTATTTTTGAAATCCGCGATCTGGTCAAAAAATTCAAAAGCTTGACCGCGCTCAATAAAGTAAATACCAGAATCAAGCGGGGTGAAGTTGTTTTTGTGGTAGGACCGTCAGGTTCAGGCAAAAGTACTTTTTTGCGTTCTCTGAATCTGCTGGAAAAACCGACTGCCGGTGAAATTATTTTCAACGGCAAAAATATCACCCGTCATGAACTTACTCTCAATAAATACCGGCAGCAGGTAGGAATGGTTTTTCAGCATTTCAACCTTTTTCCCAATCTCTCAATCCTTGAAAATATTATTCTTGCACCTGTCAAAACACATAAAACTTCCCGCAAAAATGCAGTTAAACGGGCAGAAGAACTGCTTGCGCGTATCGGACTTGCTGACAAGCGTGATGCTTATCCCAATCAGCTTTCCGGCGGTCAGAAACAGCGTATTGCCATTATCCGTGCGCTCGCAATGAATCCGGATGTGCTGCTGTTTGATGAACCTACTTCTGCGCTTGACCCTGAAATGGTCGGAGAAGTCCTTGCATTGATGAAAGAACTTGCAAATGACGGAATGACTATGGTCGTTGTGACTCATGAAATCGGTTTTGCCGCAGAAGTTGCCGACCGTATAATTTTTATGGATAAAGGCGAAATCGTTGAAGAGGGGGCGCCGGAGGAAATTATCAATAATTCAGCCAACCCCCGTGTTCAGGAATTTTTCTCAAAAGTTCTGTAATCAGCAGCTTAAACCTGCGCAGATTTAAAATTCATCCGCTTGCGGTTCATCAGCAATGGTGAATTTGAGATTTTTTATGTATTTCCGCAAAATATCCAGGTCAGTCAGCTTCAAAATTCCCGGAGCCATGATGCTCATCGGCCAATGTGTATAAATTTTGCCGGCAATATCAAGATATGATTCCGGCATGTTGTTGAGTTCGACATCAACAGGAATATCGGAGAGAATTGCGGCAAAAAGTGCCGGAATACACCCCTGACCTTCTGCTTTGAGAGAAATATTTTTTACTCCGCAGAATTTGAGCAGTTCAAGAGTCATCAGAATATCTTTGACTTTGCCGCCGAGATACGGTTTATCGAGCATGACGCCGAGAGAATTGTAATGATAATCAAAAAGGTATTGACCGAAAAAGTTTCTGTTGCCCGGTTCGCATGAATCCGGACGCAATTCCCCGATGCCGCGGATATCAAGACCGTAAACATTTTCCTCCTGTTGGATGATATCGCTTTGAAGCAATTCTTTATCAGAATCGAGGTGCGGGATATACAGGATTGCTTTTGCTGCCGCGGGGATATGATAATAAATTCCTTCGCGGTAGAATTTCAAAACAGACATGACGAGTTCTTTTTCGGTTTCAAGACCGAAACGTGAATTTTCGCCGCTGTAACGCAGACTGCGGACATAAGGGATTTCAATTTTGTCAAGTTTCAGAATATTTGCGAGTTTTTTGCGCATTTCATCAAGTGTGAAATCACGGCATTTGCTGCGGTTTTTTTGTGCCAGCTCAATGATGAAATCGTGGAGTTTGCGGTATTCCGGCATGTAAAAAACTTCCCCCTGCGGAGTGCAGAAAGTTTCCTCCGGAGTCAACAGCTGCAAACTCTCATCTTCAACTATATCTTTTTTATCGAAAATCACTTTGTTGAAAAAATTATACATCGCAGTACGGTTTGCCTGATGATAACCGTGGCTGTCCGGTCCGATGAAAAGCTGAATATTCTCCTCTTTGCCGAGCAGAGAATAAATATGTTTGACATCTTCGTATGCTTCAACTGTGCCGCGCGGGTCAAAAAAGTCGTTTTTCTGCCCCAGAATCAAAGTCGGACGCGGAGCTTGTGCAATGATGAAATCAGCCATATCAAGTCCGTATTTCAATGCGGCTGGCGGCATTTGTTCAATGTCTGCAGGCAATTCATTTTCCACTTCGCGTTTCCATGTGGTAATGTAACAGCTCGGTGCCGCTATGCAGGTTCTCGGTTCAAGTGCATTGACAAAAGTTGTCATCGTGCCGCCGCCGGAATTGCCGGTAATGCCGATGCGGTCGGGATCCACTTCCGGCAATGTCAGCAGATAATCAATACCCCTTATCGCGTCCCATGCGCGCCATGTGCCGAGAAAATCATCTGACAAATGCAGTTGTTTACCCTGCATATTGTGAGCGATGGTGCAGTAAGTCGGCACATTTTTGACTTCAAGCAGCTGATGCCGTTCCCCCTGATTGACGGGGTCGATAACCAAAACGACAAATCCCTGTGCCGCAAGATTGATGCAGACAGTCTGATATGAAATGGCTGCTTTGCCTTCTTCGGCGTGGCCGCAAAGTACAAGTGCGGCAGGGCATTTATTGGCGTTTTGCGGCAGATAGAGCAAGCCGGTCACAGGATAATTTGGGCGGCTTTCATAAATCACATTTCTGATGGTGATATTATTAACGGTTTTTTCGTTGGTGATTCTGGCGTTCAGAGGAGTTTTGCGCTTGGGAAGAGCAAAAGAGGCCTCAATTTTTTTGTGTACTTCAGCGACATATTGCAAAGCCTGTTTGCGGGTTTTTATTGATTTTAAGCGTTTTTTGCGTTCTGTATAAACTTTTTTAACTTCTTTGAGATAATATTCCTGAACTGAATTTCTAAACATTTTAAAGCACCTTTCTTCAGCAGTTGTTTTTTGTGCAATGAAAAATTTGATAAAAGTGCATCTGTTCTTTATCTTTTAATAAAACCAAAAGCAAAAAGAAAAGAATTTATCAAATGCATAATAAATTTAACATTGAAAATCAATTTGTCAAGCTGAAAACAAACTCACAAACAAAAATTATAGGTGAAGTATAAAAATCAACTCCCCCTGCAAAAAATGCAGCGGGAGTTTTTATTATATTCCGCTATTGCAAGCTCCATATACAATCGACCAGAATCCGATACTTGCAGCAACGGAAGAGATGATTCCGAATATCGCACCGTATTTCAAGTTTTTTGATTGATTTTTATTGGCAATATACAAATTTACACAATGCGGGATTGCAAATAGTAAAAGTGCTGAACACAATAAAAAAAGTTCCATATAACCATTGAATCCCCAAAAAAGCAACCATGCTCCCAAAAATGGGATATAAAAACAATGACCAGCCATTCCGATTAGTCCTGCTGATGTATTTCCC
>JAZSRU010000087.1:0-39214 GCA_045538635.1 Victivallaceae bacterium
TCCCCGGCGTAGGCGAGCGAAGCGAGTCCGATGAGGGGCGAGCCGCCTTAAGCGGCGAAGGGTAAGCCCGCCGCGCAACTACTGTAAGCGGTGCGGCGGGCGCTGTAACTGCATCGGGCATAAAATAAAGAAAGGATTTAAGTGCAGTAAAGTTTTCTTTGATACTTTCTTTGACGCAAAGAAAGTATGTATTGCTTGACGCGTCAAGGCGACAAACATTACGCATCTGCGGACAAAAATATATAGAAAACCAAACCCTTAACAGAAAGGATAAAATATGAAAAAACCATTCACTTTAATTGAACTTCTGGTCGTCATCGCCATCATTGCAATTCTCGCCGGTATGCTGCTGCCCGCACTCAACAAGGCACGCGACCGCGCCAGACTCTCTTCATGCACCAGCAATATGCATCAAATTGCAATCGCTTTCGGCGGATACGAAGCAGATAATGGGGTGCTGCCGCCGTCGATGGTTGCTCCGCAAAATGATGATTATTATACTGCGGATGCATGGAGTACATTGCTTTTCGGCAAAAAAAAGAGTAACGGAAAATGGGACGGCAATCCTGCTCTTTGGAAATTTATGGCTTGCCCCGGCGACCCGGAAACTAAAAATAAAAGTTATCCGGTACAGAGTTATTGGGCATGCCGTCAGACTTTAGGATTTATTCAAAAAGACGGTACTTATTACAAAGAGGGCGATACCAATGGCTGGCAGTCAATGAAAGGCAGATTGGATAAAGGTTATAAAACTCCGTCGCATATTCTTTTGATTACTGACTATACGCAGAATACTGCCCGTTGTGATGCGCCTACGCAGGGGGCGATTGAAAATAATATGATTTATTATTCCGGTGTCGGCGGTTTTGTTAAACTCGGCTACCGTGATATCAATGCCAATCACAAAACCGGTGCAAATCATCTTATGGGCGACGGTCATGTTGATTTTCTGGATTACAACAAATTTCCGAGCATCACCAGCGGTGCAAACGGGTATCAGGCGATGTACTGGCTGAATCATAAAGCTTTTGCATGGTGATATTTAAGGAATATTGAATATGAAAAAAATATTTGTTTTTCTTTTTATTCTGACGGTATTTCTGCCGTTGGCAGCGTTTGATTTTGCTCGTGACGGCAAAGCTCTCTGTACGATTGTTGTTCCGGAAAAGTTGTCTGATCTGGAGATTATGGGCAGGGATGACCTCGTAAATACTCTTGAAAAAATCACCGGTGCAAAATTTACGGTCGTTCCTGAAAGTAAAGCAAAATCACCGGCGATTTATTTCGGTTTTACTGACTTTGCCCGCAGAAACGGTGTTGACCGTGCCAAACTCGGCTCTGAAGAGTGGGTCATCAAAACTGTCGGAAAAGATCTGATTTTGAGCGGCGGCGGTATTGTCGGACCATATTATGCTGTGCAGGCATTGCTGCGCAAAGCAGGATATTATATGATCCACATGGATCAGGAAGTTATTCCCGTAAATAAAAATCTTTCTCTCAATAACATAGACGAACAGAAAAAGCCCGCGTTTGACGGACGGCAGATTTATGACGGTTATCCCGATGATGCCTTTTTCAATGGCGGAACTTATGCAAAAATGCGTGCCTACAATATGTGGATGCTCCGCAATCTGCAGAACGGTTACGGGCAGAACGCTTGCCGTATGCGTCCTTATTATATTGGTGATAAACTCAATATTTTGCAGTTTCCGTTTTTCCATTCGCTGATGGCTTTTGTGCCGGTTGAAAAGTATTTCAAGACTCATCCGGAATATTATTCCATGGACAGCGAGGGCAAACGCGTCAAACCGCGTTCTGCCGGTATGGGCGGTTGTCTCTGTATGTCAAACCCGGAGGTTGCGGAAGTTACAATAAAGAATATGCTTGAAATGATCCGCAAAGACAGAAAACTTATTCCGGAGCCATATTGTCCCAAAATTTATGATCTTTCACTGCTGGATAATTTCAGTTATATTTGCCATTGTCCGGAATGTAAAAAGTTCATTGCTGCTCACGGCGGCAAAAACGGCGGCGAAACTTCTCTCATGCTTTATTATTCCAATAAAGTTGCGGAGGCCGTCGGTAAAGAATTTCCTGATGTTTTCATCCGTATTTTTGCCTATTCATGCTGTCAGAAACCCAGTACATATTTCAAACCTGCCAAAAATATCATGGTGCAGTATTGTGATCTTTTTGCTCATGGTGATGCTTACCGTCCGCTCACTCACAAATTCAACCGTACTTCTCTCAGTTATCTTAAAGGCTGGAGCAAAACCGGTGTACCGCTGATGGTCTGGGATTATTGGAATCTGGTTGCAGGCGGCGCTCACCGGCCGGAAACTGTGCTTGATACCATTCAGCCTGACTTTAAACTTTTCCGTGAATGCGGAGTTTCCAATATTTTCATTGAATGCAGCCGCCAGAAATTCTGTCCGCAGACTTTCATTGATCTGCAGTATTTCATTGGCGCACAGCTTATGATCGATCCGGATCAGGATGTTGAAAAACTGGTCGATATTTTCATTAAAGGTTATTATGGAGAAAAAGCCGCGCCTGTCATCCGCAAGTATCTTGATGAACTCCGTGCGGGCGTAAAGGCTCATCCCAATCTGCAGATTTCCATCCGCATTGAGCGTTGGAAATATTTGACATCAGAGTTCTGCACCAGATGGTACAAAGCTCTTACTGAAGCGGAAAATATGTATCCTGCTGATTCTCCGTATCGCGCCCGTATAAGTGCCTGCAAATTGACATTGATGTGGTTCGTCTGCCAGTCGCAGAGTTCTTACCGCAAGGCGTTTGCGGAAATCGGCGTTACTATGGCCGCACTTAAAAAAGAGTGTTTTGCTGCAGCAAGAAATTATCTGCACCGCGATAAATTCAACCGTACCGGCAGACGCTATGACAAAAAACTTGCCGAAGAATGGGAAATGGTTGCCGCGGAAATTCCGGTACCTGAACTTTTCAAAGATGTTCCGGAAGAGCGCTTGCGCGTTCTCGGTTATCCGCTTTACCGAAAAGTTCCGAGTCACAACTCTGATACTGTGCCGGACAAAGATGCGATTTGCGGCAAGGCTCTCAAATCCGCCAATAAACTTTCCGGTTATCACGGCGCGGGAAAACTTTATGTTACCAATCATGGACATAAATACTGGACCAGCGGTTTTTATCTCGCCAATATCGGTTCTCCCGGCAGTTGTGAGCTTGTGGTAAAACCTGTTCCGCAGGATGAAAAATATCACTGGTACCGCATTCCCGGTGTGCTGGATATGAATTCACTTTCATATTTCTGGGGGCACGGCTGGGGTATTCAGATGAATATCAGTCATGTTTACGTTGTTGCAGACGGAATTTCACCTGTCAATAAGTGGCAGGCATGGTTCCGCGCCAAATTTACCGGCCCGGCTTATGTTAAAGGCTCCAAAAAGGATAATGCGATTTATCTGGATACAGTTGTGCTTACCCGTCCTGATGAGCCTGCATTGGCAAAATATCCTGCAAGCGGATTTATCAAGTAAAGGAATTTTTGAAAATGAGAATCATTGTTATTTTGTTGTTTGCTCTTGCAATATGTCCGCTTTTCGGTGCGGAGAAAGTTATATGGGAGGCAAAATCTATCCGCGATTGGGGCGGTGCTGTCCGTAAAACTACTTTTCATGACGGAGTTTTTGACACCGGAATGGATTTGTTTGTGGTGATTTCACGGGAGGTGTTGGCAATCAAGCCCGGCAAAGTTTATTCCATTACCGGAGATTTCAAATTGAAACCTTATGCTCCGTTCGGCAATATTTATTTCGGATTGGAAGTTTACGATGCCGCCGGCAAATTCATCAGGCGTATGTATATCGGCAAAAGTCCGTACAATGACCGTGTCGCTCCGGGAAATAATCAGCAGGTGCGCAATTTCTGGCTGACTTTCGGCGGTTCGGCAAAATCAGAGGATTTTCCGAAAAATGCCGCTTCATTCAAGGTGATAATCCATCAGTTTGAGGATTATATCGTCGATATGTATTTCAAGAATATAAAGGTGATCGAGAAGTAACAGAATATGAAAAATTCAGTAGTTTTTCTGGGAACGAGCCACGGCGATCCGAGTTTGACCAGATTCTGTTCCAGCACACTTTACCGTTTCGGTGATTGTGCAGTATTGATAGATGCGGGTGAACCTGTTTCTGCATTGCTGATACGGCAGGGATTCCGGAGTTGTGAACTGGATGGAGTTTTTCTTTCGCATATTCATTCGGATCATGTTTCCGGTCTGGGCGGACTTGTTACCAATATCACGAAATATCCGGATGAAAACCGTTCGACTGATATTTATTTTGCTGATCCGGCGGCGATTGAGCCGTGCAGCAGCTGGATGAATGCCATGCGCTGTAATACGCGTCCGGCAAGTGTCAATTTTCTGCCGATCTGTCCAGAAACTGTCTGGGAGAAAAAAGGAGTCCGGGTCAGCTGTATTCCGACTGATCACATGAAAAGTGTAAATGCACCGTCATACGCGTTTGTGCTGGAACATAATGGTAAAAAAATCGTTCATTCCGGCGATTTGGCGGCAGATTTTCATGATTTTCCGCGGGTCGATGGCGAAGTCGATATTTTCGTTTGTGAAGCAACTCATATCGGAAACCGTTTGGAAGGATTTATTGAAAGTATTGCCGGTTTGCCGGTGAAAAAGTTTGTTTTCAATCACATCGGACCATTGTGGACGGATGGCAATGAGTATATCTTGGAAGAAGCGATGAAAAAGGTTGCTTTTAAGGTAATTGTGGCCCGTGATGGGACAGAGATCGTTTTTTGAGGTTGATTGATGATTAAAATAAATTGTGAATCCGGAGTTGATGCATCCTTGCTGTGGCGGAGAGCATTTGCAGATGCGGTATCAAAAAATGAAAAAGAGATATTTTTTGCCCGCGGTACCTATCATTTTTACGAGAACGGTGCGACATTGAAGCATTGTTTTGTCTCCAATAATGATGAGAGCGTTAAAAAAATCGTTTTCTACCTGAATGGTGTCAAAGATTTGAAAATTTGCGGGGATGATGCGCGTTTTATTTTTCACGGCAGAATTTCTCCGTTTGTGCTTGAGGAATGTTTCAATGTCAGAATTGAGGGGATTTCTATTGATTTTGCCGATCGTTTTGCTTATGAAACAAAAGTCATTGAGAGCGACGGCAATAGTGTTTTGATGCAGATCGACGGTAAGTTCTGTGTCGAAAACGGCAAGTTCCGTGTCTTTGATGACGGTCTTGACAATATGACCGGCAAATTGCAGTTCGCCGCTTTTGATCCTGTTTGCGGAGATGTTTTGATGAATGGTTCTTATCATGTCATAAATCAGAACCTGCCGCCTGCAAACGGTAATATGCTGCGGGTCCCAATGTCTTTGAGACATGGTCATACCGATTTTCTGCTCCGTCATCAGGCGCGTCATGCACCTGCGGTCGTCATTGACCGATCAAAAGATACAGTTCTCTGCAATCTGAATATTTATCATGCGGAGGGAATGGGGGTTATCGGTCAGAACTCTGAAAATATTCTGCTTGACCGGGTGAATGTCGTTCCGGCAGATGGGCAGCATCTGGCAGTAACTGATGATGCGACCCATTTTTCTGAATGTTACGGTCATATCGAATTGCGTAACTGTGTTCTGCATCACACTCTGGATGATGCGGTGAATATTCACGGAATGTATCGCAGAATGCGTAAAATCGGTAATGATGTGCTGTTGGAGGCATGTCATTTCCAGCAGTTCGGATTGTGGGATGGGCGCGATGGTGATGTTATTGAACTTTTGAAATGCGATACGCTTGAACCGTATGCGTATGTGAAAGTAAAGCATTTTATGTTCGGAACCCGTCAGCTTTACTGTCTGGAGCTTGCGGACAGTCTGCCGCCTGAATTTGAGGACAGGGATGTTGCACGAATAATGCGTCCTGCTGACTGCAGAGTTGTCATTTCAAACTGTGATCTTGCCAATAACCGCAATCGCGGAATTCTGGTTACCGGAACGGAGAAAGTTTTGATTGAAAACAACCGGATTCATTCTCCGGGATATGGTATTTATCTGTCAGGAGATGCCAATTACTGGTATGAGTCAGGGCCGGATAAATATGTGGAAATTTGCGGAAATACATTTGATAATTGCTGTTATGCCGCAGAAAATACATGTCCGATTTGTGTTGATCCGATCATCCCGCGCAAAAAAGAGGGATTTTTCTATCACGGCAAACTCAATGTGCATCACAATATTTTCAAAACCGCACAGCAAACTCCTGTTCTGCAGGCGCATTCATTGGCAGAACTTGATTTTGCAGATAATATTCTGCCGGGACATATTGCAAATGCAGTCGATATGCAGGACGGAAAAAGCAGAGTCAGATAAAATCTGCACATTTTGCAATATCGCGGCATAAAGTTGCTCAAAGAACTTTCCTGAATTTGCATTTTTTGCAAAGTGTGCTATATTATAAGACTTTGAAAACCTTAATTCTGCAGAAAGAATTGAACGCTCCGTAGAAAATTGAATATACGGACAGTGTCTTTACATTTGTAAGATGCTACCCCATAAGGTGTTATGATTCCGGTTCGGAATTCTGTCCTTTGGCGGCGCGATATTCCTGCTGCATTGTTAATGTTTTGATGAATAATCTTAAAGCAGGAAAGTGGATTAAATGAAAACGTCATCGCACATTTGTGTCTATTCCGGCTCCGCCAATCCGGAGTTGTCGCAGGCCATTGCCGATTATCTGGGTATCTCTCTCGGTAAAGTGCATCTTACCCGTTTCCCCGATGGGGAATGTTTCTGTCAATTTGAAGAAAACGTCCGTACTGCCGACGTTTTTATCATTCAGCCGACCTGTGCGCCGGTCAATGACAATCTGATGGAAATGCTTATTATGATCGATGCTGCACGCCGTGCTTCAGCTGCCAGAATTACCGCTGTTCTGCCCTATTACGGTTATGCCCGTCAGGATCGCAAGGATAAACCCAGAGTCCCCATTTCATCTAAACTTGTTGCCAATATGATTACTGCGGCAGGAGCTGACAGATTGATCACTTTGGATTTGCATTCGCAGCAGATTCAGGGATTTTTTGATATTCCTATGGACCATTTGTACGCCCGTCCGGTGCTGGTTCCGGTTCTGAAAGAGATTCTCGGACCCGATCCTGTTGTTGTTGCTCCGGACTCAGACAATACCAAAATGACGATGTATTACTGCGATATGCTCGAAGGCGGTTTTGCCGTCGTTGCCAAACGCCGTATCAATGCAACCACTGTCGCATCCAGCCATCTGGTTGGTGAAGTCAAGGACAAAGTTTGCGTCATTACTGACGACTTGACCAGTACTGCAGGTACTCTTTGCGCAGCTGCCAAAATTTTGAAAGAAAAAGGTGCTGCCAAGATTTACTGTGCGATTTCTCACTGCATGCTCGGTGAAAAAGGCAAGGAAAAACTCCTTTCCACTCCCGAAATCGAACAGCTTATTACTACCGATGCCGTTCCGCAACTTGATGATCTCGGCGGCAAAATCAGAGTTGTAAGTGTAGCTCCGCTGCTGGGTGAGGCGATTCGCCGCATCCATGACGGTAAATCAGTTTCTACACTTTTCTATATTAAACATTAACCCCCATCACACAATTCTCAAACGAAAGGAATTTCATGAGTACACAAAGTTATGAATTGAACGTGGAAAGCAGAGATGTTTTCGGTAAAGGCAATGCCCGCCGTTCCCGCAAAGCCGGTCTGATTCCTGCTGTTGTTTACAGCAAAGGTCAGGAAGCTCAGGCTATTTTTGTCAAGGAAGGTGACTGGGCAGCTTTGGCCAATCACGACTTTGAAGTCGTCACTTTGGTCGAAGGCTCCAAGAAGACCAACGCTGTCGTCAAAGAAGTCCAGCGCAACTATCTCAAAGATTACGTTGTTCACATCGACTTCCACGCAGTTGAAGCATAAGCTGCTTGATGTATGAAAGAGTTTTCTTCATCAGTCGTACTGGTCGCAGGACTCGGCAATCCGGGTGCTGAATATGCCGGAGCCAGACATAATATCGGGTTTATGGTCATTGACCGCGTGCTGGAGAAACTCAAGGTTACATCCGACGGCGAAATCGGATGCAACAGTATTTTTTACAAACTTAAATATAAGGGAAAGAATGTAATATTTGCAAAACCGCAGACTTATATGAATTTGAGCGGAAACGCAGTGATCCCTCTTTTGAACAGAGAGATGCTGGAGCGGAAAAATCTGCTCGTCATTCACGACGAACTTGATTTGCCGCTCGGCAGGATGAGAATACGCAACGGCGGTTCATCCGGAGGTCATAACGGAATAAATTCAATAATCAGCTCATTTGAAGGTTGTCAGGATTTTATGCGTATGCGCATAGGGATCGGACGCGACAGAAATGTTATTGATTATGTTCTCGGCAAATTCAATGATGCGGAAAAAGAGGTGCTTGAAAAAGTTATTGAATGTGCGGCAGATGCTGTTCTGGAACTTCTGAAAGCTCCCGCATCAGTGGTCATGAACCGCTGTAATGCCCTTGATTTAAGTGAAAGTACACAACCCAAAGAATCCTAAGTAATAAACGGAGGTTTTATTTTGAAAAAATACGAAGCTGTGTTCATTTTGGACATTCGTAAGGTCGATGATGACGGCAAAGCTTTCAGCAAAGAACTCGCTGAATTCATCGAAGGTCTCGGCGGCAAAGTCAATGAAGTTGTTGCCATGGGCAGAAAACAGTTCTCATACGAGATCAAAAAACGCAAAGGCGGTATCTACTGGAATCTGTTCTTTGAACTCGATCCCCTCAAAGTTATCGAAATCAAAGAAAAATATATGCTTGATGAACGCGTTCTGCGCAATATGATCATTGTTGATGAACGTCCCGCTGAAATCCGCAGTCTGAAAGTCGTTGACGAACAGTAAGAACTTCAACAGATCAGTGTTGAATTTGAAAGGAGAAAAAAATGGCTTCGTTGAATAAAGTTTTTCTTTTGGGCAATCTGACCAGAGATCCCGATTTGAGATACACTCCGTCAGGTGCTGCCGTATGCGAATTCGGTTTGGCAATCAGCCGCCGTTTTTCTGCGAACGGAGCCGAACAGGATGAAGTTTGCTTCGTCGATATCGTCGTATGGAGCAAACAGGCGGAAAATTGCAAACAGTACCTTGCAAAAGGTTCTCCCGCGCTCATCGAAGGAAGACTTCAGTTCGACCAGTGGGAAGACCGTAACGGCGGCGGCAAACGCTCCCGTTTGCGCGTGCTTGCAGAACGCGTACAGTTCGTCGGTTCTCCCCGCCGCAACGAAAATCCTGACGCAGATAACTCCTACAACAACGCACCCTACGGTGCCGGCAGCAATGCTCCGCGCGGTAATTACAACAATAACAACAGTTACAGCCGCCCTGCCGCCCCCCCGATGCCCCCCATGCCGGATGAGGCATTCAATCCTTCCGACGGCATTGACGACATTGTTCCGTTTTGACACTGAATATCTGAATATAATGAATTAATTTTTTATAGATTTGAAAGGAATCATAAAATGCAAAAAAGAATCAGCCGCAGAAGACAAGCTGCAAAACCCAAAAGCTGCCGCTTTTGCGAAGCCAGAGTGAACTACATCGATTTCAAAGACGCTGAAACTTTGGCAAAATTCCAGACCGAAAAAGGCAAAATCATGCCCCGCCGCATTACCGGAAACTGCCTCGACCACCAGAAGATGCTCGCAGCAGCTATCAAACGCGCCCGCATCGTCGCTTTGGTTTACTAATCAGAACAGGAGAGTTTACTATTATGGCTAAAAATATTCAACTCATCATGCTCGAAGACGTCGAAAACCTCGGCCTCGCCGGTGAAGAAGTCCAAGTCGCTCCCGGTTATGCCAGAAACTATCTTCTGCCCCGCGGTCTTGCTGCCAAAGCAACTCCCGGTACACTTCGTCTTCTCGCTGCACGCAAAGAAAAAATCGAAGCTAAACGCGCCGCAGAACGCGCTGCTGCAAATGAACGCGCTGCCAAGATCGCAGAACTCGAGCTTAACATCGCTATGCAGTCAGCTGCTGACGATCAGCTTTTCGGTTCTGTTACTCCCCGTATCATCGCTGAAGCTCTCCGCGAAGCAGGTTTCAGCATTGAATACACCAAGATCCAGATCGAAACTCCGATCAAGACTCTCGGCAATTTCACCGTTGTTGTCAAGATTTATCACGACATCAAAGCTGATCTCAAGCTCAACATTGTCCGCGCTTAATCGTACGGAGATACAATATGAGCAACAACACTTTTGCTGAAAAAAATAATGCCGGAACTCCCCCCGCGGGGAGTCCGGGTATTAAATATCCGCATAACGCAAGTGTTGAACGCTCGGTTCTTTCAGCTATGTTGAAGGAACCGGCATGTATTGATATTGCAATAGAACATCTCGGAACCCGTTCCGAGGTGTTTTTTATTCAGACACATCGGATCATTTTCGATGCTATCCTCGATATGCACAAGCAGAAAAATGAAAATATCGATGTTGTTTCCCTTGCTTATTTTCTCGCCCGAAGCAATCGTCTTGATGAGATAGGCGGCGAGGTTTATCTTGCTGAACTTTACGCGGCAGTAGCCACCACGGTCAATCTTGAAGGGTGGTGCAAAATTCTCCGCGATACATTTATTCTCCGTCAGATGATATCGGTTTGTTCTGATTCTCTGCACCGCTGCGAAAATCCTGAAGTGCCGATACATCAACTCGTTGATGAAATCGAAAGCGATATTTATAATATCCGCAACTCTGAATCAAAAACTTCCATTGTTGAGATCAAGGACAGTATATGTGCCGAATTTGCCACTTTGCAGGATATGATTGCCGGCAATGTTGAAGTCGGTCTGAGTACCGGTTATACCGCAATTGATGAATTGACCGGAGGCTTGAAAAAAGGTGAAATGTTCGTTCTTGCCGCCCGTCCGTCTATCGGTAAAACGGCTATCGCTCTGAATATCATCCGTAATATGGCTTTGGATGAACATAAGCCGCGCCGCATTGCATTCTTCAGTCTGGAAATGACTGCGGCACAGATTTCACGCCGTTTTCTCTGTTCCGAGGCGCGGATTTCTGAAACTGTTTTCTGGAACAAGACTTTTGATATGAACAATATCACCCGCCTTACCGGTGCGGTGTCAAAATTTGCCAATGCCAAAATATTTATCGACCCGACAGCGGGTATTTCTGTCGCTGAACTGCGCGCCAAGTGCCGCCGTTTGCAGAAAATGCATGATATTGAGGTGATCGTTATTGACTATCTGCAGTTGATGAAAGGTGATTCCCGCAGCGAAAGCCGTCAACAGGAGGTTGCTGAAATTTCCAGCGGACTCAAACAGATAGCCAAAGATTTGAATGTTCCGGTTCTCGTGCTTGCCCAGCTCAACCGTGAAGTCGATAAAAGCGTCAATCCCAACGCTTCTCCGCTCCCGAAACTTAACCATTTGCGTGAATCCGGAGCTATCGAACAGGATGCTGATATCGTGGCGTTTCTGCACCGCGACCGCGACAAGGCAAAAGAGGTTCTGACTGAAAATCAGAGTGTTGACGCACTGTTCATTGTTGAGAAAAACCGTAACGGCAGAACCGGTATGGTTTCCATGAATTTCTTCCCGGCGATCACCCGTTTTGAAGTCGCCAGCAAATACAAGGACGGCGACGGACCGCCGCCAGGAGTTGCCTGATAAGCAACATTTAAAAAAGATTGCTTGCTGTCTTGATTTTTCCGGAAACAATATTATATTATAATCAATAATATAGTAATTTATCAACAAAAAAGGAAAAATAATTATGAAAGCAGCAGATATCCGCAGGAAATTTATTGATTTTTTTGTTTCCAAGGGTCACAAGGAAATCAAAAGTTCATCCCTTATTCCCGATAACGATCCGACATGCCTTTTCACTACCGCAGGTATGCATCCGCTCGTTCCTTATTTGAGTGGTGAAAAACATCCGCTCGGCACCCGTTTGACTGACTTTCAGAAATGTATCCGTACCGGAGATATTGATGAAGTTGGCGATCCTGTGCATTTGACATTTTTTGAAATGCTCGGCAACTGGTCGCTTGGCGATTATTTCAAAGAAGAGGCTATCAAATTGAGTTTTGAATTTCTTACCGGCAAAGAAAATCTGAATATTCCGCTCAATATGCTTGCTTTTACTGTTTTTGCCGGAGATGAAGATGCACCTTTTGATCAGGAAGCATACGATTTGTGGCAGAGCCTCGGAGTATCTCCCGACCGTATTGCCAAACTGCCCAAAAAAGATAACTGGTGGGGCCCCGCCGGTCAGACCGGTCCCTGCGGTCCTGATACTGAAATGTTTTACTGGACGGGCGGCGGCGAAGCTCCGCAGGTCTTTGACCCTGCTGATAAACGCTGGGTTGAGATCTGGAACGATGTTTTCATGCAGTATTACAAAAATGCTGACGGCAAATATGAACTTTCCAAACAGAAAAATGTCGATACCGGCATGGGGCTGGAACGCGTTACCGCTATTCTTCAGGGTAAAAAGAGCTGCTATGAAACCGAAATATTTGCTCCTGTTTTCGCTGAAATCGATGCAATCCTGAATCGTCCCGCACCTGCTGAACGCTCCGCTTCAGAACGCATTATTGCCGATCACCTCCGCGCCGCCACATTTATCATCGCAGACGGAATCACTCCCGGCAAAGTCGATCAGCCCTATGTTTTGCGCCGCCTGATCCGCCGCGCAATCAAAAATGGACGCAACCTCAATATCGAAGGCAACTTCTGTGCCAGAATCGCCAAAGTTTATATCGATCAGCTCGGTGATGTTTATCCTGAACTCAAAAACAATGAGGCGAAAATTCTTGATGAACTCAGCCGTGAAGAAAAGACTTTTGAAGAAGCTCTTGAAAAAGGTACACGCGAATTTGAAAAACTTATCGCCCGCGTTCCCGCTCATGTTGTCAAAAAAGTCATCTCCGGCAAAAATGCCTTCTTCCTCTATGAAACTTATGGTTTCCCCGTTGAGCTGACCGCTGAAATGGCTGCCGAAAAGGGATTTACTGTCGATATGGAAGGCTACAAAGCTGCTTATGAAAAACATCAGGCTCTCTCCCGTCAGGGCGCAGAACAGAAGTTCAAAGGCGGTCTTGCCGACCATTCTGAAGAAACAGCAAAACTCCATACTGCAACTCACCTTTTGCAGGCAGCACTTCGCAAAGTTCTCGGCAATCATGTCTGTCAGAAAGGTTCCAATATTACCGCAGAGCGTCTGCGTTTCGACTTCTCTCACGAGGAGAAAATGACTCCGGAACAGATCGCCGAAGTTCAGAAGCTGGTCAATGAAGCCATCGAACGCAAATTGCCCGTTATCTGTGAGGAAATGGCTCTCGAAGATGCCCAGAAATCCGGAGCAATGGGACTTTTTGAAAGCAAATATGCCGAAAAAGTCAAGGTTTATACCATGGGTGATGTCAGTAAAGAAATCTGCGGCGGTCCCCATGCTGCCAATACCGGAGATTTGGAAGGATTCAGAATCCTGAAAGAGGAAAGTTCCAGCCGCGGTGTCCGCCGTATCAAAGCTGTCATTGGTAAACAGCAGTAAGGATTTGACCATGAAAGACGACGATATCCAGATATCCAATTCCGGCAGTGTTTATAACATCAAGGTCAGGGGGCGTGCCAATTTTGAATACGCCGTCCCCTTGCGTCATTTTTCCAATTGTATGGCGGCAAATATTGAGTTGATACGGATCGAGGCGTCAGGATGTACTTTCATGGACAGTACATTTATGGGAGTTCTTGCCATGATCGGTATGAAAGCTAAAAAATTCCGTGCCGCTGTTGAAATTCATTGCATGGCTCCCAATGTGCGTGCATTGCTGAAGGGGCTTGGAGTTGATAAACTGTTCACTTTCTGTGATGAAGACGGCAAAATCACTGTCGAATCATGGACAAATGTTCTGCCTTCACAAAAGAGTGCATTGCAAACTGCAGAAACAGTTTCAGAAGCTCATAAAATTCTGGTTGCTGCAGATGATGCCAATGAGGCAAAATTCAAAGATGTTATCAAATTCGCTGATGCGGATATCGAAAATCTGAAAAAACAGCGTGATTGATACCTGATAGATTTTTTTCAGGAGGGGATTATGAGGAAAATTTTGTTTTGGCTGTTGTTTAGCTGCTGTGTCATGACCGGTGCGGCAGAAATCGGTGCGGCAGAAATCGGTGCGGAGCAATTTCTTTCTATACTGCGCGACAGTTCATCCCGCAATGGCAGTACTTATGGTGTGCTTGAGGGAAACGCAGTTCATATCCGCCGGGAAAAAGGCAGAAAACTCATTGAGGAATATCCCTGTTTTATGGCGGTTATCATCACTCCGGGAAAATCAATTACCCAGGTGATTTTTGACAATAAAGAGGGGTATCTGGTCGGCAGAAGCAGTAATGAAAGCACATCGGTCCGTCCTTTGAACAAAAACAGAGGAATCATGGAGCGTATCGGAGTTTCTCCGCGCGATCTTTCCATGAGCTTTGTTGACGGCAGATTTGTGCGTGAGTATCCGTCAGAAAATGTCCGCATGGCGAAATGCCGTGTGCTGCTGTTGAAGGATGAACAGCAGGATGAATGGGTGCGCATTTATGCATCTGAAGATTATTATTTTGTCCTCAAGGCTGAGTTTTTCAAATCTGAACCGAAAGTATCAGATAAACCTCTGCGTACGCTTGAAATCAATTCATTTGCTCAAAAAAACGGACTTTATTACCCGCAGTCGCTGGAACTTTTCGGCGCCGGATGGCGGACTGATATTGTATTTGGAAAGTCAGAGATGAATGTTTATTCGCCGGAAAAAGGTACAAAGATATTCCGGAGTATCAAATGAGGATATTTTTTGCCGTTTTTGTACTTTTTCTGCTGCTGATACCTGAATTATGGATCGGCTCATGCGGTGTGTACCTGCCTCTGGCATGGATGGGATTTTTTTATTTTGACAATGCCGGATATCCTCGCGGATTTCTGTTGTTGACGGGGATGGTCGGGGCATTGACAGTTGATCTGGTGCTATTCCGCAGAATGTGTATGCCGGATATTTTTCTGTTGTTTGCGGTGATGTTTTTGGCGATGCGTTACCGTGAATTCTGGCGCGGAAGCATCTGGCGCGGCGGCATTTTTGCATTTTTGCTGCTGCCGCTGTCGTATATTGTGCAATTTCTGTCTGCATTGTTTTTTGACAGTTTTTCGTGGGGAAGTTTTTCTGCGATGGCGGCACAGATGACAGCGTTGTCGCCGGTTGGATTTATTTTGCTGGCTGGCTTGACGGCGCTGCTGGATTTTATTCAGAAGAAAATGCAGCTGAATTCACCGTTTGTAGTGGCAAAAGATAATGTATCAAATGCTGTTTACCACAAAATTACAGGAGTGAAACTGCATGACTGATGAGCGTATCAAACGGAGAATATTGATCATCGGCGCAGTTCTCGTGCTGCTGACGGCATTGTTGAGTGTGAAGCTTTTTTGCAAGCAGGTGAATTTTCAGGGGTATAACCGCAAAATACTGCATCAGTCTGTACGCAAAATCAGAATTCCCGCGCGCCGCGGCAGGATTTACAGTGCGGAACATAAAGTTGTCGCCGATAATAGAATGATATTCAATCTCCTGCTTTATATCAATGAAATCCGTTGTCCCGGCAGAAATGCAACTGTTGATGCGGTAATTGATAATATTATTGAAATGGCAAATCTTCTGGGACGGGAAAATAAATTTTCAAGAGAGGATATTTTGCGCCATTTGAACTGGTACCCCGGACTGCCGCTGAAAGTTTTTGATGATTTGAATGAAAAAGAAAGAGCGGTTATAAATGATTATCTTGCCGATCGTCCGGGTTGGGCGCTGGAAACGGATGCTGTGCGGACTTATCCTTTGAAAAAGTGGGCGTCGCATCTTGTGGGTTATACCCGCAAAAATGATCCGCAGAATGCTAATGACCGCAAGGAGTTTTCATATTATATTTCAGATGATGCCGGTGCTGCAGGATTGGAGAAAGTTTTTGATACATTGCAGATGCCGGACAGTCCGAATCTGCGCGGCTTGCGCGGCAAGCCGGGTTATTCTCTGGTGCAGGTCGATAATCTCGGATATGTTCATCATTCTCTGGTGCAGGAAATTCCGCCGCTGCACGGCAATCATTTGGTTTTGACATTGGAGTACGGCGCACAGAAACTTGCGGAGGATTTGTTGAAAAATGAAACTGGAGCATTTGTTCTCGTTGACGCGGATAATGGGGATGTGCTGGCAATGGCTTCAGCTCCATCGTATGATTTGAGCCGCTTCTCTCCAAAAATTGAGCAGAATTATTACAGAAAACTTGTTAATAATGCAGGTCAGCCATTGATACCGAAGGCAATTTCAGGAACTTATACTCCGGGATCAATTATCAAAGTCCTTATTGGACTGGCGGCTCTGGAAAATGGAATCGGCGCAGATGAAATAATAAAATGTGACGGTCATACCAAATTCGGAGATGCTTCGCTTCGTTGTACTTCATATTGGTACGGCGGTCATGGTGAAATGAATCTTTTTTCTGCTTTGGAGAAATCCTGCAATGACTATTTTGTGGAAAACGGATTGAAGCTCGGCAGAGAGAAGATTTATGATTTTATGCATTCAGCAGGGTTTGGAACTGCCCCGAAACTTGAATTGAAGTGTGCCGCAGGTATTCTGCCGACAGTTGAAAATAAGCTCCGCAGATTTAAAACTCGCTGGACTGAATTTGATACAGCTTTGATATCCATAGGGCAGGGGATGGTAACTGTTTCGCCTTTGCAGGCTGCGCTTTATACCGCGGCAATAGCCAATAACGGTAAAATTTACCGCCCTCATCTGGTGCGTGCGGTGCTGGATCAGCAGGGGAATCCATTGTTTGAGCGGCAGATAAGTGTTGAACATAATATTCTCGCATCGGAGAAAAATTTTGATGCAGTTCGTCAGGGAATGTTTCAGGTCGTGAATGCTCCCGGAGGATCAGGGCGGCAGGGAAAATTACAGAATTATACTCTTTTCGGCAAAACCGGTACTGCGGAAATCGGTTCCAGAAAGAATCGCAGGCAGAATACATGGTTTATCGCTTTTGTGCGGCACATGGATAAAACTTATGCCGCCGCGCTTATCATACAGGACGGTAAATCCGGAGGTGCAACCTGCGCGCCTGTAATGGCAGAATTTTTTGAAAGATATCTTGAGCAGAAATAAAGTTTGTAAAAAATAAAAATAATTATCATTTTGAAAAGGAGATTTTATGAAAAAAGAACAGATAATTTTCGGTATTCTGGCGGGAGTTTTTATTTCCATGGCGGCAGTTGCTTATCTGATTTCTGCATCACCGGTGGTCGGGTCGGTATTGTTTGCATTCGGTCTGCTGACGATAGTTAATTATAATTTTCAGCTTTTCACCGGAGTTGTCGGCTATATTTCAACACAGGAAAGCGGCAGGGATTATTTCAAGTATTCATGTTACTGCATGGGAGTATGGGCTTTTAATCTTATCGGTTCGCTGATTACCGGTTATCTTGTTTCCATGACCAGAAGTTATGACAAAATTTATCCGAAAGTTGCGGCTCTGATGCAGACTAAATGCAATGATTCTGTTTCCAGTTTGGTCGTTCTCGGTATATTTTGCGGTATTTTGATGTTTATTGCTGTCAATACATATAAACGGACGGAAGCATTTCAGGCTGCCAAAGTTGTATTGCTTTTTGCCTGTGTGGTGGTGTTTATTCTCTCCGGCTATGAACACTGTGTCGCCAATATGGGGTATATCGCATTATATCAGAAATTTGATGCTGATGTTGTCAAGGTGCTTTTGACAACATCTCTCGGCAATATTATCGGCTGTAATGCAATTCCTCTATGTCTGCGTCTGGCAAAAGGACAGAAATAACAGATTTATTGCTCATTCGGTATTGTTGTGTCCGCTGTTGTGGAATTTGCGGAATCCGGTCGGAGTCAGTGCATAGCGACGGTAAAATATCCTGCGGAAATATGCGGGATCGTTAAAGCCGCATTCATTGATTATTTCTTTGATTGACAGTTTGCCGTCAATTAGCAGTTTTGCGGCATGTTCGACACGGGTGCGGTTGAGCATGGCGGAGAAGGTTTCTTTGAAATGAAAATGGAATACTCTGCCGAGATATTCGCTGTTGCAGTGCAGCAGTTGAGCGACAGAATCGACATTGAGCGGTTCGGCAAAATGGAACTTGATGATATCTGCCGCCCGGAGTGCAAGTTTTGAAATTTTCTGTGACGGAGTATTGGTGATATCGGCGCGTTCAAGTTCCAGCAGAATGAGGGACAGAAGATGCTGTAAAATCTCTTTGTTCGGTTGCTGGAGCTGCTGTTCGGCAAGATAACTTTGAAAATATATCGAGAGTTGTTCAAAATTGGTGATATGTCCCGATTGTGGAATGTGCAGCGTACTGCCATCCGGGTCTTCCATGTGCAGCCAGAAATATGACAAACCTGCCGGATAATCATATAAACTGCCATGCTGTTTGCCGTGGCGTGAAATAAAATAATCCCCCGGATGCAGTTCAAAACTCTGTTGTTCTTCAAATATAGAAAGAACACCTTTTACACAGAAAAATATTTCATCCGTCTGTATTGTGCGGGTTTGATGTCTGCCCTTGCCGCGGGAAATAAATCTGCCGGCTCCGAGCGGAGTTACATTGAATTTATTCATAAATTTTTCTCTTGCTGATTATCATCCGGAATTTTCCTGATAAAATCCATATCTTCCGGGGTGGAAATGATTATGCTTTCGGGGTGCTGGTGGCGGAACCATGTGTATTGGCGGCGCGCGAACTGCCATGTTTTGGTGCTGATTGATTCAATAAGTTGTTCTCTGGTGAAATCGCCATTGATAAATTTGCCGATTTCGGCATATCCGAGTGCCTGATGAGCGGTCGGAGTATTCAGTAAGCCGTTTTTTATGGCGTTATCGGCTTCATTTATCCAGCCTTGATCGAGCATGATTCCGGCGCGGAGGCGGATTTTCTGTTTCAAAAGTTCGCGGTCGGGGAGAATGGTGATGAATTTGTATTTGTATGGAAATGGTTCCGGAGTGTTTTTCTGCAGTTCCAGAATTGATTTGCCGGTGAGTTCAAAAACTTCGAGGGCGCGGATGAGTTTGCGCTGATGATTATTGAATTTTTCCAATGCGGCTGGATCTTTCTGAGCCATGACGGCGCGGAGTTTGTCAAAGTTTTCATCTCCGTCAAATTCGAGATCAAGTTTTTTGCGAAGTTCAATATCTCCGGGCAAATCATCCAGTCCGTCTGTCAGGGCTTTCAGATAAAAACCGCTGCCGCCGACAAGGACAGGAAGTTTTTTTCTGCTGAGAATTTCTGCAATGCAGTCAAGTGCCATCCTGCGGAATTTATAAACATCCGACCGCTCGCTTATATCGTAAATATCAAGCAGATGATGAGGAATTTCCGCCCGTTCTGCAGCTGTGGGTTTGGCTGTGCCGATATCCAGCGTTTTGTAGAGCTGCATTGAATCGCAGTTGATGATTTCACCGTTGTACAGCCGTGCGAGTTCAAGAGCGAGTGCGCTTTTGCCGCTTGCAGTAGGGCCGCCGATGATTATGAGATCAAAATCCATTATTGCACCTCCCAGACAGTATGGAAACCTTCGGTGAAAAGTTTTTTCAGCTGACGGTTTTCCAGATTGAAGCGTTTGATATATTTGTCAAGGCATGAATCATCAGACGGCAGGATGAGCAGGGATTTGTACGGCAGAAATGCTACTTTGAATTTCGGGCCGTCAATGACAAATCTGCTGCTGTCGGTGCTGCCGAAAACTGCATAAAAGTATAATGCCCGGCTGTCTGCTTCAAAAGCGGAAAAAACCAGATTGGTATTGTTTATGTATTGTCTGTTGATCTTGTTGATGACTGCCGGCGGATAAAAATTTTCGCGGAAATAATACGGCATGAAGAAATCGTCCGTTGCCGGTGTCAGTTTGAAAATCTGCTGTATTTTCTGCCCGGCATAATCACTTTTGAGAAAGAGGAAATTACTTATCAAAAGTATCGCGCAAATGATTACGGTGATTTTCCGTCCGTTGTTTGAAAGTTTGCGGAAAAAGAGGTATATCCAATGTTTGATGCCGAAGCTTGTTACGATAAGAAGCAATGCAAAACATGGATAAAATACACGGTTGAACGGTGCTTTCTGCAATATCAGACAGGGAATCAGCCACAGCAGTATTGCCGCAAAACGGAAGAGATTGCAATAGTGTATTTTGCGTTTTCTGCATGCCAGTATCCATCCCCAAATACCAAGTATTGTCAGTACAGAGTAATTGAGGATAAATGCCATGTAGGGAATGAGGATCGCTTCAAGACGATTATCCAAACCTTCACCAAGATTGCATACATTGATGAATTTGTCTTTGATCGGAAAATAAAAGATGAAAAACATGCAGAATGGAATGATTGCCAGTGCGGTGAGCCTTTTCCATTTTTTCCAGAGTTCCGGCATGAAAATTCCAACTGCCATTCCGATACCGAGCAGATTGGTCGGTATTGTGCCAATCAGCAGCAGCGACAGTATTGTGTATGCGGAAAAGTTCTGCCATGTAACTTTGCGGCTGATGTTTTTGACGCTCCATGCCAGAAGTACCAGCAGCATGAAACTCAATTGGTAGCCGCGTACTGCTGTTCCGTAAATTGAAAAAGGAACCCCCAAGCAGATGCCGGAGACAATGAAAAGCATTCCCCATGTGCCGCCGGATTCGCGCTTGAAGCCGCAATAAAATGCAATAACTGCGATAATTGAAAATACCGCAGAGAGCAGCCTCGCTCCGAAATCGTAATTCAGTGACAGAAGGTCAGTGAACCGTGTCCAAAGCCGGAGGCATATGCTGTAAATTATCTGATTGTTGGGGATGATGTAACTTTGATATATTTGTTCCAAACTTTTTCCATGGACAAAATTCATCAATGTCAAAGCTTCGTCAAACCACAGCGGACGGTACAGATATACCCCCATAGTACAGAATACCATAAGTATGGAAAAAATAAAAAACTGGATGTTTTTTTGTCTGTCCATCAATCAATTACCTTGAAATCCGCTCCGAGTTTTTGAAATTGTCTGACAAAATCCGGAAATGTGACTGCTGCACATTCAATACCGTTGATAATGCTGGGAGAATCAGCGTTGAGTGCGGCAACTGCCAATGCCATCGCAATACGGTGATCTCCGTAACTTTCAAGTTCATTTGAGCCGTGAAGCTGTCTGCCGCGGATGATCATGCCGTCAGCAAGTTCATCAATATCAGCTCCCATTTTGCGGAGTTCGCGGGTCATGCATTCAATGCGGTCTGTTTCCTTCAGCCTTGCCTGCGGGACATTGAGGCAATGTGTTTCGGTTCCTTTTATTGAAGCGCAGACTGCGCTGAAAATGGGGAGTGCATCGGGAACATTGTTGAGATCGAATTTGCCGCCCTGCAATTTCTGTCCGGCAGGAATGTGTACGGATTTGCCGTATTCAATGATTGCGCCGGAGCGTTCAAAGAATTGGAAAACTTCCTTGTCGCCCTGAGAATCGCTGAAATCAAGATTTTTGATTTCAACTCCGCTGTCTGTTCCTGATTGCAGAGCAGCACCGAGAACAAAAAGAGAAGTTGAGAAATCGGCAGGAATAGTTTTTTCAAAAGATTTGAATTTCTGATTGCCTTTGATTTCAAAATGGAGCAGATTTTCTGCCGCCTGATATTTTATGCCGAGAAAATCGAGCCATTTCAAAGTCATGCGTACATAAGGTTGCTCATTGAGAGATTCAAGGTCGATGATTGTATCCTGCGGAGCAAAAGGTGCGGCAAAAAGCAATGCACTCAAATATTGACTTGTAACGCCGGAAACAGTGCACCGGCCGCCTTGCAGCGGACCTTTTACAGAGAGCGGGGCCTTGCCGTTTGTGCTGGTGTTTTTGGCTCCCAGCATTTCAAGAGCTTTCAGCAATGAATCCATTGTGCGGGAGCGGAGCGAATCATCTCCGTCAAATTTTATTTCATGGTCAAACAGACTCGCCGCTGCGCTCAAAAGACGCAGGGAAGTCCCGGAATTGCCGAGATCGATTACTCCGTCCGGCTGCGGTTTGCTGCCGCCGAAGCCTTTGATGTGCCATGAGCCGTCAGGAGCAACCTTGAATGATGCACCGAGTTTTTCGGCGGCATTGAGTGCGCTGACGGTGTCGGCGGATTGAAGCGGAGCGTGGAGAATTGATGTGCCGTTTGTCAGCATGGCAGAGATAACTCCGCGTATTGTATGTGATTTTGAGCCTGGAACTTCTGCAATTCCACAGATTTTTGATGGCGTTACAATTAATTTCATGATATTTTCCGAAAATTGGTTGATTTTATGAAAAAACTGTGATAATTTACTCCGGAAACATTGTATTCGCAAATCAGAAAGCAAAAAAAATGCTTTTTTTTGAAGGAAGAGGTAATATATGCTTACAGAACATGCCGCTGTGCTGGTGAATAAATTGTTGGAACGAGGTGAAACACTCGCTGTCGCTGAGTCTTGTACCGGAGGTATGCTTGCTGCCAAAATAACTAATGTGATCGGTGCATCGCAGATATTTCTCGGCGGTGTAGTCGCATACAGCAATCAGCTGAAATGCAGAATGCTCGGAGTTGAACTTGATACTATGGAAAATTTCGGTGCGGTAAGTGCCGAATGTGCGATCGAGATGTGTCAGGGTGTGCTTGGCAATCTTGCCAGTGATCATGCTGTCAGTATTACCGGTATCGCAGGTCCCGGCGGTGCAACTGCCACCAAACCTGTCGGATTGGTCTATATTGCTGTGGGGGATGCGGAAACTATCGAAGCATTTGAATTCCGTTTCTATGGCAACCGTAATGAAATCCGCCGTCAGGCGACTTTGAAAGCAATCGAATTGCTGATGGAAAAACTTTCAGACTGATATGTTGATGTATATTGCCAAAAGGCTCATTTTCGGAGCTTTTACTCTGTTTGCGATATTGGCAGTAAGTTATGTTCTGCTCCGTCTGGCCCCCGGTGATCCGACGCGGAGTTCGATTTTTAATACCGACGGCGGAGCGGGTGTGGTCAATTCGGAACAGAACAGCAGTGCTGCAAGCAATCAGTCTTTGCGTGAGGAACTTTTTCTGGATAAGCCGGTTCTGACCGGTTTCGGATTGTGGTTTATGCGGGTTGTGCGGTACGGCGATTTCGGCAGGAGTGCAGTAGTCGATCCGGGGCGCAATGTCTGGGAGGTTATCGGAGATAAGGTCAAAGTTACTCTGTTGCTGAATTTACTGGCGATATTCATTACTTATCTGATTGCAATCCCGTCCGGAGTTTATTCTGCATTGAAGGCTGATTCGTGGCAGGACAAGGCGTTGACATTTTTTTATTTCATTCTGTATTCATTGCCGGGAATATGGGTTGCGCTTCTGCTGCAGACGCTCTTTTGTGAGGGCGGCAAATTTCCGGTGTTTCCGCTCAAGGGGATCGCTGTTGCGGATGCTGATTTGAAAACGACATGGCGGATAATGGCGGACACGCTTTTTCATTGTGTTCTGCCGGTTCTGTGCCTGTCGTATGCCGGACTTGCGGGATTGTCGCGTTATGCCCGCGCTGGGATGCTGGAGGTGATGCATTGTGAATATATCAGAACGGCGCGTGCGAAAGGCTGTTCTGAATTTGAAGTTGTATATCATCATGGATTCAGAAATGCAGTCATTACATTGATCACACTTTTTTCCGGACTTCTGCCGTCGCTGGTGGCGGGGAGTGTCATTGTTGAATATGTTTTCAATATTCCCGGAATGGGGAATCTCTCATTACTGGCTCTATCGAGCCGGGATTATCCTTTGCAGATGGCACTTTTCTTTGTTGCAGGAGTGTTGACTCTGGGGGGGATTTTTATTGCTGATCTGCTGTACGGACTGGCTGATCCGAGAATAAAACTGCGCTGACGGAAAACCCTTTTCCTCCTGATATTTTTTTATACTTGTTTTACCTCAATTTTTTTGCTGTTTTTTTTGTTTTTTATCTTGAAAAAAATTTCAGCTATGCTAAATTACAGTTATAATAATATAATTATTATAAAACCCAAGAAACAACAAGGATTTATATGTCTGAAGAAATCGTAGAAAAAAAACAGTATAACGCAAGTGAAATTACTGTTCTTGAAGGTCTTGAAGCCGTCCGTATGCGCCCCGCCATGTATATCGGCGATACTACCGAAAGAGGTCTGCATCATCTGGTTTATGAAGTCGTGGACAACAGTATCGACGAAGTTCTTGCCGGATACGCTTCTGCCGTTGAAGTTACCATTCACAAAGATAATTCGATCACTGTTAAAGATGACGGCCGCGGTATTCCCGTCGATATGCACGCCACAGAAGGTAAGCCTGCTGTTGAAGTTGTGCTGACTGTGCTGCATGCCGGTGGTAAGTTTGACCACAATGCGTACAAAGTTTCCGGCGGTCTGCACGGTGTCGGTGTCAGTTGTGTTAACGCATTGAGTACCAGATTGGAAGTTGAAGTCAACCGCGACGGCGGTGTTTTTCAAATCGCTTTTTCCAGAGGTGTTACCGTTGAACCGCTGAAACGCATCGGAGATTCCGATAAACACGGTACAAAAGTAACTTTCTGGCCTGACGGAGAAATTTTTCCGGATACAATTTATAATTGGGATACACTTGCCAAGCGTATGCGCGATTTGTCATTTCTGAACAGCGGTGTCGCCATCACTCTGATTGATGAACGCGTTGAAGAAGATGCTCCGGTGCATCGTGAACATTTCTATTATGAGCAAGGTATTCAGGAGTTCGTCAAATATCTCAATAACGGCAAGGAAATCAAATCTGATATTATCTATTTCCATAAGGAAAAAGACGGTATTGATGTTGAAGTTGCCATGCAGTACAATGACAGCTTTTCCGAGTCTATTTACAGTTATGCCAATAATATCAATACTCATGAAGGCGGTACTCACCTGACAGGTTTTCAGGCTGCTTTGACCCGTACCGTCAATGCTTATGCAAAAAATGAACTCAAAAATGACAAGTCCCTGAGCGGTAATGATACCCGCGAAGGTTTGGCTGCTGTTATCAGTGTCAAAGTTCCCGATCCGCAGTTTGAAGGTCAGACCAAAACAAAGCTCGGCAACAGCGAAGTTCGCGGTATTGTTGAATCTGTTATCAATGAGGAACTTGCAACTTATTTTGAAGAACATCCCGCAGTCGCCAAAGAGGTTATCCTCAAAGCAATGACTGCTGCCCGCGCCCGCGAAGCCGCCCGCAAGGCCCGTGAAACAATTCAGCGCAAAGGTCCGCTGGAAGGTTTCGGCTTGCCCGGTAAACTTTCCGACTGTTCCAGCCGCGATCCTGAAAAATGCGAACTTTATATCGTTGAGGGTGATTCTGCCGGCGGTTCCGCCAAGAGCGGACGAAACAGCGAATTTCAGGCAATTCTGCCGATCCGCGGTAAACTTCTCAATGTCGAAAAGGCCCGTTTGGATAAGGTTCTTGACAATCGTGAAATCCGTTCACTTGTTTATGCTGTCGGATGCGGCATCGGCAATGAGGAATTTGATGTCAGCAAGGCCCGTTATCACCGTGTTGTAATCATGACAGATGCTGATGTGGATGGATCGCACATCCGTACATTGCTGCTCACATTCTTCTACCGTCAGATGCGTCCTCTCATTGAGGCAGGTTATCTCTATATCGCAAATCCGCCGCTGTACAAGATTTCAAAAGGTAAACGCTTCCAGTATATTGATACTGATGATCAGCTCAATGCTCATCTGGTTGAACTCGGCAGCGAAGCGGTTATTGTACGCAATACAAAAAATGAAGTTCTGCCGCTTGATGAAGTCCGTTTCCTGATCAAACTTTACAATGAAGCATCACACATTGCCGCCCGTTTGCGCCGTGTCGGTGCCGATGTCAAGGATTACTTCAATTCTGCTGATGCAAATGGCAACTTTCCTGTCGCACAGGTCATGGTCCGTGAGCTTGACGGTACTGTTTCATCTGCCTATGCTTACAGTCCTGAAGAACTGGAAAAAATGGTCGCTGATGCCAAGCTCCGTATCAATGCCGGAGTCGAAGAACCCGTTGTTGAGGATGTTCCGGAACTTGAGGATATCCCTGAACTGGAAGGACTTGAGCTTTCTTACGGAATTGATGTTATTGATATTTTTGAAGCGGAAAGCTGCCGCACAATGGCTGAACATCTCGCTGAATGCAATCTTACTCCGGCGCAGGTTTTTGAAGGTGGCGATGTCATTATGGAGGTTGGCTATACCAATCGCGATGATATTGATCAGGTTCGCAGTCTTGAAGACCTTTTCAACTGCGTGCGCAAAAAAGGTCAGGACGGTCAGTACATCCAGCGTTACAAAGGTTTGGGTGGAATGAATCCCGAACAGTTGTGGGAAACTACTATGGATCCCGAAAGCCGCAAGATGATCAGAGTTACCATGGAAGATGCAGTTAATGCTGAGCGCATGTTCACTTTGCTCATGGGCGATGTGGTTGAACCCCGCCGCGCATATATCGAAAAACACGCTGCAGGCGTCAAAGACCTTGATATTTAACGGAGGAACAGAATATGAAACGCACATGGGAAAGTTTTTCCAACCGGGAGCTTATGGTTTCTCCGTCATTGCTTGCCGCTGACTTCAGCAATCTTGAGAGTGAAATCAAACGCATTGAAGAAGCTGGCGCGGAGATGCTGCATCTGGATATCATGGACGGACATTTTGTCCCTAATATCTCTTTCGGACCGCCGGTTGTCAGCGCTGTCCGCAAAAAAACTGATATTTTCTTTGATGTTCATCTGATGCTGACCAATCCGGCAAAATATATCGTGCCGTTTGTTAAAGCCGGTGCAGACATCATTACATTTCATGTTGAGTGTGATGATGACCCCAATGAAGTTATTTCTCTCTGCCGTGAAAACGGTGTCAAAGTCGGTATGGTTATCAAACCGAAAACTCCGGCAGAGGCACTTTTTCCGTATCTTGAAAAAATTGATATGATTCTCGTTATGTCAGTTGAGCCGGGTTTCGGTGGTCAGAGCTTTATGAGTGAAGTTCTGGGCAAGTGCCGCACTTTGCGTGATGAAATCACCAAACGCAATCTGCCGCTCATTCTGGAAATCGACGGCGGCATTGACGGCAAAACTGTCATTCCGTCTGCACAGCATGGTGTCAATCTGATGGTGGCCGGAACCAGCGTTTTCCGTCATCCGGAGGGCGCGGTCAAGGCTGTTGAAGAGTTGAAAAGCGCGCAGAAAGATTTGGTCATTTAATGTCGTCATTGAATAAAACACCGCTTTTTGATTATCATTTTGAAGTCGGTGCGAAAATGATTCCCGTCGGCAGCTGGACAATGCCGTTTCAATTCGGCGATGGCTGCAGAGCTGAGTATCTGCATGGCTTGGAGGGATGCTGTATCGTTGACTTCTGCTGTGCCAATATTTACCGGATGACCGGCGGAAACTTTACAGAATTCAGCCGTATCGCACCTGAACTTGCAGTCGGGCAGGGGGATTTCTGTGAATGGCGCGCCGATGGCAAAATCATTGATGTTCCGTTTGCCGTAAGGATGGCGGAGGATGATTTTCTTACTGCCTTTTCGCCGTCTGCCAGAAATATCTGTCTGAAATCATTTGATAATGATGAATTGCAGGATTTGTCGGAACTTTTCGGCTGTATTGCAGTATGGGGCAGAGAGTCGGCGGAAATTCTTGAAACGCTCGGTGCAGATGTCGCTGAATGGTGTTATGGTACTGCGGACAAAATAGAGATTGCCGGTGTGCGGTGTATTTGCTGCAAAATCAATGTTTTTGCTGATATCCCGGGATTTATGCTTTTCTGCGACCGTGAAAAAGTCGATGATGTCTGGATCGCTCTTTTTAATACAGAAGGTGTCTGGGCAAGCGGAATTGGTTCATGGGATATGGGCAGAATGCTTGATGGTAAAGTGCCGTATAATGCGTTGAATTTGCCGCATCCATTGGGACTTTTCAAGTGGCAGGGCAGAAATCTGCCGCGCCGCGGCGATATGGTGCAATGGGATGGCGGAAACGGCGTTCTGCAATCGCAAGTCATTTATTCCGCGACAGTTCCGCAAGCGGATGACAGTTTTTTGCTGGTAAGCGGTGAATTTGCCCCCGGACAACCCCTGAAAAGAGCCTCTGATGAGGATGAATATGGTGTTTTAACGGAATTTTTCAGCTGAAATCGGCAGAAAATGTGTTTTTTTGTAAAAAATCGGAAAAAAATTCAGTTTTTTACTTGACAAGTATGATGAATATAGAATATTATATACTGAGAAAAATAAAGTAAATACAGACAGTTCCTATTGGAAATGATAAAATAGCAGGAGTTATTGGAAAAATGAAGTATTATTCGGAAGATCACGAATGGGTTGAACTTATCGGCGATGAGGCGGTAATCGGTATTTCGGAATATGCCGCTGATATGCTCGGCGAGATAACTTATGTCGAGCTGCCCGGAGAAGATGATGATTTCATCATCGGAGATACTTTGGGTGTGGTCGAATCCGATGATGAAGCGGTTGACCTTTACGCGCCTATCAGCGGTACTGTTATTGCGGTCAATGATGCGTTGGAGGATGAGCCCGGATTGATCAGTGAATCTCCTGAAGAAAAAGGCTGGCTCTGCCGTCTGACTGATATCGACAGTTCGGAGCTTGATGATATGATGAACGAAGAGGCTTATTCGAAATACATAAACAGTCTTGAAGACTGAAATCTATAAAGAGGTGCTATGTTTGAAACCGTAAATGCCCAAAAAGGCGAAGTGTTGATACAGGCTGAAGGTCTGTGCAAATCATACCATGGACGCAAGGTCGTCAATGGTGTATCGATTTGTGTCCGCAGCGGTGAAGTCGTCGGTTTGCTCGGGCCGAACGGTGCCGGCAAGACAACCTCGTTTTATATGGTGATGGGCCTTGTCCGTCCGGATAACGGGATTCTGCAATTCCGCGGAGTTGATATTACCTATATGCCGATGTACCGCAGAGCCAGAATGGGCATGGGATATCTGGCACAGGAGCCGTCAATATTCCGCAAATTGAGTGTGGAAGACAATGTCATGGCTATTCTGGAAACACTTGCGATTTCGCGTGCAGAGAGAGCCAAACGGTTGAAACAGCATCTGGATGAACTGGAGCTTACACACCTTGCCAAGCAGAAGGCGATGACGCTTTCCGGCGGCGAGCGCAGAAGATTGGAAATTACCCGTGCGCTGGTCACAAATCCGTCATTTCTGATGCTTGACGAACCGTTCAGCGGAGTTGATCCGCTGGCAGTTTTTGATGTGCAGAAGATCATTCTCAAATTGCGTGACCGCAATATGGGTATTCTGATCACCGATCACAATGTGCGTGAAACATTGAGCGTGGTCGATCGTGCATATTTGATGACTCATGGCCAGGTTATGCTTGAGGGATCAAGTGATTTCCTGGTCAATGATGAGCGTGCCAAAGAGATTTATCTCGGTCCGGCATTTTCAATGTAATTGCATTTCGCAGGCGCGTTGTCTGCGACATGATGAAACATATAAACATGGGAGGTATTCTATGCAAGTTTCAATCAGTAGCCGTAATTTTGACATCACTCCGGCAATTCAGGCCAAAATTGAAAACGCCGTCGCCGCTTCAATTACTGACAAAAACCTTAAAATTTCAGGCGTAAGAGTCGTTACTGAAAAAGAAAAAATCAATTTCAAAGTAACCGTAACCGTCAATACCAAAGGTCATGACTTTGTCAGTACCGTTGATGATGACGATGATCTCTATCGCGCAATTGACAAGGCTGTCGGCAAGATCGAAGTTCAGATGGCAAAAGCAATCGACAAGATCAAAGATATTCATCATGATAATGTCCGTATCAACGATGTACTTGATGATAAATGAGCTTTGAAATTTGTTGAAAATTAAAGATATCATGGGCTGTTGCAAACCCTCAAAAAAGGTGAGCAGCAGCCTTTTTTTGATTTTGAGGGTGTTTACTGCTCCGGCATGATATACAGAGATTCCGTTACGGTCTTATGCCGGACTTTTTTTTATTTGCAGTTGACAGATTGAGAATTTATGATATATTATAAGCAAAATATAATATAATTTTACAAGGAGTCAATTATGGAAATTTCTTTTTTCAATACTATGGACCGCAAACAGGAACTTTTCCGTCCCGTTCATGAGGGCGAGGCGCGTATGTACACTTGCGGACCTACTGTTTACAATTATGCTCATATCGGCAATTTCCGTGCCTATATGTTTGAAGATTTGCTCCGCCGCGCACTGGAATATGCCGGTTATAAAGTCACTCAGGTCATGAATCTGACTGATGTCGATGACAAAACTATCCGCGATTCACGCAAGCAGAATATGAAGCTCAATGATTTTACAGCTATCTACAAAAAAGCATTTTTTGAAGACCTGAAAACTCTCGGTATTGAGCCGGCAGAAGTTTATCCCGCCGCTACCGATCATATCAAAGAGATGATAGATCTGGTCGCAGTCCTGATGGAAAAAGGTTATGCTTATCAGGCAGAGGACAAGTCTATTTATTTCTCTATTGACAAATTCCCCGAATACGGTAAACTTGCTAAAATCGACCGCGAAAATCAGCGTGCCGGTGTCCGTATTTCCACCGATGAATACGCCAAAGACTCCGTTGCCGACTTCGCTCTCTGGAAAGCTTGGGACGAGAATGACGGCGATGTTTTCTGGGAAAGTCCGTGGGGCAAAGGGCGTCCCGGCTGGCACATTGAGTGCAGTGCGATGGCAATGAAATATCTCGGCAAAACTTTTGATATCCATACCGGCGGTATTGATAATATGTTCCCGCACCATGAAGACGAGATCGCCCAGAGTGAATGTGCCAATGGCTGCAAATATGTCAATTATTGGCTGCATTGCGCCCATTTGATGGTCAATGGCGAAAAAATGTCCAAATCTCTGGGTAATTTCTTTACTCTCCGTGATTTGATGGACAAAGGTTTCAAAGGCCGTGAGATCCGTTATGTTCTGCTCGGTGCACATTACCGCAAAAAACTTAATTTCACCTTTGATGCATTGAAACAGGCGGCAAGTTCACTGGCTTATTTTGATGAACTTTTTATCCGTTTGAAAGAGGCAAATGGCAGCGGTTGTGCCGATATTGATGATTTTATTGCACAATATGACGGTGAGTTCAATGTTGCGATTTGTGATGATTTGAATGTTTCCGGCTGCAATGCAGTTATTTTCAAGCTCGGAGCTGAATGCAACAAGCGTATGGATGCCGGACAGATTTCTGCTGCTGATGCGGCAAAAATACTTGAACTTTTCCGCAAGTTTGACTGCGTTTTCGGTTATCTCAATGTTGATGAAGCTAAAAAAGCCGACATTCCGGAGGAAATCGTAAATCTCGCTCAACAGCGCGTTGAAGCCAAGAAAAATAAGGATTGGGCAACTGCTGATGCTTTGCGTAATCAGATTCAGGGCGCAGGTTATATTATTGAAGATGCTCCCGGAAATACATTCCGTATCAAAAAAGCATAAGATATTATCTTGAGATAATAAATTCCGGATATAGTAAAAGCGGATTTCAGTATCAAAACTGAAATCCGTTTTTTTGTATAAAAGTTTTTATTGAATTTATTTCAGGATGACTTGGATATCGACATTTTCACCGGCGGGGGCATACGGGATGATATCGGAGTCAAGTTTTTTGCCGTTGACGGTGATTTCAACAGATTGACCGGATTTGCCGTCCGGGTTGGCAAAGTTGAATGTGTAATTTGCTCCGGCGATCTGGCGGACAATGGAGTAGGATTTCCATTCATTCGGAATGCACGGAGCGATTCTGATGCCGTCAACGCGCGGTTGAACACCGAGCAGAAATTCTGTGGCAACGCGGTACATCCATGATGCGCCGCCGGTCAGATGGGTCAGAGATGCTTTGCCGTAATTGCCGTTTTCGGGAGCGTAAACCCATGAGGCGAATGCGTAAGGTTCTCTGCCGTAAATATCTGCGGATTCTGCGGCACGGACATACGGCAGGATTTGAGAGAAATATTTCCATGCGCGTTTATTGTTGCCGAGAGATGCTTCAGCGATTATCGCCCAGGTGTTGGCATGATAGAAAAGGCCGCCGTCTTCGCCTGCTCCGCAGAAATTGCCGGTATAGCGTCTGCCGTCAGCGATGTGAGTGTAGCCGGGATAACAGATGCGGATACCGCAGGGACAATCAAGTATTTCCTCCACGCTGTCCATGGCTTTTTTGACATGTTCCGGATCGAGAGTTCCGGCGAGAGCAGCCCAGCTTTGAGTGTTGAGGAAGATTTTACCTTCATCGCATTCATCTGAACCCATGACATAATCGGGGAAGAGAAGGCGTTTATACCATTTGCCATCCCACGCGGCATTGTCGAGAGCTTTGCTGAAAGCGTCAATGCGTTCATTGAGGAAGTTGATGATTTCTGCATCTTTTTTGCTGTCAAGCAGACGGATGAGCAGTTTTGCGGCAACGATATACTGTTGTGCGACCATGACGCTTTCGCCGTCATTCATGATTGCGCTGATGATGGCGAGAGAATCGTTCCAGTCGCAGCTGAAAAGTTTGGGCAGACCGAATTTGCCTACTTCTGTGCCGGTGAAACGCATGGCGCGGATAAGCAGCTCCAGAACAGTTGACGGATTGCCGTCATAATCGTTCAGTTTTTCATTGAGGATAGCGGAGTCGCCGGTTTCGGCGATGTATTTTGAGATGGTGAAAATACCCCAGACGACTGCATCACAGCGGATGTGTGACAGACTGCCGCATTTCAAAGATTTGGGGTCGATATTGGTGGTGATTTGACCGTTTGAACGGACAGAATGCATGAGAAGCATGATGTTTTCGCGTGTTTCTGCAGGGAAGAGAACTGCGCCTGACATGATATCCTGCATGGTGTCGCGGAATGCTTTTGAAGTTCCTGTGCCGGTATGACGGTGTGAAATTGAGCGGCCGCAGCGCATGGTTGTTTTGATATTTTTGGGGAACCAGACATTGACCATTTCATTGAATGCCGGATCAGGAGTATTGACCTGTTGTTTGGCAAGGACGGAATCCCACATTGATTGAAAGGATGCCATTTCAGCATCTACGGTATTGAAATCGTCATATTTTTGGAGTATTTGTGCGGCATCTTCAAGCTTCGGAGCGTTGGCGAATTTGATTATGACGCGTTCAGAAGAGTGCGGAGCAAGGGTGAAATCGAGTTCAAAAGAACCGCACATCTGTAATCCTGAACCGGAAACTTCGGAGTTTGACATGCCGTTGATGATTGCCTGCGGAGCGGATTCATCACCGCAGACTCCGACGAATTTTTCACGGAGCATCTCGTAACTGGTGAATTTTTTTGATGCACTCATGAGTGAGTAGCCGGGATGATGAGCTTCAAAAGCAAAATAATCCAGTTTGAGCGCGTTGTATTGAGCTTCATACGTTCCGGTCATCTGGTTGCCGCAAAAGTGGTAATAAAGCACATCTTTGAGAACATCGCGCATGGAGAAGTCCATGTATGGATATGCTTTGAAAGTTTTTGTTTCATCGCTTTCGTTGGTGAAAGTTACATCCCAGAGCATGACAGCATCATTTTGCGGGATGAAATATTTGACTTCGGCGCGGAGTGAGTTTTTGACGGAATTGAATTTGGTATAATAAAGTCCGTGGCGGCACTCATAACTGTCAAGAGCGGTTTTTGACGGCATGAAAGATGGATTCCAGACAGTATCGTTTTCTTTGATATAAAGGTAAAAGCCGGGGGAATCTTCGGGCAGAGCCTGATATTGATAGCGGGTCAGACGGCCGGTGTGCGGTTGTTTGTACCAGACAGTACCACCGGCGCGGTTGGAAACAAAGGCATCCAGTTCGCCGATACCGCCAAGGTAATTGATCCACGGTTTCGGGGTCAAGGGGGTGGTAATGACATATTCGCGGTTGGCGGTGTCAAAATATCCGTATTTGCATTCAAAATTATTCATAAAAAATTCCTTTTTTTTAATTTGTTATGTTTTAATTTAGCATTAGAGATGCAAAAATCAAATAGAATAATATGTATTATTAAACTTATATGTGAACTTTTTTATGCATTTTTTCTTGACATTTGCGCTTGAGCCGTTATTTTATGGCAGGAGGTGATTATGAAAAAAACTTTTATAACGTTGTTTACAGTTCTTGTATGTATGGTGATTTGCGGATGTGATTCCTCAAACAATACACAGAAGAATGCCGCAGAAAGTGTGAAAAAAGCAAAGAAAGGATTTGAACTTATGACAGATTTTGAAGTTGCCAAATCGCAGGCAAAGATAAATAATAAGCCGATACTGTTGATTTTCAGCGGTTCGGATTGGTGCGGCTGGTGTGTGAAATTGGATCAGGAAGTTTTTTCAACACCTGAATTCAAAGAGTGGGCGGCGGAAAATGTCATAAGCGTTATCGCAGATTTTCCCGCCCGCAAAGAATTGCCGGCTGAATTGAAAATGCAGAATGAAAAATTGCGTGATACATACGGTGTTACCGGATTTCCGACTGTTCTGCTGCTCAAGGATGACGGTTCAGTTATCGCCAGAACCGGATATCAGCGGGGCGGTGCTGCAAATTATATCCGTCATTTGAAAATGTTTATGGCAGCTCATAAATAATTGACAGACGGCAGGAGTTCATGATTCACGACCTGAAAACTGAAAAATTGAGCAGAATTTATGATTTGCTGTATTCTGTTTACGGTGAATGTAAATGTCCGCTGGTGCATCGCAATCCGTTTGAATTGCTGGTGGCGGTGATACTTTCTGCTCAATGCACAGACAAAAGGGTAAACATTATCACTCCCGCTCTTTTTCTTAAATTCGGCACTCCGGAGAAAATGGCAGAGGCGCCTGTTGAGGAAGTTTTTGAATTGATAAAAAGTTCGGGATTGGCTCAAGCCAAGGCCAAAAATATTGTCGCCGCGGCGAAAATGCTGGTGCAGGATTTTGATTCACAGGTCCCGTCGGATATGGAACATTTGCTGATGCTGCCGGGTGTCGGACGCAAAACTGCCAATGTAATGCTGTCAAATGCATTTGATAAACCGGGATTTCCAGTCGATACTCATGTGCGCAGACTTTTGGTTAAACTCGGGTTGTCGCGCAGTGATGATCCGGAGAAACTGGAGTTTATGGTGAATTGCCGTATGGCAGGGGATAAATTGGGGAATTTTTCCCATTTGCTGATATTTCACGGACGGGCAGTTTGTGCCGCCCGCAATCCGCAATGTCCCGAATGTATTTTGAAAGATATTTGTAAAACCGGAAAGAAAAATGAAAGATATTAAAAAACGCTTCCGCCGTATCAGGAAACTGCCGACATGGGTATTTTTCATTCCTTATGTAATATTGAGCAGCCTGTGTTTTCTGCTGTTCCGCCGCCGTATAGTCGATCCGTTGAATCTTATTGATACAGCGTGCGGGTGCATCACTGTGACATGGCACAACAGATTGCTCTATTTCCCTGCGATATTCCCCAAAAAGGCCCGGGTGCGGACTGTCGCTGTGGTAAGTGCCTCGCGTGACGGACAATATGTTTCAGATCTTATCAGTTTTTTCGGGATCAAAGCTATGCGGGGGTCATCCAAAAAGAAGGGGGCAAATGCTCTGCTCGGCGCAACGCGCGCATTGAATGACAATTATAATGTAAGTTTTACCCCGGATGGACCGCGCGGACCGAAATATTCCATGAGCCGCGGTCCGATCTATCTGGCATCGGTTCACGGAGCTAAAATCATTCCTGTATCCATAAATGCATCGCGTTACTGGTCAGTGAACAGCTGGGATAATTTTCAGATACCGAAACCTTTTTCAACATTGACATTGGTTATCGGAGAGCCTCTTGAGATTCCGCCGGATCTGGACGAAGAAGGTATGAAAATTCAATGCGGACGGGTTCGGGATGCTTTGATGGCAATCACGGAAGACTGAGCTGTGAAAAATCTTTATATTCATATTCCTTTTTGTTTGCGCAAATGCGATTATTGTGCATTTTATTCTGAAACTGTCTGTTCCGGAGAGTTCAGAAGCATGTATATTGATAAATTGGATGCTTTTTTGCGGAACAGCAGCTGCAGTAATTTTGAAACCGTTTATATCGGAGGGGGGACTCCGACATTGTTGACGGGGGCTGAACTCGAAAAGATGTTGAAAATACTGCATAAGTATATTGATTTCAACAAGATAAAAGAATTTTCAATAGAGAGTAATCCGGAAACGCTGACGGTTGAAAAAATTGCAGTTATGCATCAGTACGGAGTGAGCCGGTTGAGTATGGGAGTACAGTCTTTCGCAGAAAAACACCGTTTGATGCTGGGGCGCATTACTGCTCAGGATTCGATTGAAAATGCGATCCGGCTGCTGCAGAAAAATCCATTTGAACATTTCAATATAGATTTGATTTACGGAATACCGGGGCAGGGGGTTGAGGATTTTGAAAATGATCTCCGGAGAGTATATGATGCCGGATGTGATCATTTTTCGGCTTATAATCTGACGATTGAGGAGCAAACTGCACTTGCCGGAGAGGATTTTGAACTGGATGAGGATGCTGCTTGTATGATGTTTGAGGCAGCGGGAGGATTCAGACCGTACAAGCGGTATGAAATATCCAATTATTCGCTGGATGTAAATTCAGAGTGTCAGCATAATAAGGATGTGTGGCAGGGGGGGACATTGCTTGGATTCGGACCGTCAGCGGCATCGTTTGATGGGATTGACAGGTGGACACAAGTCGCTGATATCAATGCTTTTATGGATGGAATGGCAGCGGAGAGCGACCGTATTCCTGTTGAAAACAGAATGTTGGAGATATTTGCTGTAAATCTCCGTACCGTTGCAGGGTGGCAGAAAGTGCAATGGGAGAAAAAATTCCCGTTTTCATGGGATTTGATGTTGAAAAAAGCTTCGGATGTTGCTAAATTATATCCCGGATTGCTGGAAATTACAGAAGAGAGTATCCGTTTGAATTCTGACGGATTGCTTTTCTGGAACGAAATATCAATGGAACTTTTATGACAGAACAGATTTATCCGCCGCGCAAAATTGAAGAAATACCATACAACGCTCATGTGCGTTATCTCATGGAAATATCATTTGACGGCAGTAATTACGGCGGCTGGCAGGTTCAGCCCAATTCATTGTCGGTACAGGAAGTCGTTCAGAAACTTCTGCGCCGTTTGTATAATAATATACCGATAGAACTTACCGGCTCGAGCCGGACAGATGCCGGAGTGCATGCGATAAATTTTGCCGCCGCATTTCCCGCTCCGGAGCGTCCGGATATAAAACCTGACAAATTGAAACAGGCATTGAACCGTCTGCTGCCACCGGATATACGGATCAGAACGATAGTTGAGAAGCCGTTGAGTTTTCATGCCCGTTTTGACGCTTGCGGCAAAGCGTATGTCTATGTGGTGAATATCGGAGATGAAACACCGTTTTCAAATCATTATTCGCTGCGCCCGAAATATAAAATAGATATTGAGCGGTTGCACGATTGCGCACAAGTCCTGCTTGGCACGCATGATTTTTCGAGTTTTGTTTGTTCCAGGAATGATATTGATGATGCTGTCAGGACGATTTACCGTATAGATACTGCGGTTTTCGGACAGTATTTGTGTATTTCATTTATCGGCAATGGTTTTTTGTATAAGATGGTGCGCTGTTTGACCGGAGCATTGCTGGAATGCGGCGGCGGCAAAATGGATAAATCCGGCTTGAAAGCTCTGCTTGAGGCAAAAGATCGTACTCTCGGACCTACAACTGCTTCGGGGAGAGGACTTTTCCTATGCAAAGTCTTCTATGAAGATGATGAATGGCGCTCTTTTGTGCTTGATAAAGTGCCGTTTTTTATCTGAAAAAGTGCTTTCAGGTTGTTTTTGTATAAAAAATCGATATTTTTTGCATAAAAAATTTGCAAAATAGCAAAATGGTGTTACATTAAATAGTGTTATAAGAAAAAATACTGACAAGGAGATAAAAATGGGTCAGCAGAGCAATAAAGTTCAGAAAAGAGCCCGCCGCAAGGCTTATCTCGAACGTTGCAAAGCAAAAGTTCGTGAAATCCTCGCGAAAGGTAAGAAAAAGTAAAAACAACTCGTAAGAGTTTTTTATGCAGCCCTATGGTGTAATGGTAGCACAAGTGATTCTGGATCATTTTGTCGAGGTTCGAATCCTTGTAGGGCTGCCATTTTTTTTGTCTTGATTTTTGACTTTAAACATTATATTTAACCGAAAGGATTGTGCCATGGAAGAGTACAAACAGAGATTTATTGAGTTTATGATCGACTGCAATGTGTTGAAATTCGGTGATTTTGTCACCAAGAGCGGACGCAAGACTCCGTTTTTTGTCAATACCGGTTTTTACCGCACAGGTTCTCAACTTCGTAAGCTCGGAAGTTATTATGCCCGCGCCATTCAGCAGACTTTCGGTACAGAGTTTGATGTGCTTTTCGGACCTGCTTACAAAGGTATTCCGCTGACTGTTGCCGCTACAATGGCATTGGCAGATGATTTCGGTGCGGATATCCGTTACTGCTCAAACCGCAAAGAGGTCAAAGATCACGGCGATAAAGGCATCCTGCTCGGCAGCCCGATTGCTGATAATGACAAAATCGTTATTATTGAAGATGTTACTACTGCCGGAACCTCTATTGAAGAAACTCTGCCCATTATCAAGGCTCAGGGCAATGTCGATGTCCTCGGTCTGGTCGTCAGCGTTGACCGTATGGAACGCGGACAGGGCGAAAAGAGCGCACTTGCTGAAATTTCTGAAAAGTACGGTTTCAAAACTACTGCTATTGTTACAATGGCTGAAGTTGTCGAACATCTTTACAACAAGCCTTACAAAGGCAAAGTTATCATCGACGATACTCTCAAGGCTGCTATTGACGCTTATTATGTTCAGTACGGTGCAAAATAATATATAACTGAAAAAATATGAATCGCTCTGTTGTTATACAGAGCGATTTTTTTTATACACCTTCAGGTCAATAAAACCACCGGCTTTGCCGGTGAGTACCGAAAAAATCTTTAGAAATAGTTTGCAAAAGTTCACCTTTGCTACCACACTATGTTCAGACCTGCC